>NZ_DASZCQ010000328.1:0-17192 GCF_035942955.1 Actinophytocola sp. | reverse complement strand
GGCGGGGTCTTCGGGGTCGGCCGGGGGCTCCGGCCGGGGGCTCGGCGGTGGCGGCGTCGGCACGTCGGGAATCGGCGGCCGGTCCGGGTTGACCACCGGCAGCTCCGGGCTGCGGATGGTGACCGAGCGGGTCGAGCCGTCCGAGTCGACGATCACGCCGCGGTCGGCGTCGGGGGCGCTGATGAACAGGCGGCCGTCGTCCTCGACGACGTCCGGATCACCGGAGCCGGGCGCGGGGATGTCCGGACCGCCGCGCTCGCCGGACGGGCTCAGGACGACCACCTTGCCGCCGCCGCGGCACGGCACGTACACCCGGTCCCGGAACACCACGGGCCGCAGGGGAGTGGCGCAGCCCAGCGCGGCCACGTCCACCCGCAGCACGCGGTCGCCGGTGACGATCACGACGGTGCCGCTGCCGGGCACCGCGGCCGGCACCAGCCCGGCCGGGCTGAACCGCGCGGGGATCACCTGGCCGGGCAGTTGCGGGGTCGACGCGCTGACGTCCTGGCCGGTGCCCGCCTGGACCACCACGCCGCCGTCCAGACCCAGCAGCGTGACGCCCTCCGGGTGCGGCACGAGGACCGTGCCCGGACCGGCCCCGCGCACCGGCCGGTCGGAGCGCTCGTGGAACCTGGCGTCGTCGTCGGACCACTCGAGGGCGTGCAGGTTCCCGCCGTGGTCGACGGCCCAGATCGTGCCCTTGTCGTCCACCACGACGTCGGCGAGCTGCTGGCCGGCCTTCCACGGCTCGCCGACGTCGGCCAGCGTCACCGGGTCGGCGTTGTGCACGGTTCCGGCCACGCGGTCGACCACGTAGATCCGGCCGTCGGACACGAGCACCTTGCTCGCGGGGCCCGGCGTGGCCTGCCGGCGGCCGCTGGCCAGCAGCGTGGCCAGGTCGATCACCGTGATCTGGCCGCTGCGCCGGTCGAGCACGACCAGCACGCCGTCCTTCTGCGTGATGTCGAGCTGCGCGTCCCCGCCGCTGACCTGTAATCGGGTCTCCGGCCGTCCGGTGGCCGGGTTCACCTGCACGACCTCGCCGCGCGGGTTGTCCGCCAACCAGGTCAGGCCGTCGGAGACGTCGACGGCCGTCCTGGCCACGCCGGTCCCCAGCGCGGCCCCGACCAGCAGGAGCACCCCGAGTCCCGCGGCGCCGAAGCTGGCCGAGTCGCGAGCCCGGCCACGCCTGCCGAAGATTCGTCGAGCCGTTCCCGCAAGCCCGTTTCCCACGACCACCGCCCCAACTCTCCCCGACCTGCGCGAGATGCTACTCGGCCCATCCGAGTCGGATCATCGGAACCGACTATGCCAATGGGATACCCGACCGGATTGCACCGAGGTTTCGTAGCGCAGCTTCTACCGGATTGGTGGGGTGTGGCGGAAGTATCCGGCCGCTTAGCGTACGGGCGCGGCGAAGAACCGGTTCGCCTCCGCGTTGGCCAGCAGCACGATCACCGCGATCGACAGCAGCGCCATCAGCACGTTGATGATCTGCAGGACGACCAGCGACGGCGCCAGGAACGCCGCGACGATGCCGAGCACGGACAGGGCGGCGAACACGATCGCGACGATGCGGGCCCAGTTCCGACCATTGGGCAGGTTGACCGCCGCCAGCCCGAGCAGCACGGTGAACACCAGGCTCACCAGCGCCACCCCGACGTACGCCGGCGCGTCCTGTGCGACCAGCTCGCGCGGCAGCCCCGGCGCCTTGTCCTCGATCCACGCGTCGACGAGATCATCCTTGAACGCCAACGTCAGGATCATCCGCAACACGGCGAGCCCGAGGAGCGCCCACACGGCGACCGCGGCATAACGAACGGCGTTGGGTACGGACATCCGGCTTCTCCCTCGCATCAAGGATGTGATCGGCCTTATTGGACGACCAGACCGGTGCCGAGTTCCGCGTTCTCGTTATGCGGGCGCAACCGGCATAGCCGCCGGGCGGTCGATCCACGCCGTCGTCGCGGCCCGGTCGCCGCCCCGCGCGTGCGAGCTGCCGGCGACCTCGAACCCGAGATCACGGACGTGCTCGGCGGCGGTCCGGTCACCGCCGCCTGCGGACTGGTAGTGGCTGACCAGCAGCCGCCCACCCGGCGCCACCAACGTGTCCAGCGCGTGCCGCAGCATGTCGCCGCGCCGCCGGACCGGGACGCAGTCCAGCAGCACGTGCACGAACGTGAACCGGCGCCCGCCGGCCGGGACGTAGTCGATGGCGTTGCCCACCTCGATCCGGTCCGCCCAGTGCGGCAGCCGCCGCCGGGCCAGCTCGACCAGACCCGGCGCGAGGTCCACGCCGTACGGCTCGATCGCCAGACCCCGCTCAGCGGCCCAGTCCCGCACCGACTCCATCAGCAAACCGTTGGCGCACCCCACATCCAGGAAGGTGCCGGCCCGGTCGATGCCGTCCACGATCATCTCGCGGCGGGCCCGCCACCGCGCCGCGTCCCCGCCGAACCCCGACCCCGCCTGCACCGTCGTCCCGCGCAGGTAAGCCGGTTCCAGCAGCCGCACGTTGGTCGCGTAGTAGTCGGCATCGGACTGCGACCGGAAGGCGCGCGCACCGTCGCGCACCACCATTGCGCTCACGGCGTCCAGCACCCGGGCGAGCGCCTCCGCGGTGTCGACCACCGGCTCGATCACCGCATGCGGCCGGCTCCCCGCGTAGCGGTCGCCGTCCAGCCACGCGTACACGTGGTCCCTGTCGGCGGCGAACGGCCCCACCCGCTGCATCCGGAACCCCACGGTTTCCAGCGGAATCCGGATGCAGGCGTCGAGCAGGTAGTGCTCGCCGGCCCGAACCTCCCCACTCGGCAGCCGCGGCCCCGGCAGCACCATGCACCGCCCGTCCGGCAGAAACGGCACAAACGTCAGCCACCGCACCGCGGACGGCTCGGGATCACCCTCGATCAGTCGGTACGGCACGGCGCCAGCATGCCAGGAGGAGCGAGGTGACATCACTTCCCTTTCCGGGACGGCATGTCACGTGGCGTGAGATTCCCAAACGGTGATCTTCACTCCCGCGCCGGGGATGATCGCCGTGGAACGCCACGCCGCTTCCATCATCCTAAGTGGACAATCGGATCGGCGGTCGCCGAGAGCTGGTGCCGCACGACCCGCGGCCAGCCGGAGTCGATCAGGGTGGCCTGGAGATCGGCGAGGATCCGCCTCCGCCTCCGCCTGTGCGAGCGCGCCCGCGGCCATCAGGCTGACTGCGATCCCGCGCACCTCCCACGGGTTGAAGCTCAGCTCTCGCCCCGCGGCCGGCTGCCCCTTGCCGGCGCCGAGCCGGTCGGCGATCAACCTTTCCAGATAGGCCCGCCCGTCCGTGTTTCCATCGTGCCCGCGCCGGCGTCATGCCGGACCGGGTTGGCGCACCTAGCATCGAAGAGATGAGGTGCTCTCTGCGCGGTGTGGCGTTGGTCGGGGCGTTGGCGGTCGTGGTGTCGGGCGCGGCGCCGGTGAGCGCGCAGGCGGGTGACGCGCCCGGTGCGCCCGGGGCGGCGGCGGTGTTCACGCCGGCGGACAAGCAGGGGTTCGGCACGGCGCGCGGGCCGGACAGCACGGTGTGGTTCACGCTGGGCGGCGGGCGGATGACCGAGGCGTTCTACCCCGATCTGAGCACGCCCGCGGTGCGGGATCTGCAGCTCGTCGTGACCGACGGCGTGAGCTTCGTCGAGCGGGCCCAGGATGTGGCGGTGCGTACGGAGCCGGTCGAGGGCCTGACGTTCCGGCAGGTGGCCACCGGCACCGGGTGGTCGGCCACGATCACCTACGTCACCGATCCCGGCCGGCCGAGCGTGCTGCTTGACGTCGACCTACGCGCGGATCGTCCACTGAGGACATTCGTGCTCTACGATCCCGCGCTGTCCAGGGAAGGTGGCGACGACCGTGCCAGGACGGTCGGCCGGACGCTGGTCGCGTCCGATGGGCACGCGGCGAGCGCGCTGGTCGCCGGCCGCGGCTTCGCCGAGACCTCCAACGGCTACCTCGGCGCCAGCGACGGCTGGACGGATCTGTCCGTCGATCGCCGGCTGGACGGGCACTTCCGGACGGCCGGACCCGGCAACGTGGTGCAGACCGGGCGGCTGCGGCTGGACGGCGTGCGCGAGCGGCACGACACCGTGGTGCTCGGCTTCGGCGCGAACGCCGGTCAGGCCCAGGCTTCCGCGCACCGCTCGCTGGCGGCCGGATTCGAGCGCGCGGCCGCGGGGTACGCGCGGGGCTGGCGAACCTACCTCGCCGGCCTGCGCCAGCCGCCGGCCAGCCTGACCACCGCGCGTGAGCGGGCGCTGTACGCCAGCTCCCTGATGGTCATGGCGGCCACCGAGGACAAGCGCAACCCCGGCGCGTTCATCGCCGCGCCCGCCTTGCCGTGGGCGTTCGGCTTCGACCGGGTGATCGTGCCGGAGTTCGGACCGTACGCGCTGGTGTGGCCGCGGGATCTCTACCAGGTGGCCTCGGCGCTGCTCGCCGCCGGCGACCGGCCGGCGGCCGAGCGGGCGCTGGATTACATGCTGCGCCGGCAACAGCAGGCCGACGGCCATCTCGCGCAGAACACCCGGGTGGATGGATCTCCCTACTGGACCAGCGTTCAGCTCGACGAGACCGCGGCGCCGATGCTGCTCGCCTGGCTGCTCGGCCGCACCGACGCCGCCACCCTGGACGGTCTGCGGCGGGCGGCGGAGTTCATGGTGAGCTTCACCAAGGACGGCAACACCGCCCCGTGGACCGAGCAGGAGCGGTGGGAGAACCAGAGCGGCTACTCGCCGGCCACCATCGCCTCGGAGATCGCCGGCCTGGTCTGCCTCGCCGACCTGCTGGCCCGGTCCGGCGATGCCGAACGGGCGGACCGGTACCTCGCGATCGCCGACGCGTGGCAGTCCGCTGTGGAGGGTTGGACGGCGACCAGCACCGGCCCGTATTCCGCGCGGCCGTACTACCTGCGGCTGACCAAGGACGGCCGGCCGGACCAGGGCACCCGGTACAACCTCGGTGACAACAACGTCGGCGAGGTGGACCAGCGGACGGTCGTCGACCCGAGCTTTCTCGAGCTGGTGCGGCTCGGCGTGCGGGCGCCGGACGACCCGGTGATCGCCAACACGGTCGCGGTGGTGGACGAGCAGCTCGCCGACCGCGCCGAGACCGGCTTCTTCTGGCACCGCTTCACCAGCGACGGCTACGGCGAGCAGGCCGACGGCGGCCCGTGGAACGTCAACTTCCCGCAGCCGACCCGAACCTTCGGCCGGCTTTGGCCGATCTTCGCCGGCGAGCGCGGCGAGTACGAGTTGGTGGCCGGCGACCTCGGCGCGGCCCGCGAGCGGCTGAGCTCGATCGCCGCGACCGCCAATGGCGGGCTGATGCTGCCCG
The DNA here is from genome assembly GCF_035942955.1 of Actinophytocola sp. GTDB lineage: Bacteria > Actinomycetota > Actinomycetes > Mycobacteriales > Pseudonocardiaceae > DASYTH01. The sequence goes on along the minus strand of NZ_DASZCQ010000328.1, from coordinate 11,822 downwards.
AACAGGTCTGGGACAACCGCCCACCCGCGCCCGCTGTGCGCCCCGGCACCGGCACCACGTCCGCGACCCCGCTTGCCTGGACCCACGCGCAGTTCGTGCGCCTGGCCCTGTCCATCGACGCGGGCGAGCCCGTCGAACGCCCGGACGTGGTGGCCTGCCGCTACTCCGGGCCGTGCTGACCGGCCGGCACCGCGGCGCCGCGCGGCACGATCAGTAGCGCCAGGAACGCCGGCAGCAGCAACAGCGCGCCGAGGTCCGTCACCAGCGCGGTCAGCTCGAAGCGCACGCCGCTGATCACGAAGAAGAACGGCACCAGGAAGCCGAACCCGATGGCGTCCAGTTTGGATTCCGCGACCTTCGCCTCGCGCGGGTCGCCGGTGTCGAGGAACAGCCGGAACACGATCCCGCGGCGAACCACGGAGGGAATCGCGATCCACCGTCGCGCCCGGTCGGCCACCAGCGGGGCCACCGCGGCGGCCACGACTGCGGTCAGCGTCGTTATCGGCATCCCACCTCCTCTATATGGAGATCTTCGGCGAGTTCGGCCGGCGACGCGCGCCAATGCCGCCCCGTTCGCCCGGCCCGGTGAACGGCGGCGGTGTGGCCGACCATTCGGATGGGGCGGCGGCGCTTTACCCGCCGGACCGGCGGGAGCTAACCGTGCCGTCCCGATTCCGTGCGGTGGATAATGGCGGCGGAGACGGCTAGATCCCGATCTGCAAGTTGCAGATTTCGATGGTCGCTTCCGACTGTCGATCGTGGATCGCCAAACTCTCCGGGGGCGCGGATCGTCAATGTGAGATAATTGCTGTATCCTCGCGGCAGTCGTCACCCCACGTATCAATGTGACGTAGCTGACACCGTTGGTAACGTTTTCTCGAGAGCCGAGGTACGAAAGAACATGGCCCAGAAAGTCATCGTCGAACTGGTCGACGACCTGGATGGCACCGCATCCGATGACATCAGCACCGTCAGCTTCTCGCTGGACGGTGCCGACTACGAGATCGACCTGAACGAGGCCAACGCCGAAAACCTGCGCTCCACTCTGGACGAGTACGTGGCCGCGGCCCGGCGCACCGGCGGGCGTATCAAGCGCGGCGCCGGCACCGCCAAGCCGGCCTCCCGGCCCGCCGCCAATCGCGAGCAAACCAAGGCCATCCGCGACTGGGCGCGGCAGAATGGCTTCGACATCGCCGAGCGCGGCCGTATCCCCACCGACGTGATTGCGGCCTTCGAGCAGGCCCAGACGAAGGGCGGCAAGCGGGGCAAGGGCGGCAAGGCCCGCCAGCCGGCCTTCTCGGCCTGACGAGCCATTCAATTGGGACGTGTGCCGCGCCGTGGAGCGCTCATGCGGGGTGGCTATCGGGTGGACGGGCCGTAGCCGAGCACCTTCACCTGCAAGCCACCCCGCCGCGCCGGCAGCGAGAAGTCGATCCAGGTCTCGTTGTTCGCGCGGCCGCTCTCGGTGAAACAGCCGAACGCGTCGGCAACCGCCCGCGGCCGGTACTTCCCGGTGGCGATCCCGATGATGTCCACATACTGGTCGGACAGCGTCCAGCCATAACGGTCGCCCCAGCCCACCGGCAGTCCCGTCGACAACTCGCCGCATCCGGAGTCGGTGCAGCGCGTAGCTTTCCAGATCCCTGACGTGCCAATGGGCATGACCGTCGCCGGCGAACACCATGGTCGCCGCGACGGGCGTGTCCACGTGCCGAGCGCCGCCCTCCTGATTACTCGGGTGACTCCTCGCAAGCACGGCGGTACCGGGCGCCTGAGCCGGCGTCACCGGACACAGAGGACTTTCGACCCTAATCGGCGCAGTCACCGTTACCTCACTTAGCGGAGTGGAGGCGGCCGATGGCCGGATAGCGTCCTGCTAACCATGACTACACCCGATGTTGCCGTGGCCGACCGGCTGCCGGTGCGGGTGCGGGCGTGCTACGCGCTCGGATCGCTCGTCAGCGGGGCCTTCGGCACCGTGCCCGGACTGCTGTTGCTTGCGCGCCGGCATCGCGGCCGTCGACGGCCTGCGGGTGCTCGGCGACCCGCGCGTCGCTGCTCGCGGTGTCTACTGTGGACGATGCGGGGTTCGACGTGTTCACCGTGGCCGACGAGATGACCGCGCGCCGCTGGTACATCCAGCCGCGGTTCGCGCACGGCCCGTCGCCGGCCAACCTGCACCTGACCGTGACCGCGGCCAACCACGGCGCCGAGCCGCGGCTGCTCGCCGACCTCGCCGAGTCGGTCGCCGCGGCCCGCCGCGCCGGGCCCGTGCCGGTGCCGCCGGACCTCGCCGAGATCATCAGGGCGCTCGATCCGGCCACCCTGACCGCCGAGCAGTTCGCCGGGATGCTCGCCGTGGCCGGCCTCGACGGCGCCGGGCTGCCCGACCGCATGGCCACGGTCAATGCGCTCCTCGCGACCACGACGCCGGCCCTGCGCGAGCGCCTTCTGGTGGAGTTCCTCGGGATGCTGTACTCCCGCCGCGCGGGCTAGGTGGTCGGCGGCGGCCTGGCAGCGTGCAGCTCGGCACATCCGGGCGCCCCACCTAGGGGGAATCGGCGGTTACCCCTCGTGCGCGGGCCCGCACAGAATGACTTTGCCTATGAGCGGAGGGATTCCATGAGACGAATAGCAGTTCTGGTCGGCGCGCTGGGATTGATCTCCACGATGGCGGCGTCCTCGTTCGCCGGACCCGCGGCCGCGCATCCACCGGACGACCCGTTCGACGACACGATCTTCGCCCCGATCCGGACCAACGGCGTCAAGATCGGCCTGGAGAAGGTGACCGACGGGCTCACCGCACCGGTGAAAGCCGTTGTGGCGCCCGGACATCCGGGCCGGCTGTTCGCCATCGACCAGGACGGGCAGCTGGTCAGCGTGGACCTGGCCAGCGGCCGGCAGGCCGTCGTGCTCGACGTCAGCGACCGGCTGATCCCGCTCGGCGTCGGCGGTCCCAACACCTTCGACGAGCGCGGTTTCCTCGGCACCGCCTTCCACCCGGACTTCGCCAGCAACGGCCTGCTCTACACCTACACCTCCGAGCGGGTCACCGCGGCGCCCACCTTCCCCAGCACGCTGCCGCCCGGCACCGCCGCCAACCACCAGAACGTGGTGGCCGAATGGCGGGTGCCCAACCCCGGCGACCCCGGCGCGGCGGTGGACCCGGCCAGCCGGCGCGAGCTGATCCGCATCGACTGGCCGCAGTTCAACCACAACGGCGGGGACATCACGTTCGGCCCTGACGGGCTGCTGTACATCCCGACCGGCGACGGTGGCGGCGCGGACGACCAGAACGTCGGGCACAACGCCGGCAACGCGCAGAACCCGACCGTCCCGCTCGGCAAGGTGCTGCGCATCGACGTCGACGCGCGCGACTCGGCCAACGGCCAGTACGGCGTTCCGGCGGACAACATCTGGCGCGGCATGCCGGGGCTGGTCGGCGAGATCTTCGCCCTCGGCTTCCGCAACCCGTGGCGCCTGTCGTTCGACCGGCAGTCCGGCCGACTGTACGTCGCCGACGTGGGGCAGAACGACCTCGAGGAGATCAGCATCGTGGTCAACGGCGGCAACTACGGGTGGAACCTCAAGGAGGGCGCGCTGTTCTTCAACCCCAACGGGACCCAGCCCGGCTTCGCAAGCCGCGAGCCGTCCCGCCCGACGCCGCCGGGGCTGCAGGATCCGATCGCGCAGTACGACACCCACCACGAGGGGCACGCGGTGATCGGCGGGTTCGTCTACCAGGGCCGCCGGGTGCCGCAGCTGCGCGGGCGGTACGTGTTCGGCGAGTTCTCCCGGCTGTCCGGCACCGGCGCCCCCGGGTCCAACTACGGCCGGATCCTGTACCTGTCGCACGACCGGCACGGCATGGCGCAGGTGACCGAGGCGCGCGGGTTCCCGGAGGCCGCGGCCCGGCTCGGCCTGATCGACCCGAACCGCCCGCCGGCCGCCTTCCCGCAGACGCTGTCCGTGCTCGGCATCGCCGAGGACGCTCGCGGCGAGCTCTACGTCACCGGCAACGTCACCGGGGTGCCGTTCGGAACCACGGGGGTGATGCTGCGGATCACGGCCCGCTAGCCCGCCGAGTTGCCGGTCGCCGCCGGGGAGCGCAGGCTGCCAGTAGGAGGTAACCGACAACGAGGAGGACGCCGAAATGGCGACCTGCGAGACGTGCGGGAACGACTACTGGATGGCCTTCGAGGTACGCACGGCCAGCGGGCAGACGCATACCTTCGACAGCTTCGAATGCGCGATCAACAAGCTGGCCCCGGTGTGCGAGCACTGCGGGTGCCGGATCCTCGGTCACGGCGTCGAGGTGGAGGGCCGCTTCTTCTGCTGCGCCCACTGCGCCCGCGCCGCGGACTCCGGCCTGGGTGCGCAGATCCGTGACACGGTCGGCGCGCACCCAGGCTGAGTCCGGTTTAGACGGTCAGGAGGTCGTGCACGCGGCGCCGTTGAGCGTGAAGCTCGTCGGGGCCGGGTTGGTGCCCGTGTGGGTGCCGTTGAAGCCGATGCCCACCGACGTGCTCTGTGCGATGGACCGGTTCCAGTCGAGGTTCACCGCGGTGACGTTGGCGCTGTTGGCCGCCTGGTTCCAGGTGGCGCTCCAGCCCGCGGACACGCGCTGACCCGAGGCGAAGCTGAACGCCAGGGTCCAGCCGTTGATCGCCGCCGTGCCGGTGTTGGCGATCGTCAGGTTGGCGGTGAACCCGTTGGAGCCGCCCCAGTTCGACGCGGAGTAGGTCACCCGGCAGGTGCCGGTGCCGCCACCCCCGCCCGGCTGGGTGGTCACCGTGACCGTGCTCGACGCGGCCGAGACGTTGCCCGCCGCGTCGCGCGCCCGGACGTTGTACCGGTAGGTCGTCGAGCCGGACAGCCCGGTGTCGGTGAACGTGTTCGTGGCCGGCGAGCCCACTTGGGTGAACGTGCCGCCGGTGGTGCCGGTGGCCCGGAACACCTGGTATCCGGTCACCCCGACGTTGTCGGTGGACGCCGCCCAGTTCAGCGTGACGCTGCTGGACGTCACGCCGGACGCGGTCGGCGTGCCGGGCGTGGTGGGTGGCTGGTTGTCCCCGCCGCCACCGCCGCCGTAGATGGTCGCCTCGCGGGAGGTCTGCCGGATTCCGTTGGGGCCGTTGAAGATTCGCTCGCCCCACGGGGTGAGGCTGGCCGGGTTGAAGCCGTTGACCATGTCCAGGTACTCGACCCCGCCGCTGTTGCCGCTCCACGACCATCCGATGTAGCCGACGCCCCTGGTCTGCGCCTGGGACATGATCGTGTCCTCGTCCGGGTTCCCGTCGGAGTGGTTGAACCCGAACTCGCCGATCACCAGCGGCAGGCCGGCGGTCTGGAACGCGTCGAGGTAGGCGTTGATCTCGGCGGCGGTGTCGTAGACGCCGTACATGTGCACGGAGAACACCGTGTTGCGGTCCGGGTCGCCGTTGAACACCGACGCCGCGTTGTCCCGCATGATGCCCTGCCAGTCCTGGCCCCACATGGGCGCGTCGACCATGATCAGGTGGTCGAAGCCGGCGTTGCGCAGCCGCACGATGGCGTTGCGCGTCGCGGTCGCCCAGGTGGCGCTGACCTGCTGGTTGTTGCCGAAAGGCTCGTTGCCCAGGTTGATGACGACGTAGTCCTCCTGGCCCATCAGCGCGCTGGCGATGCTGATCCAGTAGCTCGCGGCCTGGTCGAGGCTGGCGGCCGCGCCCTCCTCGCCGAACCCGGTCGTGTCGTGCACCTCGAGCACGCAGATCAGCCGATTCTGCTTGCACATGGAGATGACGGCCGCGACGTCGCTTGCCGAGTTGGGGCCCCAGCGCTGACCGCTGCCCAGCACGACCCGCACCGTGTTGGTGCCGAAGGTCTTGATGTTGGCGAACGAGCTGGTCTGCTGCGGGTACCAGACGTGCGCGTGGCTCACCCCGCGCATCACGAAGGTGTTTCCGTTGGACTCGACGATGCGCGTCCCACTGACCCGAAGCCCGACGGCCGCCTGCGCGGGTTGCGCGAGGACCAGCATCGAGGACAGCAGGGCGAGCAGCATCAGCACTACTCGTGTTCTCACGATCCACCTCTCTGTGGACGGCGGCACGCCTCGGCCCGACACCGGGCATAACGAGCGCTCATCCGCCGGACATGAGCCCCGGTGTTGCCTAAGCGTGACGCCTGCGTAACTATATGGGTGGTTTCTGGGAGCGCTCCCAGTCTGGGATCTCCATCCCTGCAAGTCAACGAGGAGTTCCAATGAGGCGCTTCATCGGGGCCGCCATGGCGGCCGTCGTGCTGACGGGGGGATTGGCGGTGGTCGCGGCTCAGCCCGCGCAAGCGGTCGTGACCTGCGAGAAGTTCGGCACCCTGTCCATCCAAAATGGACGGTACAACGTCCAGAACAACGTCTGGGGTGCCGACACCGCGCAGTGCATCGACACCACGGCCTCCGGCTTCACCGTCACGCAGGCCAACCACAACAACGCGACCAACGGCGCGCCGGCGGCGTACCCGTCGGTGTACTTCGGCTGCCACTGGGGCAACTGCACCGCGGGCAGCGGGCTACCCCTGCAGGCCAGCACCAGCGCCTTCGCCGGCATCCGGACCAGCGTGGGCATGGCCTACCCGAGCGCCGGGACCTGGAACGCGTCCTACGACCTGTGGTTCGACCCCACACCCCGGACCAACGGCCAGAACACCGGCGCGGAGATCATGGTCTGGCTCAACCGCCAGGGTTCCATCCAACCGATCGGCTCCCGTGTCGCCTCGGTCTCGCTGCTCGGGGCGACCTGGGACGTCTGGTTCGGCAACATCGGCTGGAACGTGGTCTCCTACGTGCGCACGTCGGCCACCACGTCGCTGAACTTCGCGGTCAACGACTTCTACGCCGACGCGATCGCCCGCGGGTACGCCCAGCGCTCCTGGTACCTGACCAGCATCCAGGCCGGCTTCGAGCCGTGGATCGGCGGCGCGGGCCTCGCGGTCACCGCGTTCTCGGTCACCACGGGAGCTCCGCCGCCTCCGCCACCCCCGCCTCCGCCGGGAAGCGGCGCCTGCCGGGTCGGCTACGTGCCGAACACGTGGGGCGACGGGTTCACCGCGAACGTGACGATCACCAACACCGGGTCGAGCTCGATCAACGGGTGGACGCTGAACTTCAGCTTCCCCGGCAACCAGCGGATCACCAGCGGCTGGAACGCCGAGATCACCCAGAACGGGACGGCCGTGACGGCCCGCAATGTCGGCCACAACGCCGGCATCTCCCCGGGAGGCAACCAGAGCTTCGGCTTCCAGGGCACCTACTCCGGAACCAACGCGTCGCCGGCGAGCTTCACGCTCAACGGCACGGCGTGCGCGGTCGGGTGAGCGCGATGAGCCGCACCTCACTGGTGTGCGCGGCCGCCGTGTGCGCCGCGTTGACGGCGGTGCCGCCGGCGAGCGCGGCGCGCTCGGCCGACCCCGTCGGCATCCAGGCGGTGCCGCCGACACCCACGGTGGCCTCGACGGTGGCGACGAACCTCGCCGCGCCGTGGGGGTTGGCGTTCCTGCCGGACGGCTCGGCGCTGGTCTCCGAGCGCAACACCGCGCAGATCAAGCGGATCGCGAACGGCACGGTGACGACGATCGGCACCGTGCCCGGCGTGGTGCCGGGCGGCGAGGGCGGGCTGCACGGTCTGGCCGTCGCGCCGACGTTCGCCACCGACCGGTTGGTGTACGCGTACTTCACCGCGGCCAACGACAACCGGGTCGTGCGGATGCGCTTCGACACCGGCCTCGGCACGCCCGAGGTGATCGTCTCCGGCATTCCCAAGGCGACGATCCACAACGGCGGCCGGCTGGCGTTCGGCCCGGACGGCATGCTCTACATCGCCACCGGCGACGCCGGCCAGTCGGCCAACGCGCAGAACCCGTCGTCGCTCGGCGGCAAGATCCTGCGGGTCACCCCGACCGGCGCCGCCGCTCCGGGCAATCCCACGGCCGGAAACCGGATGTGGAGCATGGGCCACCGCAACGTCCAGGGCCTCGCCTTCGACGGCGCCGGCCGGCTGTGGGCCAGCGAGTTCGGCCAGAACACCTGGGACGAGCTCAACCTCATCCAGGCCGGCCGCAACTACGGTTGGCCCACGGTGGAGGGACGGGCCGGCAACCCCAGCTTCGTCGACCCGATCGTGCAATGGAGCCCGGCCGAGGCGTCCCCGTCCGGCATCGCCTTCACGGCCAACACCGTCTGGCTCGCTTCCCTGCGGGGACAACGGCTCTGGGCCGTTCCGGTCCTCAATGGAGCGCTCGACGGCAGCCCGGTCGCGTTCTTCAACGGCACGTTCGGCCGCCTGCGCATGGTCACCACCGCGCCCGACGGATCACTGTGGCTCATGACCAACAACACCGACGGCCGGGGCACCCCGCGCGCCGGCGACGACCGGATCGTGCGCCTGACACTCGGTTCCCAGCCGCCACCGCCGCCTCCCCCGCCACCGCCGCCTCCGCCCGGGGGCTGTCGGGTCAGTTATGTGCCGAACACCTGGGCGGGCGGCTTCACGGCGAACGTGACGATCACCAACGCCGGGTCCGGCACGATCAACGGGTGGACGCTGACCTTCAGCTTCCCCGGCAACCAGCAGATCACCAGCCGCTGGAACGCCGACGTCACCCAGTCCGGACCGGCCGTGACGGCCCGCAACCTCGACTACAACGCGACCATTTCCCCGGGAGGCAACCAAAGCTTCGGCTTCCAGGGCACCTACTCCGGAACCAACGCGTCGCCGACGAGCTTCACGCTCAACGGCACCGCGTGCACCACCGGCTAGCGCACCATCCGGAAGAAGGTACGCACCTCGTCGACGAACAGCTCCGGCTGCTCGAACGCGGCGAAGTGCCCGCCCCGGTCGAGCTCGTTCCAGTGGCGGATGTCGGTGTACCGCTTCGCCGCCCACCGACGCGACGGCCGGGGCACCTCCTTCCGGAAGATCGAGCACCCCGCCGGCACGTCCACGGTGTCCACAGTGGACCCCAGGATCCACCCCTTGACCTGCTTGATGCTCTCCCAATAGAGCCGAGCCGCCGAGGCCCCGGTCCCCGGAACCCAGTACAACATCAGGTTGTCCAGCAGCTCGTCCCTGCCGAGCACGCTCTCCAGATCCCCGTCATGATCGGCCCACGCCCAGAACTTCTCCAGAATCCACGCGCACAACCCGGCCGGCGAGTCCACCAACCCGTACCCCACCGTCTGCGGCCGCGTCCCCTGCACGACGCTGTACCCGTCCCCCGACTCGCCCCGCTCCTTCATCTCCTCGATTGCCACCCGCTCCCGCTCGGTGAGATCGCCGAAGGTCGCCGGATCGGGCGCGGCGAGCGGCGGGACGAGGTGGATCCCGGCCACACGCCCGGCGTCCAGCTGCCCGACGACCGTGCTGACGCTGGTTCCCCAGTCACCACCCGCCGCGCCGTACCTCTCGTAGCCGAGCCGGGCCATCAACTCCACCCACGCCCGCGCGATCCGCTGCACCGTCCAGCCCGGTTCCGCCGGCTTGTCACTGAACCCGAACCCCGGCAACGACGGACACACCACATGAAAGGCATCCCCCGCCTCCCCGCCGTACGCTTCCGGATCGGTCAACGGCCCAACCACCTTGAGAAACTCCACCACCGACCCCGGCCACCCATGCGTCAAAATCAGCGGAAACGCCCGCTCGTGCACCGACCGCGCGTGCACAAAATGAATCCCCACCCCGTCGATCCGGGTCCTGAACTGCGGCCACTCATTCAGCCGCTCCTCCCTCGTCCGCCAGTCGTACTCCTCCGCCCAGTACTCACACATCTCCCGCACATACCCCAACGGCACCCCCTGCGACCAGTCATCCACCGTCTCCGCCTCCGGCCACCGCGTCCGCCGCAACCGCTCGCGCAGATCCCGCAACTCCGCATCCCCCACCTCAACCCGGAACCCCGTCACCTCACCACTCACGAGCCCCTCCTTCCATCCCTCCCTGCCACCATGGCCCACCACCCGCCACCCCGCAGCCCACCCACTCCGGGCAAGCGGGTTTAGCTTGCCAGGTGGGTGCGGAGTGCGGCGATGAGCTGAGCGCGGTTGCCGGCGACCAGTTTCTGGCGGAGCCGGGCCACGTGCTGCTCGACGGTCTTGGGGGAGATGTACAGGCGGGCGCCGATCTCCTTTTGGGTCAGGCCATCGAGCAGTAGCTCACCGACCGCGATCTCCCGTTTGGACAGTCCGCCGGAGGGCGTGCGGTCGTCGGTGGTCAGTTTGGCGCGCAGGGCGCGGCCGGCGGCGAGGAGGTCCTTGGCGGCGGCCGGGTCGGCGAGGCGGGCGGCGGCGGCGCACAGCGCGGCGGCCTCCCAGGGTTGGGCGGCATCGGCGAGGGCTTCGGCGGTGGTGGTGACGCTGCGGGCGTCGAGGTGTCCGGAAAGGATGGACGCCCAGACGCGGGCGGCGGTGGCGCGCAGGACGAGCCGGCCGGCGTCGTTGGCCAGCGCGTCGAGCATCTCGGCGGCGTCGGCCGCGGCGAGCGGGTCCGCCGCGACGACGGCGCGCTGCAGGCGCCACCAGGTTTCCGTTGCGACACACCAGGCCGGGCTGCCGGCGCGGGCGATGGCGCGGTGCATGGCCTCGACGACGATGTCGCGTTCGATGGGGGAGACGAGGGACGCGCCGACGGACAGCTCGCCCCAGGCGTCGAGCAGCAGCAGCTCGACGTCGGCGCCGGCGACGACCGGGGCGACCCGGTGCCAGGTGGCGCGCAGGGCGGCCTCGTCGCCGGAGCGCCGGGCAAGGCCGATCGTGATCGCGGCGGCGAGGACGGCGTCGCGGCGCAGGATGGCGGCGTCGGCCGCGGCGGCCAGGCCGTCGCGCGCGTCGGCCAGGCGGCCGGCGCGCAGGTCCAGCCAGGCGCTCAGCAGGCGCCGCCGAGTCGTGAGTGGACGGTCGGCGTACGCGGCGAGCATGTCCCGTGCGGTGTGGTCGTCGCCGCTGGCCACGACCACGGTCACGGCCAGGTCGTCCCAGCGCTCGCAGGTGAGCGGGTCGGCGGGGACGGTGGCCACGGCCAGGCCGGCGAGCCGCCGGGCGGCGCGGTCGAAGCCGCCGCGCACCGCTTCGATGGCCGCGTCGACGCCGTCGAGCAGGACGGTCAGCCCGCGCGGCGCCGGCGCCGGGAGCACCTCCCGGGCGGTGGCCAGGTCGCGGGCGGCCGCGTCGAGGTCGCCGGACAGGCCGGCGGCCAGCGCACCCCGGCCGGCGGCCAGGACGCCCGGCACGCCGTCGAGTGTCGAAGCGATTCGACGCCACCGGTCGGCCGCGTCCAGCAGGGCCCCGTCGGCGGCTTCGGCGGCCGCGGCCACCGCCGCCGCCCGGCACTCCGGGTCGGCGCCCGCGGCGAGCACCCGGTCGGCGGCCTCGATCGCGGTGGCCGTGTCACCGCTGCGCCAGGCGTGCTCGGCGTGCAACGCGTCGGCGTCCAGGGTCCCCATCATCGCGCACCGCCCGCCGAGGTCGCGGTGGTCGGACCGGCGGTGGCCCCGGTCGTGCTCGTGGTGGGCGGCGGTGGTGGCGCATCGGATGCCGGCGGCCGAGTCGTCGTGGTGGCCGGCGGTTTCGTCGTCGTCCGCGGGTTCGTGGTGGTGCGCGGCGGCGTCTTCTTCGTCGTGGTCCGCGGCGGCTCGACGGTGGTCGGGTCGGACGGCGCGGTGGCCTTGGTGTCGACCGTGGTCGGGGTCACCCGCCCGGACGCGGGGTCGGCGTCGGCGTCCGGCGGCCCGGCGCGGTCGGTCAGCGCCGCGACGCCGCCGACCACGGCGACGGCGGTGAGCACGGC
>NZ_DASZCQ010000327.1:0-17302 GCF_035942955.1 Actinophytocola sp. | reverse complement strand
GCCGAGGTGGCCGCGGCGACCGCGAGCGTGGAGCACGGGGCGACCGCGGCCACCTACCAGCCGGCGCGCCGGATCGCCGTGCCGTCCGACGGCACCGCGCACCGCACCACGATCATGGTCGCGGAGCTGCCCAGCCGGCTGGACCACGTCACGGTGCCGCTGCGCGGACCGGAGGCGTACCTGCGGGCCACCGCGGTGAACACCTCCGAGCACACGCTGCGGCCCGGCCCCGCCGCGATCTTCCACGACACCGAGTTCGTCGGCACCACCGCGCTCGAGCCGTGGGCGCCGGGTGAGGAGGTCGAGCTGGCGCTCGGCGTGGACGACCGGGTCCGGGTCGAGCGCGAGCTGATCCGCCGCACCGCGGGCAAGGCGGTGCTCGGCGGCACCCGCCGGCACGAGGCCGCGTACAAGATCACGATCGGCAACTACGGCCCGCGGCCGGCGAGAATCACGGTCATCGACCAGATCCCGGTCTCCACCGACGACGCGATCACCGTGCGGGACGTCCAGTGCGAGCCCAAACCGGCCGAGCAGACCGATCTCGGCGAGGTCACCTGGAAACTGGAGCTCGCGCCCAACAAGACCACCGAGCTCACCATGTCCTTCCGTGTCGACGTCGCCAAGGGCGTCCAACTCTCCGGCTGGCGGGACTGACAGTTCCGCCTCTCCGGATTTCCATGCGGTTGTTGCGTTCCAGCGCATGGAGCGGTTATCGGGTTGACTGTGGCTGGGTGCCGTCACGGTCCCCTGAGGTCCCGTTGGTCGGCGCAAGACCTCAAAGCCAAGGAGCGCGCGGGTGTGTCGCTCCCCCGATCCATGCGCCGCGGATCAGCTGGTGATGACGACGTTTTGCCAAACGAGCAGATCGGCGCCCGCCCGCTCATATCCGAGCACACCGTCGACACCCACATCCGCAACATCCTGAACAAACTCGGCTTCAACTCCCGCACCCAGATCGCCGTCTGGATGGCGTCGGCCGATCGGTAGCTGCCAGGATCGGGGCATGTTGATCCGTCATCGGTCGGCCGAGCCGCGGGTGGACCCGACCGCCTATGTGGCGCCGAATGCGGTGCTGGTCGGGGATGTGCGGGTGGGGCCGCGGGCTCGGGTCATGTACGGGGCGGTGCTGGACGCCGAGGGGTCGCGGGTCGAGGTGGGCGAGTCGGTGATCGTCGCCGAGCACGCGGTGCTGCGCGCGACCGCGGTGTCCGATGTGGACGCTCCGGTGGTGGTGGGCGACCACGTGTTCGTGGGTCCACATGCGACGGTTCTGGGCGCGACGGTCGGGCGGTGCGCCTACCTGGCGGCCGGGGTGACGGTGCTGCAGCGGGCTCGGCTCGGGGCGGGGGCGAGTGTGGCGGTCCACGCGCTGGTGCATGCGCGGACCGTGCTGCCGGAGGAGTTCTTCGTGCCGCCGCACACGACGGCGATCGGGGATCCGGTGCGGGTGTTCACGCCGGATCAGGCGGCCGAGGTGGCGGAGGCGATCCGGGCGGTGGGGTTCGCGGACGCGGCGTTCGGGGTGCGGGCGGAATGGGAGGACCGGATCGCCCGGTACGAGCGGGTGGCCGAGGTGCGTTCGGCGGAGTTCGGGGCGCATGCGGAGGACGAGATCCTCCCCGAGTAGTGCCATGTGATATTTTACCGACCATGACCGCACCGATGCGGCCGTGGCACGGGGTGCTCGTGGCGACGGCGCTGCCGTTCCGGGTCGACGACCTGGCGGTGGACCTTGACCGGTACGCCGAGCACGTGCGCTGGCTGAGCGAGTCCGGCTGTCACGGCGTCGTACCGAATGGATCCCTTGGGGAGTACCAGGTTCTGACTCCCGAGGAGCGCGCGGCCGTGGTGCGCACCGCGGTCGAGGCGGCGCCGGACGGGTGCGCGGTGGTGCCGGGCGTGGGGGCGTACGGCGCGCTGGAGTCGCGGCGGTGGGCCGAGCAGGCGGCCGAGGCCGGGTGCCCGGCGGTGCTGCTGCTGCCGCCGAACTCGTACCGGGCCGACGAGCGGGCCGTGCTCGGCCACTACCGCGAGGTGGCCCGCGCCGGGCTGCCGGTGGTGGCGTACAACAATCCGTTCGACACCAAGGTGGATCTCACGCCGGAGCTGCTGGCCCGGCTGTTCAACGAGGGCCTGATCGTGGCCGTCAAGGAGTTCAGCGGGGACGTGCGCCGGGCGTACCGGCTCGCCGAGCTGGCCCCGGGCCTCGACCTCCTCGTCGGCGCCGACGACGTGCTGCTGGAGCTGGCCGTGGCCGGCGCCGTCGGCTGGGTGGCGGGCTTCCCCAACGCGCTGCCCCGGCAGTGCGTCGACCTGTACGAGGCGGCGATCGCCGGCGACCTGCCGACGGCGCTGCCCGCGTACCGGCGGCTGCATCCGTTGCTGCGCTGGGATTCCCACACCAAGTTCGTGCAGGCGATCAAGCTGTCGATGGACGTCGCCGGCCGCTACGCCGGGCCGTGCCGCCCGCCGCGCGAGCCACTGTCCGACGAGGACGCCAAGGCGATCGTCAAGGCGACCGCGGAGGTGCTGCGACAATGAGGTCCCGCAACGTCTTCCACGCGGTCGACTCGCATACCGAGGGCATGCCCACCCGGGTGATCACCGGCGGCGTCGGCGTCATCCCCGGGGACACGATGGCGGCCCGGCGGGCGTACTTCATCGAGCACCTCGACCACCTGCGCACGCTGCTGATGTACGAGCCGCGCGGGCACGCGGCGATGTCCGGGGCGATCCTGCAGCCGCCGACCCGGCCGGACGCCGACCACGGGGTGCTGTTCATCGAGGTCTCCGGAGTGCTGCCGATGTGCGGGCACGGCACGATCGGCGTGGCCACGGTGCTGGTGGAGACCGGAATGGTGCCGGTCGTCGAGCCCGTCACCACCGTGCGGCTGGACGTGCCTGCCGGGCTGGTGACCGCCGAGGTCGCCGTGCGCGACGGGCGGGCGACCGCGGTGACGATCCGCAACGTGGCGTCGTTCGCCACCGCGCTGGACGCCAAGGTCGAGGTCGCCGGGTACGGCACCGTTCGCTACGACCTGGCCTACGGCGGGAACTTCTACGCCATCGCGGCGCTCGACGAGGTGGGCCTGCCGTTCGATCGCGCCGAGCAGCAACGGATCCTGGATGCCGGACTGTCTATTATGGACTCGATCAACGCCGCCGACCCGCCGGTGCACCCGGAGGACCCGGCGATCCGCGACGTGCACGGCGTCTACTTCACCGCGCCCGGGTCCACCGCCGTCCACTCCAGACACGCGATGGTGCTGCCGCCGCGCTGGTTCGACCGTTCGCCGTGCGGCACCGGAACATCGGCCCGGATGGCCGCGCTGCACGCCCGCGGCGAGCTCGCGCTGGACACCGATTTCGTCAACGAGTCGTTCCTGGGCACACGGTTCATCGGCCGGCTGACCGGCGAGACCACCGTCGGCGGCCGGCCCGCGGTGCTCCCCACGATCACCGGGCGGGCCTGGATCACCGGCACCGCGCAGTACCTGCTGGACCCCGAGGACCCGTTCCCGGCCGGATTTCTGTTGTGAGCGGAGCTTGCGGAGCGAACCGTTCGATACTCCTGCGACTTCGAGGAACGAGAAGACGCAGGCTTGGCGGAGCTTGCGGAGCGAACCATCGGGCACTGCCCTGTCGCCGAGGCGCGATGCGACCGGATCACCAGCACCGAGCTTGCGAGGTGATGGCATGAGCGTGGAGCTGCCGAACCTGGCGGAGCGGGTCAGCCTGCGCGAGCAGGTGGCGAACGCGTTGCGGGCGGCCATGATCAGCGGTCAGCTGCAGCCCGGTGTGGTTTACTCGGCGCCGGCGCTGGCCACCACGTTCGGCGTGTCCGCCACCCCGGTCCGGGAGGCCATGCTGGACCTGGCCAAGGAGGGCCTGGTGGAAGCCGTGCGCAACCGGGGCTTCCGGGTCACCGAACTGTCCGAACGCGACCTCGACGAGCTGACCGAGCTGCGCATGCTGATCGAGGTGCCGACCACCGCACGGCTCGCCGGCCGGCTCGACCGGGCCGCGATCGCCGAGCTGCGCGAGCTGTCCGCCGCCATCGAGGCCGGCGCGGCGGCCGGCGACCTCATCGCCTACCTCGACGCCGACCGTGAGTTCCACCTCACGCTGCTCGGCCATGCCGGCAACCGGCACCTGGTCGACCTGGTCGGCGAGCTGCGGTCCAGGGCCCGGCTGTACGGGTTGGGCCGGCTGGCCGAGTCGGGCGTGCTGGTCGACTCCGCGCGCGAGCACACCACGCTGGTGGAGCTGCTCGAGCGCGGCGACCCGGACGCGGCGGAATCCCTGATCCGCCATCACATCCAGCACGTCCGCGGTAGCTGGGCGGCGCAGTGAGCGGAGCTTGCGGAGCGAACCATCAAACACTGCCCTGCCGCCGAGGAACGAGGCGGCAGGGTCTCCATCACCGAGCTTGCGAGGTGATGATTTGACGGACGTCGTGGTGATCGGCGCGGGCATCGTGGGGGCGGCGTGCGCCTACTATGCGGCCAGGACCGGGCTGTCGGTGGCGGTCGTGGACCGGGCCGGACCGGCCGCCGGCACCAGCAGCGGCGGGGAGGGCAACATCCTGCTGTCGGACAAGGAACCCGGCCCTGAGCTGGAGTTGGCGCTGCTGTCCAACCGGCTGTGGCGTGAGCTGGACATCGGTCCGATCGAGCTGGAACCCAAGGGCGGCCTCATGGTCGCCACGACCGAGGCCGCTTCGTCTAATTTGGACATGCTGATCGCCAGGCAGCGGGCGGCCGGTGTGCTGGTCGACCGGGTGGACCCGGCGGAGTACGAGCCCCGGCTGAGTCCCGAGGTGACCGGCGGCGCGTTCTACCCGCAGGATCTTCAGGTGCAGCCGATGCTCGCCACGGCCCGGCTGTTACGTGGCTTGACCGTCTATAGTGGACAGACGGTGACCGGGATCGAGACCGCGCACGGGCGGGTCGTCGCGGTGCGGACCACCGCGACGCGCATCCCGACCGGCGCGGTGGTCAACGCGGCGGGCGTGTGGGGCGGCGAGGTGGCCGGCCTTGCCGGAACTACGCTGCCGATCGCGCCGCGCCGGGGTTTCGTGCTCGTCACCGAGCCGCTGCCGGTTCTGGTGCGGCACAAGGTCTACGCGGCCGACTACCTGGCCAACGTGGCCAGCGACGATGCCGGGCTGCAGACCTCGGCGGTGGTCGAGGGCACCCGGGCGGGCACGCTGCTGATCGGGGCGAGCCGTGAGCGGGTCGGCTTCGACCGCACGTTCGCGCTGCCCGTGCTCCGCCGGCTGGCCGCGCAGGCGGTCGCGCTGTTTCCTTTCCTGGCAACGGTTCGGCTGCTGCGGGCGTACCGGGGGTTCCGCCCGTACAGCCCGGACCACCTGCCGATGATCGGCCGGGACCCGCGGGTGGCCGGGCTGCTCCATGCCTGCGGCCACGAGGGCGCCGGCATCGGCCTTGCCCCGGCCACCGGGCACCTGATCGCCCAGGAGCTGGCCGGCAAGCCCCCGGAGCTGGACCTGTCCCCGTTTCGACCGGAGCGCTTCGAATGATCACCTTTGCCGGCCGGGAGGTTCCGTTCGAGCCCGGCCAGAGCGTGGCCGCCGCGCTGATCGCGGCCGGCATCCGATCCTGGCGCACGACCCGGCACGGCGCTGCGCCGCGCGGCCTGTTCTGCGGGATCGGCGCCTGCTACGACTGCCTCGTCACGATCAACGGCCGGCCGGCGCAGCGGGCCTGCCTCGCCCTCGCCGGCGACGGCGACGTGGTCGAGCCATGACGGGCTACGACGTCGCCGTGATCGGCGCCGGCCCCGCCGGGCTGAGCGCGGCCGCCGGCGCCGCGGACGCGGGCGAGCGGGTAGTACTGCTCGACGCGGCAGTACTACCGGGTGGCCAGTACTGGCGCCATCGACAGCACTTTCCTCCGGAAAGTACTCGCTATCGGAAACTGGCCGGGGCGCTGAGCCGCGTCGACCACCGGCCCGGCACGGCGGTGTGGTTCGCCGAGCCGGGCTTCACGCTGCACACCACCACCGGGGAGATCACCGCCGCGCGGCTGATCCTGGCCACCGGCGCCCACGACCGGGTGGTCCCGTTCCCCGGCTGGGACCTGCCCGGCGTCACCACGGCCGGCGGCGCCCAGGCGCTGCTCAAGGGCCACGGCGTCCTGGTGGGCCGGCGGATCGTGGTGGCCGGCACCGGCCCGTTCCTGCTGCCCGTCGCCGCCACCCTCGCCCGCGCCGGCGCCCGGGTGGTGGGGGTGTTCGAGGCCAACCACCCGCTCCGGATGGCCCGCCACTTCACGCTGCCGCCGGCCAAGCTCGCCGAGGCCGCCCGCTACGCCGCCACCTTCGCCCGGCACCGGATCCCTTACCACACCGGGAAAATCGTGGTGGCCGCCCATGGGAAAGGAGAAGTAGAGGGGGTGACCGTGGCCCCGGCGCACAGCGGGAAGATCGTGGCGGCGCACGGTGACGGTGAAGCAGACGGGGCGGGAAAGGCACCCGGGTCCGGCCGGCGCATCGAGGGAGCCGCGCACGGCGAAGTCGAGGGGGCGAGCGGAGCGGCCGCGCACCACGACGACAAGAGGGACAGGGGGTGGGGGGCGGCCGCGCACGGCGGGAAGATCGCGGCCGCGCACGGCGACCGAGCGGGAGACGGGGGCCACAGGGCAGCCGGGCAGGGCCGGCGGATCGAGGGAGCCGCGCACGGCGAAGTCGAGAGGGCGAGCGGAGCGGCCGCGCACCACGACGACAAGAGGGACGGGGGCCGCGGGGCGGCCGCGCACGGCGACGACTGGGCGGGTGGGCGTGGCCGGAAGGGCAGTGCCGGGGTTCGGCGGGTTGCGTGCGATGCGCTCGCCGTTGGGTATGGGTTTGTGCCGGCGATCGAGTTGGCGACGCTGCTCGGGTGTGCGACGCGGATGGACGGCGACGGGAACCTGGTGGTGGCCGTCGATGAGGCGCAGCGGACGTCGGTGCCGGGGGTGTGGGCGGCCGGGGAGATCACCGGGGTGGGTGGGGCCGATCTTGCGATGGTGGAGGGGGCGATCGCCGGGCTCGGGCGGGTGCCGCCGGGGCTGGCCCGCCGCCGGGCCCGGTTGCGCCGGTTCGCCGCGGCGCTGCACGCCGAGTATCCGGTGCCGGGGGGATGGGCGGAGCACCTTCGGGAGGACACGACCGTGTGCCGGTGTGAGGAGGTGCCGTTCCGCACGGTTCGGGAGGCGGTGGCGGAGCTGGGCGCCGTCGACGCGCGGACGGTGAAGTTGCTCAGCCGCACCGGGATGGGCTGGTGCCAGGGGCGGATGTGCGGGTTCGCGGTGGCCTGCCTGACGGCCCGGCTGCGTGACCGGCCGGTCACCGAGGCCGACCTGGCGGCGTTCGCCCACCGGCCGTTCGCGGCGCCGATCACCCTTGGCGAGCTCGCGGCCGGTGCGGATTTGATCGAATAGGGGCATGAGCCGGCAACAACGGGCCGAGATCGCCCAGCAGACCGACCTGATCGTCCGCGAGGGGAAGTATCGCACGCCCGCGGGTGTCGAGGTCACGATCGCCGACGCCGTGGCGAGCGCGGTGCGCGGCACCGTGCTGCTCCTTGCGGAGCAGATCCCGAACGGTGAGGCGCCCGCCGCCGGACCGACCCGCATCGACGTGACCGACGAGTCGACCCTGTCGGCCGCGCGGCGGCTGGCCGAGGCGGCGCCGGATCCGGTGGCCTGCCTGAACTTCGCGTCGGCACGCAAGCCGGGCGGCGGCTACCGGTCGGGCGCGCAGGCGCAGGAGGAGAGCCTGGCCCGGTCGTCGGCGCTGGCCGCGTGCCTGTCCGCGGCGCCGGAGTTCTACACCGTCCACAACGGCAACGGCGACGCCCGGTACACCGACCGGGTCATCTACTCCCCCGGCGTCCCGGTGTTCCGCGACGACACCGGCGGCCTGCTGCACCGCCCGTACCGGGTGGCGTTCCTGACCGCGGCGGCCCCGAACGCGGCGGCGATCACCGATCCGGAGCAGCTCGCCGAGGTGCCGGAGATCCTGCGACGCCGGGCCGGCACGGTCCTCGCGGTGGCCCGGCGGTACGGGCACCGCAGGCTGGTGCTCGGCGCCTGGGGCTGCGGCGTGTTCGGCAACGACCCGGCGACGGTGGCCGGCGCGTTCGGCGCGCTGCTCGGCACGGGCGGCCCGTTCGCCGGCAGCTTCGCCCACGTCGTGTTCGCCATCCTGGACGACCCGTCCGGCCAGCGGGTGTCGGCGTTCCGCGGCGCGTTCGCGACCTAGAGTTGTCGGGTGGGCTCGAGGCTGGTCGGGCGAGGGGCGGAGGTCGCGGCGCTGCGCCGCGCGGTCGACGGGGCCGCACGGGTCCGGCCGCACGGTGCTGATCTCCGGCCAGGCCGGCATCGGAAAGTCCCGCCTGGCCGCCGAGATCCTTGCCATCGCAAGGGATCGCGGGTTCGCCACGCTAGAGGGCGGGCGCACGCCCTGCACACCGGCCCCTATCGTGGAGGCGCTGCGCCCGTACACGGCCGATGGCGCCCGCGCCGCCGTGACCGGCTGCCTTGCGGTGTTCGACGCGGCCGGCGCCGTGCCGTGGGCCGCCGGCGCGCCACGCGCTCGGTGTCCGGGTCGCGACCGGCCGGCGCACCGGCCCGCTCAGCGAGCGCACCGTGGAAACCCACCTGCGCAACAGTTACGCCCGGCTGCGCCTGTCCTCCCGGGTGGCGCTGGCCCGGTGGGCGGTGTCCGAGGGCGCCGGCGAAGGCTGACAGACTCGCCGTCATGTCGAAGCTCACCAGCGCCAAGTTGGCCATCGTCGCCCCACTCGTCGCCGTTCTCGGCCTCACCACCGCCGCCACCACGACCGCGGCCCAGCCGCGGCAGGAACCGGCCGCCGCCGTGGCGACCGCGGCCGCGCCGGGTCGGCTCTGGCACCGCACGGAGCTCTACTTCGGACTGAGCCGGCCCGGCGGCGAGGTCACCGAGCAGGAGTTCCAGCAGTTCGTGGACGTCGAGGTGACCAAGCGGTTCCCGGACGGCCTGACCCTGCTCAGCGGTCAGGGCCAGTTCCAGGGCGGCAACGGTGTGGTGATCAAGGAGCGGTCCAAGCTGCTGATCCTGCTCTACCCGCTGACCGACCGCGCGGCCGACGGCGAGATCGAGGAGATCCGCCGGGCCTACAAGGACCGGTTCGAGCAGGAGTCCGTGCTGCGCGTGGACGCCCTCGAGCGGGTGTCGTTCTAGAGCTTGCGGTACATGACGTGCAGCCCGACGTACCCCTTGACCGGGTGGTGGAAGGCCTCGGGCACGGTGCCGACGATCTCGAAGCCGAGCGACCGCCACAGGGCGACCGCGCGGGTGTTGGCCTCCACCACGGCGTTGAACTGCATCGCGCGGTAGCCCTTGGCCCGCGCCAGGTCCAGGACGTACTCGCCGAGCGCCCGGCCCACCCCTTGGCCGGAGTGGGCCGGGTCGACCATGAAGCTGGCGGTGGCGACGTGTGCGCCGGGGCCGCCCTGGTTGGGGTGCGTCTTGGCCGAGCCGATCACGGTTGCGTCGCGCTCCACGGCGACGACGGTGCGCCCCGGCGGATCCAGCATCCAGATCTCCCGCCCCCGGTCCGAGGTCGTGTCCCGGTCGTAGGCGTAGGTCTCCCCCGCGGCGACGATCTGGTGGAAGAACGGCCAGATGGCCGGCCAGTCGTCGGCGGTCGCGTCGCGGATCTCCACGCCGGCAGCATGACAGAGCCGGCTCGGTTGGGGCGAGCCGGCTCTGCCGTCGAAGTCGAAGTCAGGGTAACGGGGTCGGGGTCGGGGTGCGAGCGGCGGGGATCAGATCGAGTAGCCCGAGCGCGTGTGCGGCCGCGAGGGCCCCGGGTCTGTTCCGGGCGCCGAGCTTTCTGAACAGTCTCGCCTGGGTGTTCTCGACGGTCTTCTCGGCGATCCCGAGCGCCCTCGCGGTCAGCCGGACGGTGTGCCCGTTGGCGATCGAGCGCAGGATGTCGCACTCCCGGGAGGTCAGCTCCGGCAGGCCCGGCGAGGACCCGCCGGACGGCATCCGCACGGCGTCGAGCAGGGCGCCGGCCGCGCTCTCCTCGATCGTCAGGTAGCCGTGGGTGGCCAGGGTCAGCGCCGGCACCAGGTCGGTGCCGACCCGCTCGGCGGTCACCACGGTGAGCGCCCCGCGCAGCAGCGCGCTGAGCACCTCGGCCCGTGGCGGCGGGGTGCTGCGCACCAGCGCGACCGGCAGCCCGGCATCCCAGCCGTTGGGCCAGTCGCTCGGCGCCGGGTCCACCAGGACCACGAACACCGACTCGGAGCCCTCGCCCTCGGTCGGCCGGGGGTGGCTGGCGTCCACCTCGGTGGCCACCGAGATGCCGCCGGCCAGCAGCGTGGCGGCCACCCGGTCCCTCGTCGGTCCCGCTGCGCCGCGCAGCACCGCGACCATGGGGCCCAGCGGCCGGCCGTTGGTGGCCGGCGCGCGCACCGCGGGGCGGCTGATGATGCCGAGCGCCGTCGCCCGCGCCACCACCTGGCACTGGCTGGCCACCTCCAGCTTGCGGTAGATCCGCCGCTTGGCGTTGGCCACCGCCGAGGTGCTGATGTCCAGCAGCTGGGCGATCTTGTTGGCCGTGTGCCCGGCGCTGAGCAGGGAGATGATCTTCCCTTCCTGCTCGGTCAGGCCCTCGTCCACGCCGGTGCGCACCGGGTGGTTGCGGTACGTGGTCACGTAGCGCTGCAGCACGACGAGCAACGCGTCCAGCCCGTGCGAGCAGGGCAGCAGCGTGTCGACGCCGAGCTGCCACAGCGCGCCGAGCTCGGACGACGACAGCCGCTCGTAGACCACGACCAGCCTGGCCAGGTCGACGCATTCCTTCAGCCGCTTCATGACGTGCTGGTCGGTACCGATGCCACCGCCGACGTCGACCAGCACGACGTCAGGATGTTGCAACTCGCAAAGCATCGGCAGGTCATCGAGATCGGCAACGCTACCCACGACGGCATACTCGGGACGCGCCTCCAGGCAACCGGCGAGGGCGTCTCTGAATAGCCGACGCGGAGAGCGGAGCGCTACACGGATCATGTAACACCTACCCCTATGCGCCTGGCACTCCCCTCCCCGACTTACTCATTGTGGTACTGCGACCACATGTTGCAACAGGCCCTAGGGGATTTATTGATGGTCTAGACCACGTGACATAGCCGGTCCCCGGCTCTCACCAGGGACCGGCCAGGTCATGCCAGTTTTCTATTAGGCGATGGAACACACCGTGGTGTTCACACTGAACCGGTCAGGTCTGTCGTTGCGCACCCCGTTCCAGGTCGAGGTGAACCCCACATCGACCAGGGTCTGGCCCGGTGCCAGCACCGCGTTCCAACTGGCGTTGCTGGCCGGGACTCTGACGCCGTTCTGTTCGACCACCCCGTTCCACAGCTGGGTGATCTGCTGACCCTCGTCGAAGTCGAACCGCAGCACCCAGTTGTTCAGCGGCACGGATCCGGTGTTGGTGATCGACATGTCCGCCTGGAAGCCGGTGTTCCACTGGTTGACGATCCGGTACGTGACCCGGCAGCTGGTCGGCGGCACGAACCCGCGGTCGAAGAACACGTTGGGCGGCAGCTCGGCCCGCGCGACCCCGGTGTTCGACGAGATGATGTCGCCGAGGCTGCGCCGGAAGTCGATCCCGTACAGGTTCCGGATCTCGGTCAGACCCGGGTCGTTGCCGTAGAAGAACCGGTCGCCGTCGCGGAGCCGGGTGAACTCGCGCGTCCAGATGGCCCGTTGCAACTCACCGAGGTCGCTGCCCGAGGCGTGCCGCTCGGCTAGCGCACCCACGAACGCGTCCACATTGTTCACGTTGCCGCCATAAATGGCCGACAGCCGCGCGGCCAGTGGGGCACCCCGGCGGAAGTTGACCGGGTCGGCTTCCAGGGCGTCCGGGTCGTTCCGGTCGACCTCGAGGCCGAAGTTGTCGGTCAGGCTGGGGAAGGCCAGGCTGTCCGGGTCGTCGGGGCCGGTGCCCGACGGGAACGACGAGCTCGACTCCCCGGTGATCTGCGTGAACGACGTCCGCGCCGGCAACCCGTAGGCCTGCCGCAGCTGGTTGTACGACGGCATGCCATGGTCGCGGCCCCGCTCGACGTCGATCGCGCCGAGGTCGACCACGGCGTCGAAGCACTCGGGCAGGCCCGCGCCGTCCAGGCACTCCGGGTTGCCGGAGACCGGGATCTGGAACAGCACGCTGCGCAGCTGGTTGTCGATCATCTCGTCGTTCTTGTACTGCGGCTCGCCGCCGATGCTGCTCAGCAGCTCGTCGAGACCGATGGCCGGGACCAGGTCGGGGTTGAAGAAGCCGCGGTTGAGCGGGATGACCAGCTCGACCTCGTCGCCATCCTGGACGACCTCGATGCCCTGGGCCTCGAAGGCGTCGAGCTGTGCCTGGGTGTAGCGACCCGCTTCGGCCGCGACCTCCATCTCGCCGTGGATCATGCTGTGCACCCGGTAGCCGACCGTCGCGAACTCATTGCTGAGGGTCGCATCGACGTTGTTCTTGTAGCCGGTGTACGCGGGCAGGTTGACGCCCATGGCCGGCAACCACTCGTTGTACGTGACGAACTGCTGCTCGGCGATGACCACCCGGCGGGCGATCTGGAACCGCTCCTCCTGGCTGAGGGAGGTCGGCAGGGCGTTGACGATCCGGTTGTGCTCGCGCGCGAAGAGCGTGTGCGCGGCGGTGAGGAAAAGGTTCTCGTTGGCCCGCACATCGCCGGCGACCATCGCCCGGTTCGGGGTGGCCCGCAGGATGCCGTCGATCTCCATCACCGGCGCGGTCGAGGCGTTACCGCGGGCGTCGCGCCGGGGCAGGAAGTTGTTCTGCAGCAGCAGCCGGGCGCCGTTGTTGGTCGGGTTGCCGTCGACCGTGCCCTCCCGCAGCCAGTCAAGACGCTGGTTGGTGCCGCCGTAGACGGCGTGCGCGTCGATGTACGAGCTGACCGTGTTGACCTGCTGGCGAGGGTTGTTCACCCCGGTGCCGGGCGCCGGGAAGGAGCGTACGAAGCCGATGTTGCCGATGTCGTTCTCGAACTCCTCGAGCGGGTCGTTGGCGTTGAACGGGATGTTGCGGACCTCGCCGTCGGGGTCGGTCGCCAGGCGACCCTCCCGCAGACCGAAGGTGTGGTCGAGGAACTGACCCCACGTCCAGCCCCAGGCCGAGACCTGGCGCTCGGAGAAGACGTTCTGGGCGACGTCGTTGAACACCCGGTTGCTGATGAACCGCGAGTTCGGCCCGGCGACGGGCTGGCTGCGCCCGTCGGCGTACCGCGCCGCGGCCACCCGTGAGTACGGCCGGTTGCCCTGGCCCCAGGTGGGGTTGGCGACGTTGTTGCCGCTGCCGTCCAGGCTCTGGATCGGGATGGCGAGCACGCCGACATCGCCGGCGGCGCCCCCCTCCTCCACGCCGAAGGCACTCCCGCTGCTGGCAAACGCCGGCGCGACGGCGAGCGCGACGGCGGCGGACATGATGAGTAGGGGGTTCCGGCGTCTGACCGCTCCGACCGGTCTGCGCGAGGAACTGAATTGAATCTTCACATCATTCCTCTCCGTCAGCATTCGCCGCCGAGCCACGCCGACGCCGCGGGGGGCGTCCGGTGAGTCGGCGACAAATCGAGACTATTCGGGCATTAAAGGCAGGGAATCATGGCAAGCTCGTTGGGGGAAGCTGCCATAAACAGGCCCAAGCGCACTCCGAATCGCTCGCTTCGGTCTCACCTGACCAGTGGGCGACACTGGGCAAACGAGTATTGAGGCGAGGCCCCGCCAGGGGTATTTTCGGCACCTGCGGCAATCCTGGTCCGACTCCAAACAACGGTCAATAGAGTGCCGACACCCATTTCCCTTGGGGGTGGTTTAAAGCAAACCCCTGGGGGTTTCCTGCCAAATCGGGGTGTTCGCCCGCCGGCCCGGCCGCCGTTGACAACGCTGTCTTGCTCCTGACAAAACAAGCCGAGTCGCTGCGCCAAGCGGGCGAAACGGCCTTTGAGCGCTTCCCCGTCCGGCCGTGTCCCTGGAATGATGCGGCTTCGACAACGTTGTCAACCCGCTCCTTCCCTGCAGGAGTCCGCCATGCACCGGTCCCGGGTATTCGCCACCCTTCTCGCCGCCGGCACGGCGCTCGCCACCGTCGTGGCGCCGGCCGCGGCCACCGCCCAACAAGCCACCGCGGTCGTCATCGACGACCCCGCGCAGTACGTGAACCCGCTCGTCGGCACCAAACCGGGCGGACCGGACTTCGGTCACGGCGGCGGCGCCGGCAATACCTTCCCCGGCGCGGACGCGCCATTCGGGATGCTGCAGTGGAGCCCGGACACCGTGACGCACCAGCACGGCGGCTACCACTACGACGACAACCGGATCAAGGGCTTCAGTTTGACCCATTTGTCCGGTCCCGGCTGCAGCGACTTCGGCAACATCCCGTTCCTGCCGACGCTGGGCGCCAGCCCGGTCAGCCACTACACGTTCTCGCACGCCAACGAGTCGGCCTCGCCGGGCTACTACTCGGTCGCGTTCGACAACACCCTGCGGACCGAGCTCACCACGACCACGCGCTCCGGCATGGCCCGGATCACCTACCCGGCTGGCCAGCGGGCGTCGCTGTCGGTCGACGCGGCCAAGGCGTTCAACGCGGCCAGCGGCTCGATCACGATCGGCACGAACACGCTGTCCGGATTCACCGACAGCGGCGGCTTCTGCGGCGCCGGAAACCGCTACCGGCTGTACTTCCACGCCGTGTTCGACCGGCCGTTCGCCACGGCGGGTGTGGCCGGCGCCGACGGCACGGTGGACCCGTCCCGGCGCTCGATCGAGGGCAGCAGCCGCGGAACCGTGCCGGCGGCGCCGAAGACCGCCGCCGCACAGTCCGGTGTGGACACCCGGAGGGCGCCGTCACCGGAGGCGTCGACGAGCGATGTCGAACCCCTTGCGGCGGCGGCCTTCGTGTCGTTCGACACCAGCGTCAGCCGCACCGTCACGGCCCGGGTCGGCATCTCGTTCGTCAGCGTCGACGGCGCAAGGGTGAACCTGGAGACCGAGCAGGGAAACCGCGGCTTCGACGAGGTCCGGGCCGGCGCCAGGGCGGCCTGGAACGGGCTGCTCGGGCGGATCGCGGTGTCCGGCGGCACCGACCAGCAGCGCCGGGTGCTGTACTCGAACCTGTACCACTCCCTGTTGCACCCCAACGTGTTCAGCGACACCGACGGGCGCTACATCGGGTTCGACGGGCGGATCCACACCGTCGCGGCCGGGCACGTGCAGTACGCCAACTACTCCGGCTGGGACGTCTACCGCTCGCAGGTCCAGCTCGTGGCCCTGCTCGTGCCGGACCGGGCGGCCGACATCGCCCAGTCGGCGATCAACCAGGCCACCCAGGGCGGCTACCAGGACCGCTGGACGGTGGCCAACGGCGGCACCGGCGTGATGGTCGGCGATCCCCTGTCGATCATCGTGGCCACCATGTACGCGTTCGGCGGCACCGGGTTCGACGCGGCGGCCGGGCTGCAGCGGATGATCACCGGCAGCCACGACGGCCGGCAGCGACCCGGCTTCGGCCAGTACGACTCGATCGGCTACGTGCCGACCGGCACCGGCGGCGTGTGGGGCTCCGCGGCCACGACGCTGGAGTACACCAGCGCCGACTTCGCCGTGTCGGCGTTCGCCCGGCGGCTCGGCGACACCGCCACCGCCGAGTCGTACCTGCGCCGCGCGCAGAACTGGCGCAACCTGTTCGAGTCGGGCAACAAGTACATTCAGCCGCGCAATGCCGACACCACGTTCCCGCCGTTCAGCCCCAGCCAGCAGAACGAGTACGTGGAGGGCAACGCCGCGCAGTACACCTGGATGGCGCCGCACAACTACCGCGGGCTGTTCGACGCGATGGGCGGCAACGCGGCCGTGCTGCCCCGGCTGGACACGTTCTTCACCGAGCTGAACGCCGGCGGCGCGCGGCCGTACGCCTACCTCGGCAACGAGCCCAGCCTGGAGACCCCGTGGGCCTACGCGTACGCCGGCGCCCCGTACAAGACGCAGGACGTGGTGCGGCGGGCGCTGACCACGATCTTCAAGGCGACGCCCGACGGGTACGTGGGCAACGACGACCTCGGCCAGATGTCGTCCTGGGCGGTGTGGGCCGCGCTCGGCATGTACCCGGAGGTGCCGGGCCGCGCCGAGCTGGTGCTGGCCAGCCCGCAGTTCCCGGCGATCACGATCACCCGCGGCAACGGCGTCACGATCGACATCACCGCGCCCAACGCGTCGGACACGGTGAAGTACGTGCAAAGCCTGACCGTCGACGGCGCCGCGTCGACGCGGCCGTGGCTGCCGGAGTCGTTCGTCGCCGGCGGCGGCACCCTCGGCTTCACGCTGTCGGTCACACCCAACCCGTCCTGGGGCAGCGCACCCGCCGACGCCCCGCCGTCGTTCGACGTCGGCCCGGTCCCGCCGCGCACCGGCCCGGTCGTCGGCCTTGCCGGCAAATGCGTGGACGTCGACCAGGGCAGCACGGCCAACGGCACGAAGATCCAGATCTGGGACTGCAACGGCAGCGCCGCGCAGCAGTGGACCCTGGCCTCGGACGGAAGTGTCCGAGCATTGGGCAAATGCATGGACGTCGACCACAGCGGCCGCACCAACGGCACGAAAATCCACCTGTGGGACTGCAACGGCACCGGCGCCCAGCAATGGTGGCCCCGCCCCGGCGGAGCGCTGGTGAACCCGCCGTCCGGCAAATGCCTCGACGTGCCCAACAGCAACACCACCAACGGCACCCAGCTCCAGATCTACACCTGCAACGCCACCGGCGCCCAAACCTGGCGCCTCCCATAACCACCCGCCGGCCCGGTATCCGGCCGCCCGGTTCGCCCCGGCGGGCGTGGGGAAGCGTGCGAGCAATGGCGTGCTCGGCGACTTCTGCCAGGTCGATGCCGTGCGTAGGACCGGCGGGCGACGAGCAGGACCCTCCGCTGCCGGATGCGCGCGGCCCTAGCCTCGATCTTTCATGTGGGCGTTGGGTGAGGTGCTGAGGGTTGGTTTGGCGTGCGTGTTTCCGTTGGGGTGGGGCGGTTTCCGGCGCTGGGTCCGCCGGTTCTCCGGTTCCTTGTCGTAGGTTCGGGGTGGCTGGTTCAGGTGGGTTGGAGCGCGGCGTATCCGGTGTCGATGAGGTGGTTCCAGGGCCAGTCGCGGGGTAGTCGCAGTCGTTGTCTGCGGCCAGTGCGGATGATGCGTCCGGCGACGGCGAGGACGCGCAATCGTAGTCGTTTGGGTTCCC
>NZ_DASZCQ010000326.1:0-24079 GCF_035942955.1 Actinophytocola sp. | reverse complement strand
CCGCTATGGAACGGAGTGTCACACAACGACCCCCTCGTGGAGCCAGGGCTCCGGCAAGTTGCCAAGATCGACCTGGCCGCTCCACGTTCACGCCCTGCCTTCCAGCACCATGCCCCGACCCTGCCGGGCACCGGATTTTGCCGGAGCCCTGCCTCGTGGAGCGGGGGCGGCCGGGTGGACCATAGGGCGATGACGGTTCTGGACTCGTTGCCCGTTCCGATCGTGCAGGCGCCGATGGCCGGCGGAGTGTCCACCCCGGAACTGGCCGCGGCCGTCTCGCAGGCCGGTGGGCTGGGCTTTCTGGCGGCCGGCTACCAGTCCGCCGAGGGGTTGCGGGGCCAGATCCGGGCCGTTCGGCGGCTCACCGACCGGCCGTTCGGGGTGAACCTGTTCGTGCCCGGCGAACAGGACGCCGACGCCGAGGCGCTGGCCCGGTACCGGGACCGGTTGGAGGCCGAGGCGGCGCTGTACGGCGCGGAGCTCGGCGAGCCGGTGGCCGACGACGACGGCTGGGCGGACAAGCTCACCGTGGTGCGCGAGTCCCGGGTGCCGGTGGTGAGCTTCACGTTCGGCTGCCCGAACGCGGCGGCCGTCGCGGACCTCAAGCGGCATGCGTCCGAAGTGGTCGTCACCGTCACGTCCGCGGTGGAGGCGCGGCAGGCCGCCGACGCCGGGGCGGACGCGCTGTGCGTGCAGGGCCCGGAGGCCGGCGGGCACCGCGGCACGTTCACCAACCCTGAACGGCTCGACGACGTGAGCCTGCTTCCCTTGCTGCGCAGGGTTTCCGCGACCGTCGACGTGCCGCTGATCGCGGCCGGCGGGTTGTCCCACGGCCGGGAGGTGGCCGCCGTGCTGGTCGCCGGGGCCAGGGCCGCGCAGCTCGGCACCGTGTTCCTGCGCTGCCCGGAGAGCGGCGCGAACCCCGTGC
Source organism: Actinophytocola sp. (assembly GCF_035942955.1). Lineage (GTDB taxonomy): Bacteria > Actinomycetota > Actinomycetes > Mycobacteriales > Pseudonocardiaceae > DASYTH01. The sequence goes on along the minus strand of NZ_DASZCQ010000326.1, from coordinate 23,151 downwards.
ATAAGGCCGCGCTGACCGATCCGTCCTTTCCGGGCACGACGGTCACCCGGGCGTTCAGCGGCCGCCCGGCGCGCGGGCTGATCAACCGGTTCGTGCTCGACCACTCCGCGGGCGCGCCGGCCGCCTACCCGCACGTGCACCACCTGACAAGGGGCCTGCGCGCGGCCGCCGTCCGGGTCGGCGACGCCGAGGCGATGAGCCTGTGGGCCGGCCAGGGTCATCCGTTCGCCGTCGAGCGCCCCGCCGGGGAGCTGGTCGAGACGCTGGGAGCGCAGGTTCGGGAGGCCATCGCCGAAGTGGCGCGCAGGTTGGCCCGAACGTAGCGTGGAGGCCACGATGCCCACTGATCTCGTCCTGATCGGCTTCGACGGCACCCCTGCGGCCGAACGCGCGGTGCGGGAGGCGGGCGCCCTGTTCGCCCCGCGCCCGGCCCTCGTCGTCACGATCTGGGAGCCGGGCCGCGCCTTCGACCTCGCGCTGGTGCCGGCCAGGGGCTTCGAGCTCCCGCTGAGCAGCGTCGACATCCGCACCGCCACCGAGGTGGATCGCGCCCTGTACCGGGAGGCGCAGCAGCTGGCCCGCTGGGGCGCGCAGCTGGCCACCGACAGCGGCCTGCGGGCCGACGGCCTCGCCGTGGCCGACGACCTGACCGTGACCGACACCCTCGTCCGGCTGGCCCGCGAGCGCGACTCCGCGGTCATCGTGCTCGGCACGCACCGCCACGGCCGGCTCGCCAAGCTCCTGCTCGGCAGCACCTCCCGCGGCGTCATCGAGCACGCCCCCTGCCCGGTGCTGATCGTCCGCGGGCACTGAACCCCAGGTCACCCCTCGTGAGCCTGTTCCGGTGCCATAGGCCATGAACAGACTCACGACACGTGCGCTGGTAGTTCGCGGGGACTGAACACCGGGCGGCGTACAAAGGGAGGCGTGTGGCGGGAGAAGGGGCGGCGGTGGTCGCTGGTCGCGGTGGTGGCCGGGGTGCTGGTCGCGCTGCCCGCCATCGGGTCGGCTCTGCCGGTGCCGGCGGTGGGGGTGGAGCCGGAGCGGCTGCGGGACATGATCGTGCGCTCGGTGGAGCGGCCGTATCAGGGGTACGCGGAGACCACCGGGATGCTGAGCGTGCCGGATCTGCCCAACCTGGAACAGGTGACGTCGCTGATCAACGGGACGACCCGGGTCCGGTCCTGGTACGACGGTCCGTCGCGGTGGCGGTTCGACGTGCTGACGGCGGGGGCCGAGCGGGACGTGTACCGGACGCCGGACGGTGAGTACATCTGGGACTTCGGCGCGAACCTGGTCACCGAGGTGATCGGGGCGCAGCCGGTGCGGCTGCCAAGGGCCGGTGATCTGCTCCCGCCGGACCTGGCCCGCTGGGTGCTGCGGGCGGCGCCGGAGGATCGGGTCGAGGCGCTGCGGTCGCGGCGGGTGGCCGGGATCGCGGCGGCCGGGCTGCGGCTGCGGCCGGCCGATCCGGACACGTCGATCGGTCGGGTCGACATCTGGGCCGATCCGCAGACCGGGCTGCCGGTCCGGGTGGAGGCGACCGCGCGCGGGGCCGGGCAACCGTTCCTGGTCACCGAGTTTCTCGAGCTGAGCCTGACCCGGCCGGCCGCCGAGACGGTCACCCCGCCGCTGCCGCCGGACAGCGGGTACAACGTGACCGTCGCGCCGGACATCGTCAACGCGCTGGGCGCCGCGGCCCCGGCGTCCCTGCCGGACACCCTGGCCGGGCGTCCGTTGCGGGCCGACGACCTCGGCGGCCTTCCCGGGGTCGGGCAGTACGGCGGCGGGTTGTCGTCGTTCGTCGTGCTTCCGTTGCCGCGCAACGTCGGCGGGTCGGCCACCGACGCCGCGCGCAAGGGCGGCGGGCGCGAGCTGACCCTGCCGGGCGGCACCGGCATGCTGCTCACGGTGCCGCCGCTGACGGTGATCATCGAGCGGTCCAACGTGGCCCGGCGCTCGTACCTGATCGCCGGGTTGATCTCGCCCGCGGTGCTTGAGCGGGCCGCGGCGGAGTTGTCCCTCGTGCCGAGGAGCCGCTCATGATCGTCACCCGGGCGCTCACCAAGCGGTTCGGCCACACGCTCGCCGTGGACGCGGTCGACCTGCACGTCCGGGAAGGCGACCGGTACGGCTTCCTCGGGCCCAACGGGTCCGGCAAGACGACGCTGGTGCGGATGCTGCTCGGGCTGGTCTACCCGACCGGCGGCTCGATCGAGCTGCTCGGCCGGCCGGTGCCGCGCCGGGTGGCCGACGTGCTGCCGTCGGTCGGGTCGCTGGTCGAGGCGCCCGCGGCGTACCCGCACCTGTCCGGGCGGCGGAACCTGACCCTGATGGACGCCGCGGGCGCCGGCGGCCGGCGGGACCGCGGGCGCCGGGTCGAGGACGCGCTCGAGCTGGTCGGTCTGTCCGGTGTGGACAATCGGCCGGTGAAGGCGTACTCGCTCGGCATGCGGCAGCGCCTGGGCTTGGCCGCCGCCCTGCTGCGCCGCCCGCGCCTGCTTGTGCTCGACGAGCCGACCAACGCGCTGGACCCGCAGGGCATCCGGGAGGTGCGGGAGCTGCTGATCCGGCTCAACGAGGCCGGAACCACGGTATTCCTGTCCAGCCACCTGCTCGGTGAGGTGGAGCAGCTGTGCACCCGGGTCGGCGTGGTCGACCACGGCCGCCTGGTGCTCGAGGAGACGCTGGACGGGTTGCGCCGCCCGACCGGCCGGGTGCTGGTGTCCACACCGGACGCCGCCGCTGCCGTGTCCCTGTTGGACGGGCAGCTCGAGTCGCGGGACGGCTCGCTGCTCGTCGTGCGGCACACCGACCCGGCGTCGTTGAACACCCTGCTGGTCGAGGCCGGCCTGCGGGTGTCGGAGATGGTCGTGGAGCGCCGCACCCTCGAGCAGGTGGTCCTCGAGGTGACCGGCTCCGGCTCGGACCGGGTGGATGCGCCGTGATCGCCGTCGAGCTGCGCAAGCTGGTGCTGCGGCCAAGGGTGTGGCTGAGCATCCTGCTGCTGTGCGCGCTGCCGCTCGTGGTCGCCGTGGTGCTGGCCGCCGCGGACTTCCCGCCGCCGCCGGGCCAGGGCGGCGCTTTCCTGTCCGCCGTGCTGCGCAACGGTTCCCTCTACCCGGCCGCCGCGCTCGCCCTTGTGCTGCCGGTGTTCCTGCCGCTGGCCGTCGCCGTGCTGGCCGGCGACGGGATCGCCGGCGAGGCCGCCACAGGTACGCTGCGCTACCTGCTGGTGCGCCCGGTCGGCCGCACCCGCCTGCTGATCGCCAAGCTCGTCGCGCTGTGCGCGTTCATCCTCCTTGCCGTGCTGCTGGTGGTGATCACGTCCCTGGTGATCGGGATCCTGTTGTTCGGCACCGGCGCCGAAGCCGTCGGCCAGGCCGGCGCGGTCACCTCCCTGTCGGGCGTCACGCTCACCCCGTTCGAGCTTACGCTGCGCCTGCTCGGCTCGATCGCCTACATCGTCGCGTCCATGCTCGGCTTCGGCGTGATCGCGCTGTTCCTGTCCACGCTCACCGACTCCGGCCTCGGCGCCGCGCTCGCCGCGCTCGCCGTGCTCATCACCAGCTCGGTCCTGGAGACCCTGGACGCCGCCGGGCCCATCAAGCCGTACCTACCCACCAACTTCTGGCTCGCCTGGATCGACTTCTTCCGCGACCCCATCTTCTGGCACAGCATCGAGAAGGGCCTACTCCTCCAAGCCGGCTACGTCATCGTCTTCTTCGGCGCCGCCTGGGCCAACTTCTCGACCAAGGACGTCACCAGCTAGCCGGGACAACCCACGTCCTCGACCCGGCGGGTCAGCGGATCCGGGCCAAGGGAGCGCAGCACGATCGCGACGACCAGCGGGTGGGTGGGCAGCTCACCGTGTTCGATGTGGACTCCGGGGCAGACCTCTTGCAGGGCAAGGTTCTCGGCTCCGTCGAGGCGGGCGGAGTCGGGCGGCGTCACGGTCTGGTCGTTCTCCGTCCACACCGACAGCCAGGGTAGGCGCACCGGCTCCTGCGCGACCGAGGCGAGCAGCGCGCTGCCGGGGATCATCTGCTGGCAGGCCACCGGGCAGGCGTCCGGGGCAACGACTCCCCCGCTGGCGGCCAGCCGGGTTCCGTGCAGGGGCGAGCCAAGCGTCACGACGCGGCGGGCGCGGCGCTCACCCTGCTCACGTACCGCCCACAGGCGGGCCACCAGTCCGCCGGCCGAGTAGCCGATGATGTCCACCGAGGGCGCCCCGCGGTCAAGGGCCGCGTCGACCTCCCGGTCGAGCACGGCAACCTGGGCGAGCAGATCTCCCGTTCCGTTCCCCGGCAGGGTCATGACGTGCGTGTCGCGGCCACTGTCGCGTAGCCGCTCGTCCAGTAGCCGCAACCCCTCCTGGCTTCCCCCGTAGCCGGGCACGAGGATCACCGTGCCGGGGCGGTCCTGCGCGGGGAGCTCGCGCTCGGCCCCGCCGACGAGCCGCACACCGACGACTACGGCGGCGACCGCGACCAGCGCCGCCACGACGGCGAGCAGCAGGCGGCGGCGGGGGCTCATGACCCCATGGTGTCAGTCGGTGCGGGAGGGGGTGGGGCCGCGGAGGCGCTGGCGGATCGGGAGGGCGAACCAGAGCATGCCGAAGCCGACGCCGGCCAGGATGGCGAGCAGCACGGCCGGCCAGCCGCCGATGATCATCTCGCCCAGCAGGAGGACGGTGCCGGTCATCGCGAGCGCGAGGGAGGCCAGACCGCCCACGGCGAGCCGGTCGGCCACGTTGATGATCTTCTCGCGGCGGCCGAGGCGGAACAGGACGCGGTGCCAGGCGGCGGGGGCGGTCAGCAGGGCGACCGACGCCGTGGCGAACAGCACGGTGACCAGGTGGGTGGCGCGGACGTAGTCGGACGTGGTGCTGTAGCGCTCGGTGAAGGCGATCGACAGCAGGAAGCCGAACAGGATCTGCACCCCGGCCTGCGCCACCCGGATCTCCTGAAGTAACTCGTTGAGATTGCGCGCGAGCTGCTGGCTCTGCGACTCCTCGGCCCGGCTCATGACCTGCGTATACCCCGCGGAATCGGTTACGAACCGGAGCGGGCGGGTACCCGGCCGCCATGGTGAGCATGGGTTACTTCCTGTCCAGCGAGGAGTTCGGGCCGCGCGAGCTGGTTCGCCAGGCGAAGCTGGCCGAGGAGGCCGGCTTCCAGCGGCTCTGGATCTCCGATCACTACCATCCGTGGAACTCCGAGCAGGGGCAGAGCCCGTTCGTCTGGTCGGTGATCGGGGCGCTGTCCGAGGCGACGCGCCTGCCGGTGACCACGGCGGTCACCTGCCCGACCGTGCGCATCCACCCCGCGGTGATCGCGCACGCCTCGGCCACCGCCGCGGTGCAGCTCGAGGGCCGGTTCGTGCTCGGCGTCGGCAGCGGCGAGGCGCTCAACGAGCACATCCTCGGCGACCGCTGGCCGGCCGCGTCGGTGCGGCTGTCGATGCTCGAGGAGGCCATCGGGATCATCCGGGCGATGCACACCGGCAAGGAGCTGACCCACCACGGCAAGCATTACACGGTCGAGAACGCGCGCATCTACACCTGCCCGGACGAGCCGGTGCCGATCTACGTGTCCGGGTTCGGGCCCAAGTCGATCTCGCTGGCCGCGCGGCTCGGCGACGGGTTCATCTCGGTCAAACCGGACGCCGACTCGGTGCGCAGGTTCCGCGAGTCCGGCGGTGGTGACAAGCCCGCCCAGTGCGGTTTCAAGGTCTGCTACGCGCCGACCGTCGACAAGGGAATGGAGACCGCGCACCGGCTGTGGCGCAACGAGCAGGTTCCCGGTGAGCTGGCCCAGGTGCTGCCCAGCCCGCGGCACTTCGAGCAGGCGTCCACGTTGGTCACCCCGGAGATGGTCGGCGAGACCGTCCCCTGTGGACCCGATCCGGAGCGGTACGTGGAGACCGTGCGGACGTTCGTCGACGCCGGCTACGACGAGGTGCACGTGCAGCAGATCGGCCCGGACCAGGAGGCGTTCTTCGAGTTCTGGGCCAACCAGGTCGCGCCGCACCTCGAGCCGGCCCGAGTCTGAGGAGCGAGACATGCCCGAGTATTCAGAGGACTACGACGAGGACAACCTCCGGCTCGACCCGTTGGAAGAGGGCATGGACCCGCCGGAGCACTGGTCGGAGGCCGACCGGTTCGGCATGACCGAGTCGGAGGCGCGCCAGGGCCAGGACCTGGACCACCGGCTGCGCGAGGAACAGCCCGACATCGAACCGGAGTTCGCCGAGCGGCCGATCGGCGCGACGCCCGACGAGGAGCTGGACGAGTCGATCGACGACCTGACCGACGACGTCGACGTGGTCAGCACCGAGGAGCTACCGATCGCCGACCCGACCGGGGCGGTGCGCCGCGGCCAGTCCGCCGACGAGGCCGGCGGCTCGGTGGCCGACGAGATCCGCACCCCGCCGCCCAACCGGGAGTCCTGACCGCCGGGCCGAGTTGTCCACACGCACCCCACCCATCCACATCCACCCCCAACTTTGATCTTTACCTCCGCTTCCACCGGTAAACTGACCCACGAACCCACCTCCCCACCCCAGACGGGGTGGGGGCTGGCTGGCTAAAAGGGGGGCCGGCGCGGGTCAGAGGGAGGCGAGGGGCTTGAGGTCGGCCGCGAAGGCCCGGTAGGCCTCGTCGCGATCCGGGGCGCGCAGCACCGACGACGGGTGCACCGTGGCCAGGGCGCGGGCCGGCGGCAGCGGCTCGTTGTCCAGCTCGGCGGGCAGGTCGAACATCTTGCCGCGGTGCTCGGTGAGCTTGAACGACGGTCCCATCACCGCCTTGGCCGCCACCGCGCCGAGTAGGACCACGAACTCCGGCCGCACCAGGCGAAGCTCGGCCAGCAGCCACGGCCGGCAGGCCACCACCTCGGTGCGCGACGGCGTCTTGTGGATGCGCCGCTTGCCCCGCTCCGCCGGCACGAACTTGAAATGCTTGACCGCGTTGGTGACGTACACCTGGTCGCGGTCGACACCCAGCTCCTCCAGCGCGCGGTCGAGCACCCGGCCGGCCGGGCCGACGAACGGCGCACCGGCCTTGTCCTCCTGGTCACCGGGCTGCTCCCCCAGCATCAGCACCCTGGCCGTGCGCGGCCCGGCGCCGAACACCGTCTGCGTCGCCGCCTCGTACAGATCGCATCCCTTGCAGCCGCCGGCGGCCTTGCGCAGCTCGTCGAGATCCGCGCTGTCCGGCACGAACGGGCGGGCATCCCAGGTAGTCGTGGCCATGCCGTTGGCTACCCCCGGTTGCGAGCATCACACGTGCCCGTTTCGGACGCAGGCACCCGGGTAGCCCCATGGCAGCGTTCGAACAGGAGGTGACGACGATGCCCGGTAGGGAGAGCCTGCCAAGCACGCTGCGTCGCTCGCCGAAGAAGGCGCAGGACACCTGGGTGAAGGCGCACGACTCGGCCATCGAGACGTACGGCGAGGGCGAGCGGGCACACCGGACCGCCTACGCCGCGCTGAAACACTCGTTCGAGAAGGTGGGCGACCGCTGGCAACCCAAGGGCAAGCGCGGCCCGTCCGACGCGCAGGCCGAGAAGAGCACCCGCTCGGGGCGGCGCCCGCCGCGCGGCGAGACCGCGGGCGGTGTGGACGCCAACGCCAGCAAGCAGCATCTCTACGACCTGGCGAAGCGGCTCGACATCCCCGGCCGGTCGTCGATGACCAAGCCGGAGCTGGTCAAGGCGCTGCAGAAGGCCAACGACCGGAAGACCGCGGCGGCCCGATCATGAGCATCCACCGCGAGAGCTCCAAGCACGGCCCGGTCCACGACGACGAGCTCAAGCACGAGCTGGAAGGCACCCTCCGGGCCAACCGCTCCTCGCGCGCCGAGGAGTGGCGCGACCCGGAGCCACCCGCCGACGACGACCCCAACGTCCCACCCTTCGCCGACGACCGTCCGGAGGAGCCCAACGATAGGTAGGTAGTTGGTTGACCGACGGCCGGACCACGCCCCACGTGGCCCGGCCGTCGCTTTTCCCGCCTCGGCGCGGAAACGCCGGACACGGCACGGCCAACGCGAGACACCCGGGGGGTTGGGCGCATGAGTGGGTCCGCGGGCCCGGGGGACTCGCGGACCCGGCGTGCGAGGTTATTAGTGGCGCAGGCGGAGGACGAGGACGGTGGCGAGGGCCGCGGTGAGGGCGGCCGTTGCGGCGATGGCGGGGTGGGTGCGGACCGTCCGCAGCACGGTGCGGGTGCGGGCCTGGAGGGCGGTCACGCGGCGCTGGGTGGCCTCGCGGGTGCGCGACTTGATGTCCATTTTGTACAGCAGCTCGGCGACGGTGTCGCCCAGCTCCTGGCGGGTGAGCTCGACCTCGTGCTCGAGGTCCTCGGTGGTGGGTGGAGCGCCTGGTGGGGCGTAGCGGTCCTGTCGCGCGGTCATTGGTGGGTCCTCTCCCTTACCGCGTCGATGTCGTCACGGACGCGGGTGATGGTGTTGTCCGGGACCGGGGGGAGTGCCTTGCGGAGCTGGGCGCGGCCGACGAGGGCGGCGACGCCGGCGGCGGCGAGCAGGGCGATGCCGATCAGCAGGGTGGCCAGCCAGGCGGGCAGCACCGTGGCAAGGGCCAGGGCGACACAGGCCAGCAGCATGGCGCCGGCGTACCCGGCGAGAATCGCTGCCGCGCCGAGCGCGCCGGTGCCGAAGCCGGCGCGGCGGGCCTTGCCGGCCATCTCGCGGGCGGCGAGCCGGGCCTCGGTGCGGACCAGGCGCGCGGTCTGCTCGGACAGGTCGCTGACCAGTTGGGCCATGGTTCGGTCGTGCGTCTCGACTGTGTCCATTGTGGACTCCTAAACCTTGGTCAGCGATCGGGCCGCGCTGACGATGGCGGCGGCGTCGATGCCGGCCTCACGTAGTTGCTCCTCGGGTGTGGCCGAACCGGGCATGCCCCGGACGGCGAGCTTGGTCAGCGGGGGCGGTCCGTCGGCGAGCGCGGCGAGGACGGCGTCGCCGAGACCGCCCTCCGGCCAGTGGTCCTCGACGGTGATCATGCGGCCGGTGTCGGCGGCGGCCTGGCGGAGCGTGTCCACATCGATCGGCTTGATCGAGTACAGGTCGATGACGCGGGCCGCAATGTCGTCCTCGGCGAGCCGATCGGCCGCCTTGAGGGCCTCGAAGACCGTGATGCCGGCGGCCACGATGGTCACCTTGTCGGCTCCCGACGAGCGCAGGACTCGGCTGCCGCCGATCGGGAAGTTCTCGTCCGGCTCATAGATCACCGGGGTATCGCCGCGGGTGGTGCGCAGGTACGAGATTCCCTTTCGGACCGCCATCGCGGAGACCAGGTGGGCGGTCTGGTTGGCGTCGCAGGGATACAGCACGGTGCTGCCGAACAACGCGCGGAACGCGGCCAGGTCCTCGAGGCCCATCTGGGACGGGCCGTCCTGGCCGATCGACACGCCGGCGTGCGAGCCTACCACGCGCAGGTCTGCCCGGCTGACCGCGGCCATCCGGAGGAAGTCGTAGGCCCTGGTGAGGAACGCGGCGAACGTGGCCAGGTACGGGGTCCAGCCGCGGGCCTGCATGCCGGTGGCGGAGGCGACCATCTGCTGCTCGGCGATGTAGCTCTGGAAGAACCGCTCCGGATGCGACTCGGCGAAGTACTCCGACCTGGTCGAGTCGCCGACCTCACCGTCAAGCACGACGATGTCCGACCGGGAGTCGCCGAGCGCGGTCACGGCTTCGCCGAACGCCGTGCGGGTGGCCACCGTGTCGCCCACCGAGTAGACCGGGAGCTTGAGCTCGGCCGACTCCACCGGCCTGGTCAGCATCGGCTCGGGTCGGGTCGGCGTGATTCGGATCGCGCGCCGGCCGCCGAGCTCGGTGATCGCCTCGTCCGGGTCGGACAGCGGCTTTCCGTGCCGGTGCTCGGCGTCCTCCACGGCGCGCACGCCGCGACCCTTCCGGGTGCGGGCGATGATCGCGGTCGGCCGGCCGGTCACCTGGGTTGCCTCGGCGTAGGCCCGGTCGATCTGATCGATGTCGTGGCCGTCGATCTCGATGGTGTGCCAGCCGAACGCGCCGATCCGGCGGGCGTAGGCCGCGGTGTCCCAACCGTGCCGGGTGGGTCCGCGCTGGCCGAGCCGGTTCACGTCGACGATCGCGATCAGGTTGTCCAGCTTCGAGAACGCGGCCTCCTCGAACGCCTCCCACATGGATCCCTCGGCGAGCTCGCTGTCTCCACAGAGGACCCAGACGCGGTACGGGAGGCGGTCGAGGTACCGGCCGCACAGCGCGATCCCGACCGCGACCGGCAGGCCCTGGCCCAGCGACCCGGTGGCGACGTCCACCCAGGGCAGCCGCGGGGTGGGGTGGCCCTCGATCCGGCTGTCCAGCTTGCGGAACGTCAACAGCTCGCCGTCGGTGATGGCGCCGGCCGCCGCGAACATGGCGTACAGCAAGGGAGATGCGTGCCCCTTGGAGAAGATCAGATGGTCATTGCCCGGATTGTCCGGGGTCTCGAAGTCGTAGCGCAGGTGGTTGGCCAGCAGCACCGCCATCAGGTCGGCCGCCGACATCGACGATGTCGGATGCCCGGACCCGGCCGCGGCGGACGCCCGCACGGCGTCCACCCGAAGCTGCTGGCCGAGCTCGGCAAGCTGAACCGCCCGCAGTTCCTCTCCCGTCATCGCGCCGTCATCCCTCCGCAAAAAGCCCGTACGTGGCGGCTACCCGAGCGGGCGCGGTCGAAACGCCTAGCGGCCGCCGGCCTCACGCAGTGCCGGAAGCAGCCGCCGCTCGGCCACGTCCAGGAACTCCTCCTGGTGCCGCCCGCCGATCTGAACCAGGGCCAGGTGGGTGAAGCCCGCCTCCCAGAAGGGTTTCGCCGCGTCGACGATCGGGTCGAGGTCCGGGCCGCACGGGATGGCCGCGGCCACGTCCTCCTCGGTGACGAACTGCGTCGCCGCGTCGAAGGCCGGCGGGCCGGGCAGCTCGGCGTTGACCTTCCACCCGCCGCCGAACCAGCGGAACTGCTCGTGGGCGCGGCGCACGGCGGCCTTGCGGTCGGAGTCCCAGCACACGGGCAGCTGGCCGACCTTGGGCGAGTCGCCGTCGTGCAGCTCGTCCCAGCCCTTGCACAGCTCGGGTTTCGGCTCCACCGCGATCATCGCGTCGGCCAGCGGGGCGAACGCGCGCACGGACTGCTCGCCGGAGACCGCCACCGCGATCGGCACCCGGATCTCGGGCAGATCCCACAACTTGGCCGAGTCAACGCGAAAATGCTTGCCCGCGTAGTCGAGGTACCCGCCGTCGAAGAGCCCGGCGATGATCTGCACGGCCTCGGCGAGCAGCTCGTGCCGGACGTTCGCCGGCGGCCAGCCACGGCCGACCACGTGCTCGTTGAGGTTCTCCCCGGCACCCACGCCGAGCGTGAACCGGTTGCCGGACAGCAGTTGCACGGTCGCCGCCTGCTGGGCCACCACCGCAGGGTGGTACCGCATGGTCGGGCAGGTCACGAACGTCATCAGCTCGACCCGCTCGGTCGCCTGGGTCACCGCGCCCAGCACGCTCCACGCGTTGGGCGAATGTCCCTGCTCGTCGAGCCACGGGAAGTAGTGGTCGCTCATCACCTCGAAGTCGAACCCGGCCCGTTCGGCCATGGCCGCGTGCCGCACCAGGTCCGTCGGGCCGGCCTGCTCGGTCATCAACGTGTATCCGACGCTCACCATGCGTCACGGGTACCCGACCCACCGTCCGGTCAATCGTCGAGGCGGCGCAGCGGGCGGACCGCCGGACCCTGGACGACCGCACCGTCCACAGTGAACCGTGAGCCGTGGCACGGGCAGTCCCACGTCGACTCGGCGTTGTTGAACGCGACCAGGCAGCCGAGGTGCGTGCAGCGGGCGCTGACCAGGTGCAGCTCTCCGTCGGCGGAGCGGTGGGCGGCGACCATGCCGGCACCGCGCCGGGTGACGGTGGCCTCGCCGGGGGCGAGCGCGTCGATGTCCGGCGTGCCGGTCAGCGCCCTCGCGTGGTGCCCGACCAGGTACTTGGCCACGGTAGCGTTGGCGTGCACCAGTTTGCCGGCCGCGCGCAGCGAGAACCGGTTCGGGTCGTAGAGCCCGGCGGCGGCGTTGTCCTGCCCGAGGATCAGGTCGCGCAGCAGCAGGCCGGCCGCGGTACCACCGGTCATCCCCCACTGGCCGAAGCCGGTGGCCACCCACAGGTTCCTGGTGGCGGGGTGGTAACGGCCGACGTACGGCACATCGTCCAAAGTAGACATATCGTGCGCCGACCAGCGGTACTCGATCTTGTCCAGCCACACGTTCCGCTCGGCCCACGCGGCCAGCCGGTTGAACCGCTGCAGCACGTCGACGTGCGACCCGACGCGATAGTGCTCGCCGCCCACGACCAGGAGCTGCTCGCCTCCGGGGCCGGTCGCGGTGCGCACCGAGTGGTGCGTGACGGCGTCCAGGAACATCCCGTCCGGCGCCAGCTCGGGCCCGACCGGACCGGCGATCACCAGATCCCGCACGGGTTCCAGCCGCGCGAAGTACAGCGCCCGGTCCAGGATCGGGTAGTGCGTTGCCACCACGACGTCGCGCGCCCGCACCTCGCCCGCGGTCGTGCGCACCACGTTGACCTGACCCTCGTCGACGCCGACCGCCCTGACCTCCTCCACGATCGTGCCGCCCAGTTCCTCGACGTACGCGGCCAGGCCGAGCAGCCACCGGCGCGGGTGGAACTGTGCCTGGTCGGCGACGCGGACCGCGCCCGCGATCCGGATGGGCAGCGCGATCTCGTCGACCAGCTCGGCCGGCAGCCCGGCCGCCGCGGCGGCGTCGGTCTCGCGGCGCAGCAGCGACCGCCTGCGCGGATCGGTGGTGTAGACGTAGCTGTCCGTGCGGACCAGATCGCACTCGATGCCGAGGCGCTGTGCCTGCTCGGCCACCCAGTCCAGCGCGGCGAGCTGGGCGGCGGCGTAGGTCCGGGCCGCCTCGGGTCCTTTGTGGTCGGTCAGCCGGTGGTAGATCAGCGAGTGCTGCGCGCTCAGCTTTGCCGTGGTGTTCCCGGAAACCCCGGTCGCGACACGGCCAGCCTCCAGCACCAGCACGGAGCGGCCGGCCTGCGCCAGCAGGTAGGCCGTGGTCAGGCCGGCGATTCCGGCGCCGAGCACGGCGACGTCGACCTCCGCCGGCAGCGCCCGGCCGGCGCGGTCCGGCGCGTCCGTTGTGGACACCCACAGCGAACGCGCCGGGGGCAGGGGTGGTGGCGCCGTCGGCTCGGTCATTGTCGCGGCCTCCCGGGGAGCAGTCCCAGCCCGACCATCCCGGCGCCCAGGCCGAGGTGCAGCCAGTTGTCCGCGGTGTTGACCGGGATGAAGTTGGCGGCGCCGTCCTGGTCGATGACCGCGCCGTAGAGGGCGAGCAGCAGGTAGACGACCCCGCCGCCGAGCAGGAAGCCACGTGCGGCGCCCGCCGTGGTGGCCAGCGCGAGCCCGGCCACCGCGAACAGCAGGTGGATCACGTTGTGCACCACGGAAACCGAGAGCACGCCGAGCAGCAGGGCGTCGGAGTGGTGCCCGACGAACTCGAGGGCGCCGAGGTTGGTGGTGATCCCCGGCAGGAAGCCGAGCAGCCCGACCAGCCCGAACACCCCGGCCACGGTGGCCGCCGCGTGCTGGACCGGGGCGGTATGCAGCTTGCGGCGTTCCACGTCGGGATCGGGGGTCGTCGAGCGCGGATTCGATGGGGCCCACCCGGGCCGGATACGCAACCGCCGGCCAAGCGGCCGATTCTCAGGTAGCTGCTCCGGGAACATGGCGCACCTCCTGCACTCCCGGCTACCCAGCGGGACGCGGCATCAACCTCGGGAGCGGGCCGGATGCCGCACCGCCGGCGGCCGGTCGGCGTCGGCGAGCGTCACCTGCTGTTCGGGCACCATGCCGAACTGGACGACCTGGCGGCGGGCCAGCAGGTCGGTGAGCCAGTCGGCGGCCACCCGCAGCCGGTTCGCGGGCAGCGCCAGCAGGTGGTAGCCGCGGGTGATCACCTTGGCCGGCCAGCCGGTGATCGGCACGTGCAGCGGGTCGGCGACCGCCTGTCCCCCACCGAGGTCGACCACGAAGCCGAGATCGCGGTGCCGGTACTCCCGCGGCGTGCCGTGCCCGAGCGACGCCGCGACGTTGATCCCCGCTGCCCGCCCCTGCCGCACCGCGTGCTGCACGGTCATCGGCGTGAGCCGGCCCGGGTGGTACACGTCCGGCACCGCGGCCACGTCCCCGGCGCCGAACACGTGCTCCGCCCCGCGCGCCTCGAGCCGGGTGCTCACCGCCAGCCGGCCCTGCTCGGCGGGCAGCCCGAGCGCCTCGACCAGCGGATCCGGCCGCACCCCGACGCACCACGCCACCGTCCTCGTCGGGATCTCCGACCCGTCGGTGAGCCGCACGCAATCCTCGGTCACCTCGGCCACACCGGTCTCCAGGCGCACCTCGATCCCCCGCTTGCGCAGCACCCGCTCGGCCGGCCCGGCCAGCCGCTCGTCGAGGCCGGGCAGCACCCGCGGCGCCACGTCGATCAGCACCCAGCGCACGTCCCGCTCGGACAGACCGGGCCGGTGCCGCAGCGCCGCGCGGGTCAGCTGCTGACCCTGAGCGACCAGCTCGGTGCCCGTGTAGCCGGCGCCCACCACCACGAACGTGGCGCGGGCCGCCCGCTCCGCCGGGTCGGTGGCGACCTCGGCCAGCTCGATCTGGCGCAGCACGTGGTCGCGCAGGAACACCGCCTCGGCCACCGACTTGAAGCCCTTCGCGTGCTCCCCGACCCCGGGAATGGACAGCAGCCTGGTCACGCTGCCGGAGGTGACCACCAACCGGTCCCAGGTCAGCGTCCGCGCGCGACCCTCCACGTCCACAATGGTGCAGGTGCGCCCGCGCACGTCCACGTCGACGGCGTCGCCGAGCACCAGCCGGGTCCGGCGCAGCCGGCCGCGCAGCGGAACGGCCACCCGGCGCGGCTCCAAGTGGCGCCGGCAACCTCTGGCAGCAGCGGAACGTAGAGCATGTAGTCGGTAGGGTTGACCACGACCAGCTCGGCGGCATCCGGCGGCAGCCTCCGCTCCAGCGTGCGCAGGCAGTGATAGCCCGCAAACCCCGCACCAATGACCAGGATCCGCGGGCGGTTCGTGTTCGACGGCATGCGCATGGGTGTACCCCGGGCTCCGGGAAAGCAACGTCCCATTCCTGGGGGTGGGAACGTGACGTTGCTTTCCATCCGGAGTGGTAGCCGCCGCTTGCATGGAGATCCCCCGTGGGGTGAGCGGAGCGGGCTGGATGCGCCGGCAGACCGGCGTGTTCGCGTGCCCGGCGGGGGTGGCCAAAGAGCAACGTCACGTTCCCGAAGGACCGTGACGTTGCTTTCCGCGCCGAGAGGGGCGGACGGTTGGGCTCCGGTGGGTGGGTGCGGGGCCTGGCGCAGCTGGCGGCCGGACGAAATGGCCCTGGGCGCGGTGACCTCGGTGGGCACCTCCGCATCGACCGGGCGGCGGAGCGCGCCACGTCGTCCCGGCGCACGCATGGAGATCCCCGCGGGATGAACGGAGTGGCTGGCGCAGCCAACCGGTTCACCGATCCAGGATCCTCCGGCAGACCGGCGTGTCGCGTGCCCGGCGGAGTGGGTGGCCCGACAAGCAACGTCACGTTCCCCGGGAGGAACGTGACGTTGCTTTCCGCGCCGAGAGGGGCGGTTAGCGCGGACGGTCGGGCTCCGGTGGGGTGGGTGCGGGGCCCGGGCCGGCCTGGCGCATCTGGCGGCCGGACGGGATGGCCTCGGGCGGGGTGACCTTGGTGGGCACCTCCGCATCGACCGGGTGGGCGGAGCGGGCCGCATCTTCCCGGCCGCGCTCGTAGGCCTCGGTGCGGGCACGGGCTACCGGGATCTCGCGCTCGGCGCGGCCGAGCCACGATTCCCAGCGCTGCTGCATCGGGCGGATGAGGCCGCCGCCGACACCGACGATCACGATGCCGGCCGCGGCGGCCAGCACGGCGATCAGGACCGGGAGGGTGACGGTCGTGGCGATGCCGACCTGGTTGAGCGCGGCGATGACGCCGAGCGCGATGATGAACCAGGAGGCGAGCCGGCCGAGGAACTGACCGTAGTTCACTCCCGCGAGCGCCCGGGTGATCAGGTCGCGGACAGCGCTCGCCAGGGCGGCGGCCACCACCACGATGATGATCGCCACGGCGGCCCTCGGCAGCCAGGCCACGATCTGGTTCAGCAGGTCGCTAACCGGGTTCGGGCCGAACACGCCGAACGCTAGCTGCAGCGCGATCAGCAGGACGCCGTAGTACACGAGGGCGGCGATCAGGCCGGACACGTCGATGCGGTGGCGCGCTACCACGTCACCGAGTCCGCCGCGCTGGACCGCCCGCTCGAAGCGCAGCTTCTGCAAACCCTTGTTCACGAGCATGCGCAACAGCCGGGCGATCAGCCAGCCGATCAGAAGAATGACAAGGAAGCCGACCAGCTTCGGCAGAAAGTTGACGACCGAGTGGAACGCGTCGTTGAACGCGCCGCCCACGTCAACCTGGGCATAGCTGGTCGCGAGAGCGCTGGACATGTGTCCTCCTCGAACGGTTCTCTCGTCCGAGCACCTGAATACCCTGGTGCCGGAATATCAACCACAGCAGGCCACGATCGGGTGAGAATTTGTCCGCCCGCTGTCCGACCGACCGTGCCAGAATTGATTTCCTGGTCGAACGGGCACTTGGCGGGATCCTGTTCACCGGATCATTCGACGCGGCTCTCCGCGCGGCGATCCGGCATCGCGGGCTGACCCTCGATCGGCTCCGCTGGCACCTGGCCCGGCGCGGCGTCGTGATCGGGCTGTCCAGCCTCAGCGACTGGCAGAACGGGCGCAGCCGGCCGGGGCAGGCCAACTCGCTACGCGCGGTGTGGGCGCTGGAGGACGTCCTGCGACTGCCGCCGGGCTCGCTGGTGCGGCTGCTCGACCGGACCGGCTCGGGCCGGTTGACCGACATCGGCCCGGTCGCCGAGCTGCTGGACACCCTGCCCGGGGCCCGGGACCGCGGCGTCGAGCTGATCAGCGTGCAGAACTCGGTGGCCGTCGGCGCCGAGCGGCGCATCGTGCTGCAGTCGACCCGGATCGCGGTGCGCGCCCGGCGCGACGGCGTCGACCGCTACGTCGTGCGGTACTACGGCAACCCGGGGTGCGTCGCCGCCCTCGTCGAGCCGCAGCCGGTCGGCAACTGCCGGCTCGGCGCGGTCCGCGCCCACCCGACCGCCCCCGCGCTGGTCTACGAGCTGCTGTTCGACGAGGTGCTGCGGGCCGGCGACACCTGGGTGTTCGAGTCGGCGCTTGTCGACCGCACCGGCGGGACCTGCACCGAGTTCGCGTACGGCTTCCGGTACCCGGCCGAGCAGTACCAGCTTCAGGTGCGGTTCGATCCCGCCGCCCGGCCGGCGCGGTGCTGGTCGTTCGGCCAGTTCGACCTGACCGACGAGCGGCACCCGACCGGAGACCTGCCGATCACCAGGTACCACGACGTTCACCTGGTCGCGTCGGCGATCGACTCCGGGGTGCTCGGGATCAAATGGGACTGGGAATTATAGGTCTGCGCGCATTGGTCGACGACCGCCGGAATTCCGGAGGTTGCGGCTGATTCGACGGGCTCGGTACGACGGTTCTGACAACGTTGTCATCGCCCGGAGGCGTCGACATGTTCCCTGCCATCGTCCGCCCGGTCGCCGTCGGCCTGTCCGTCGCGCTCGGCTGGTCCCTGCTCCTGCTCAACGCCGCGCCGGCGGCGGCTGTCGCCAACCCGGCCGGCTTCGTCAACACGCTCATCGGCACCGGCAACGACGGCGAGACCTGGCCGGGGGCCGACACGCCGTTCGGAATGGTGCAGTGGAGCCCGGAGAACACCCGCGGCAACCAGACCCGCACGCCCGAACCCGGCGGCTACGGCTACGACGCCACCCGGATCCGCGGCTTCAGCCTGACCCACCTGTCCGGCACCGGATGCGCCGGCGCGTCGGGAGACATCCCGTTCCTGCCACACGTCGGCACGGTCTCCTCGTCGCCGTCGGCCGACACCACCGACAGCGTCTACGCCAGCAACTTCTCGCACGCCAACGAGACCGGGGCGGCCGGCTACTACCGGGTGCTGCTCGCCTCCGGGGTCAACGTGGAGCTCAGCGCGACCGCGCGCACCGGCTCCGGCCGGTTCACCTACCCCGCCGGTACCGCGAGCATGCTGCTGCGCACGTCGAGTTCCGAGGTGGGCAGCGGCAACGCGACGGTCAGCATCGATCCGGCGACCCGGACCGTCAGCGGCTCGGTCACCAGCGGCAACTTCTGCGGCTATATCAACCAGATCGGCCGGCGCAGCTACTACACGCTGCACTTCCACGCCGTGTTCGACAAGCCGTTCGCCAGCGCCGGCACCTGGGTGGACTCCACGCTGCGGCCGGGAACGACCAGCGCGAGCGGCGGCACCACCTACGGCGCCGACGGTTTCCCGCCACCCGGCCGTGGCTCCGGCGGGTACGTGACGTTCGACCTCAGCTCGGGACGGACCGTCAACGTCCGGGTCGGCATCTCCTACGTCAGCGCGGCCAACGCGCGGGCCAACCTGGAGGCCGAGAACCCGGCGGGGACGACGTTCGACACCGTCCGGCAGCGGGCTTTCAACGCCTGGAACACCGAGCTGGGCCGGCTCGAGGTGACCGGAGGAACCACCGCGCAGCTGACCACGTTCTACACCGCGCTGTACCACGCCCTGTTGCACCCCAACGTGTTCAGCGACGTCAACGGGCAGTACCGCGGAATGGATCAGCAGGTCCACACGGTGTCCGGCGGGCAGCGGGCACAGTACGCCAACTTCTCCGGCTGGGACGTCTACCGTGGACAGTTGCAGCTGGTCACGTTGCTGCGACCGGACATCGGGGCCGAGATCGCGCAGTCGATCTTCAACCACGCCACGCAGAACGGCGGGGTGTGGGATCGCTGGACCCACAACCAGGGCGGCACCCACGTGATGACCGGCGACCCGGCGCATGCCGCGCTGCCCAGCATCTACGCGTTCGGCGGCACGGGGTTCGACGCGGCCGGCGCGCTCGCCTCGATGATCCGCTCGGCGACCACGGTCACGGCCGCGGACCTGTCCCGCAGCGGGTGGAACGTGATGGTGATCGGCGAGCGGCCGTCGCTGGACAAGTGGCTGTCCATTCACTACATCCCGACCACCGGCAACGCCTGGGGCGGGGCGGGCGAGACGCTCGAGGTGTCCATTGCGGACTTTGCGCTGTCGCAGCTCAGCATGCGGCTGGGCAACTCCGCGCGGCACCAGGAGTTCCTGGCTCGCGCCCAGTACTGGAAGAACGTGTTCAACCCGGGTAACGGCGGATTCATCCAGAACCGCAACGAGAACGGCACCTGGCCATCGTTCAACCCGGCCAGCAGCAGCGGGTTCGCCGAGGGCAGCGCGGCCCAGTACACCTGGATGGTGCCGCACAACGTGCGCGGGCTGTTCGGCCGAATGGGCGGCAACACCGCGGCGACCAACCGGCTGGACGCGTTCTTCCACCAGTCCGACGGCCGGTGGGCGCTGACCGACGCCGGCGGGCTGAAGTCCGAACTGGACAACGAGCCGTCGATCTGGGTCCCCTGGCTGTACAACTTCTCCGGCCGTCCATACAAGGCACAGGAGACGGTCCGGCAGGTCGTGAACACGCTGTGGTCGGCCACGCCGGGCGGGATACCGGGCCAGGACGACCTCGGCGCGATGTCGGCGTGGTACGTCTGGGCCACCATGGGCATCCACCCGCTCACCCCCGGCCGGGCCGAGCTGCTACTGGCCAGCCCGCTGTTTCCGCGGATCGTCGTGCACCGTGGCAACGGGGTCGTGCTCACGATCGACGCCCCGGCGGCCTCGGCGGGCACGAAGTACGTGCAGAGCCTGACCGTCGACGGGGTCGCGTCGAGTAAGCCGTGGTTGCCCGAGTCGTTCGTCGGGACCGGCGGCGCCCTCGCCTTCACGCTCGGGTCCACTCCGAACACCTCGTGGGGCAGCGCGGTCGCCGACGCGCCGCCGTCGTTCGACACGCCCTGAGCGACGGAAGTCCCGTAGTCTGCACGTGTGCATGCCGAGGACATGGCCGAGGACTTCCCGGTCGTCGATCTGGATTCCGACGCGTGGGAGGCGGCGCAGCTGCTGGCCGAGCATCGGCTGCCCGGCCTTGTGGTGACCGACCCCGACGGCCACCCGCAGGCGATCCTGCCGGCCTCGCAGGTCGTGCGGTTCCTGGTGCCCGGCTACGTGCAGGACGATCCGTCGCTGGCCGGCGTGCTCAACGAGTCGATGGCCGACCGGATCGCCGACAAGCTCAGCGGCAAGAAGGTCCGGGAGGTGCTGTCCCGCGAGACGGCCGATCCGGCCGTGGTCAAGGCCGACGACACGATCGTCGAGGTCGCCGCCACCATGGCCCGGCTGCGCTGCCCGCTGGCCGCGGTGATGAGCGGCGACCGGCTGGTCGGCGTGATCACCGCCTCGCGGCTGCTGCAACTCGCCCTGCGGCACGGAAAGTAGTCGCGCCCTCGTGAGCGTCGTCATCGCGGTCACCGTGTTCGTGGCGGCCTACGTCCTCATCGCCACCGAGCGGGTGCACAAGACCGCCGCCGCGCTGGTCGGCGCGGGCATCGTGCTGGGGCTGGGCGTGGTCGGCTCCGAGAACGCCTTCTACTCCCACGAGACCGGGATCGACTGGGACGTCGTCTTCCTGCTGCTCGGCATGATGATCATCGTCGGGATCCTCAGACAGACCGGCGTGTTCGAGTACCTGGCGGTGTGGGCGGCCAAGCGGGCCAAGGGATCGCCGCTGCGGGTGATGGTGCTGCTGGTGCTGATCACCGCGATCGCCTCGGCGTTCCTGGACAACGTGACCACGGTGCTGCTGATCGCGCCGGTGACGCTGCTGGTCTGCGACCGGCTCGGGATCAACGCGGTCCCGTTCCTGATCGCCGAGGTGCTGGCGTCCAACATCGGCGGCGCGGCCACGCTGATCGGCGACCCACCCAACATCATCATTGCCAGCCGAGCCGGGCTGACGTTCAACGACTTCATCGTCCACATGACCCCGATCGTGCTCATCGAGCTGATCGTGTTCACGGTCCTGCTGCCGCGGCTGTTCCGCGGCTCGTTCGACGCCGACCCGGCGCGGGTGGCCGACGTGATGGCGCTCAACGAGCGGGAGGCGTTGCAGGACACCAGGTTGCTCGTCAAGTGCGGCATCGTGCTCGTCGCGGTGTTCGCCGCGTTCGTCGCCCACTCCGCGCTGCACATCGCGCCATCGGTGGTGGCGCTGCTGGGCGCCGGCGTGCTGGTGCTCATCTCGGGCACCACGCCGAAGCAGTACCTGGCCGGTGTGGAATGGGAGACCCTGCTGTTCTTCGCCGGGCTGTTCATCATGGTCGGCGCGTTGGTCCACACCGGAGTGATCGGCGACCTTGCCCGGTTGGCCACGCAGGCGACCGGTGGCAACGCCCTGCTGGCCGTCATGCTGATCCTGTTCGTCTCCGCCCTGCTGTCCGGCATCATCGACAACATCCCTTACGTGGCAACGATGAGCCCGCTGGTGCTCGAGCTGTCCACCAACATCGCCAACCCGGTGCACGCCCAGGCGCTGTGGTGGTCGCTTGCCCTCGGCGCCGACCTCGGCGGCAACCTCACCGCCGTCGGCGCCAGCGCCAACGTCGTCGTCATCGGCATCGCCAAGCGCATGGGCACGCCGATCTCGTTCTGGGAGTTCACCAAGAAGGGCGCGGTCGTCACGGCGATCACGATCGCCCTGGCCGCGCCCTACCTGTGGTTGCGCTACTTCGTGTTCGGCTGACCGCTCAGCAGTTGCCGCCCGCGGGTTGGCCGGCGAGGCGGTCGGCCACCCAGGACGTGACCGCCGGGCTGGCCGTGGCGGCGGTCGGCGCGTGCCCGGGGATGAGCAGCCGCCAGTATGTCAGGTTCGCGCCGGCCCGGCACCAGCTCGACCGCAGCGCGTCGCTGACCTGCACCGGCAGGATCTCGTCGAGGGCGGAGTGGTACAGCAGAACGGGTACCCGCGCCGGGCGTTGCCCGCCGAGGTTCTGCTCGTTCACCCGGGCCGTCCACTCCGGACGGTTGAGCACGTCGGTCGTGGTGAAGTCGGCGAGCCTGCGGCCGGCGAACTTGCTGAAGTCGTCGGTGCAGTCGTCGCGGATGTCGGCGAACCCGGCCCGGCCGGCGTCGTTGAGGAACGGGTCAAGGCTGAGGTCCGGGTAGGCGGCGTCCAGGCCGATGCCCGCGGCCAGCACCAGGCCGACGTTCGGCCCGCCGTCGTTGTGATCGGCGACCACCCGCAGGTTCGCCGGGGGCGCGCCGACCGAGAACGCCTTGTAGTTCAGCTCGGGCGCGTAGGTCGGGGCCAGCTGCGCCGCCCAGCCGGCGGCGTGCCCGCCCTGCGAGTAGCCGACGATGGCCACCGGGGCGCTCGGCGACAGCCCGCTGCCGGGCAGCCGCTGGGCCGCCCGCACGATGTCGAGCACCGCGTTTCCCTCGGCGCGGCCGGCGGTGTAGGTGTGATCGCCGGGCGTGCCGAGGCCTTCGTAGTCGGTGACCGCGACGGCGAAGCCGCGGGTGGCGTACTGGTGGATCAGCAGGCCCTCGAACTCGTCGCCGGCGGCGAGGTGGACCGACGGCGCGCACTGGTCGCCGAGGCCGTGGGTGCCGGGCGCGTACCCGACGATCGGCTTGTTGGCGCTGCCGCCCTTGGGAACGATCACAGTCCCACTGACCACATTGGACTGTCCGGTCGCGCCGGTCGAGCGGTAGGTGATCGTCCAGACGTTGGCGTAGAAGAACCCGGGAGCGGAGATGGCGCGCGCGGAGACGATGTCTCCTGCGGCGGCGATCTGGACCGGGTCGGCCGCGGCCGGCGCCGAGGTGAGGGCCAGCGGCAGGACCACGCAGGCAAGTGACGTGAACAGGCGATGGCTGACGGACATGTCGCTCCTTTGCGATCGCAGGGCTCCGCCAGGGACATGAACCGTATTCACGATAGCGCGTCCATCACTGCCCGTAAAGGTCTCGTCACACGAGTCCGGCGTGTTGGCGCGTGGTGTCGCCG
>NZ_DASZCQ010000325.1:0-1777 GCF_035942955.1 Actinophytocola sp. | reverse complement strand
GCGCGGCGCCGCCGGCGGTGCTGGCTCCGCGATCCGGGGCACACCGGCCCTGCCCGGCCGCCACAGGCGGTCTCCGATCCCCGACATTCCGGTTGACCCGGGTGCCGCAATCCGCGGTCAGGCGCAGGAGATAGTGCGCGCTGGACTTTGCCGGGCCCTGGGATCGCCGGCAGGGCTTCGGCAAAGTCCCGTGTGGCGGCCGGGTGTCCTGCGTGGTGCCTTCCGGAGCGCGTCACTACCTGCGCCAACCATCCGGTCGGCCGAATCGGGATGCGGAAACGAGGGCCGCGCGCGCAGCGCGCGGCCTTCGTTTCCACGAGGCGATCTTCACGGCTGTGCCGGAGGCCGGGGTCAACGGGGCGTCATCGCTCAATGAGGACTTGGCGCTGCCCGGATCGCTGCCCGATGGGGAGGTTCGGGACCGCCGGGCCGGGCCTTCAATGGGCGGGTGACCGGTTTGGTGGGCCGGGATCGTGAGCTGGGCGAGCTGCGATCCGTGTTGCGCGACGCCCGGGGTGGGCGGCCACGGGTGGTGCTGATCAGCGGGGAAGCGGGGATCGGCAAGACGAGTTTGGCGCGGGCCATTGTGGACGATGCGCGGGCGGCGGGTGGGGCGGCGCTGTGGGCGACGGCGGTGGCCGACGACGGGGCGCCGGCGTTCTGGCCGTGGCGGACGCTGCTGACCACGCACGTGCAGCGGACCGAGCCGCACGCGCTGGCCGCGCAGATCGGGCAGGGTGGGGCGCAGCTGTGCCGGCTGGTGCCGGAGTTGCGGCAGCGGCTGCCGGGGTTGGGCCTGTTGCCGGCGCCCGAGGAGGGTGGCCGGTACCCGTTGTTCCTTGCGGTGGCGGGGTTGTTGGGCGCGGTGGCCGGGGCCGGGCCGCTGACCGTGGTGCTCGACGACCTGCCGAGCGCGGACACCGATTCGTTGCTGCTGTTCGAGTTTCTCGCCGAGGAGATCCGGGAGGGCAGCCTTCTGCTGGTGGCCACGGTCCGGTCGGGGACCGGTGGGCGGTCGGACCGGCTGCCGCAGGCGGTCGCCGAGCTGGTGCGCCGGCCGGGGGCGCGGCTGCTTCCGGTCGAGGGGTTGGCGCGGCCCGCGGTGCGGCGTCTGGTCGAGGTGGTCGCCGGGCGGGCGGTGCCGGCGGCCGCGGTCGAGGCGATTCACCGGCGTACCGAGGGAAACCCGTTCTTCGTCACCGAGCTGGTCCGGCTGCTCGTGGCGCGGGGCCGGCTGGACGACGCCGCACTGGCGGTGGGTGGGGACGCGACGATCCCGCCCGGTGTGGAGGCGGTGGTGGCCGGCCGGCTGGCGGCGCTGACCGAGCCGTGCCGGATGGCGCTGCGCACCGGCGCGGTGATCGGGCGCTCGTTCCCCGTCGGCCTGCTCGGCGATCTGCTCGACGAGCCGGAAAGCTCGGTGCTCGCGGCGCTGGACGAGGCGGTGGCGGCGGGGCTGGTCCGGGAGGACACGGGGGCCGACCGGTTCCGGTTCGCCCACCCGCTCGTGCACGAGGTCGTTGCCGGCTCGTTGACCAGGGCGCGGCGATTGCGGCTGCACCGCCGGATCGCCGAGCGCATCGAGAGCGGTGGCACGCCGAGCCTGGCCGAGCTGGCCCATCACTGGTGCGCGGCCGGCGACGATCCGGGCCGGGCGCTGGACTACGCGGCCCGCGCGGCCGCCGAGGCGACGGCGAGCGGCGCCTACGCGGAGGCGGCGCTGCTCTACGAGCGCGCCATCGCCCTTGCCGGGGACGGGCCGGCGCGCGGTGGGCTG
>NZ_DASZCQ010000324.1:0-6940 GCF_035942955.1 Actinophytocola sp. | reverse complement strand
GGCCACCTTCGCGCGGTTGGAGTGCGCGAAGGTGGCCTTCGTGGCGATGGGGTTAGCGGGTGACCGCGTCGAGCGCGTCGACGAGGCCGGAGCCGTAGAAGCCGCGGCCCGAGACGTTGCCCTGGCAGGTGGCTAGCCAGGCGCCGTCACCGGTGGGGTCATAGGGGTTGGGTGGGCAGGCCAGGCGGTCGGCCTGGCGTTCCAGCTCGCGGATCACCCGGTTGCTGGGCCAGTCGAGATGGGTGCTGCGGATCAGGGCCACGACGCCGGCGGCGTGCGGGGAGGCCATCGAGGTGCCCTGCTTGTAGCCCCAGCCGCCATTGAAGATCGTCGACAGGACGCGGCCGTTTTCGTCCGGGGTGTCCGGGATGACCAGCGAGTCACCGCCGGGCGCGGCCACCTCGGTGTCGCCGACGCCGTAGTTGGAGAAGAACGACTTCTTCGCAGTGGCGCCCACCGACGAGACGCCGACCACGCCGTTGATCTCCTGCGGGAGCATCGGGCAGTCGTTGCCGACGGTGCGGGTGATCGGGGTCTGGTTGTTCGGGCTGCCCTCGTCGACGAGCTGGTGGGCCAGGTCCCAGTTGCTGTTGCCGAGCGCGGCCACGTTGACGACGTCGCGCCGGGCCGAGTAGTCGATCGCGCGGCGCACGCCCTCGGCGACGGCGCGCTGGTCGGCGTCGTCGCGGCACCACTTGAACCACGGGTCGATGAAGTACGAGTTGTTGGTGACCTTCATGTTGTGCTCGGCCGCCCAGATGAACCCGCAGATCGCGTACTCCGGGTAGATGAACCCGTCGTCGTTGACCACCTTCACCGACGCGATCCGCACGTTCGGCGCCACGCCGGCGATCCCGATGCCGTTGCGGGCCGCGGCGATCGAGCCGGCGACGTGCGTGCCGTGGTCGCTGGTGGTGGGCGCCCACGCGGCCGGCGCGGTGTCCGGCACGCCGTCGTTGGTGCAGCCGACCGAGTTGGCCGAGTCCAGGTTGGGCATGAGATCGGGATGGGTCGCCTCGATGCCCGAGTCGAGCACGCCGACCAGGACGTCGCGGCTACCGCCGGAGACGTTGTTGGCCGCGTCGGCCCGGATCAGCCGCATGTCCCACTGGTTCGCCGCGAGCGGTTCGGCAGCGGCGGTGGCCTTCATTCCCCGCGAGTCCGCCACGCCCACGGTCTGCTCGAGCTGGGCGCCGGCGAGCCGCGCGTCGGCGGCCGGCGCCGGAGGAATGAACTCCGCCAGCGCGCGGGACGCGCCGACTCCCTGCACCCCGGCCATCCGGCGCAGGGCCTGTGCGAAGTTGAGGCTGGGCGACGTGGCGATCACGACGCCGATCTGCCGCCAGCTCTGCACTACCGTCCCGCCCGCGGCCTCGATCGACTGCTCGGTCCTTGCCAGGCCCCCGCCCTGCGGGCCGAGCACCACGAAGTGCGCGGCCGGGGCGGCCGCGGCCGCCGGCTGGACCGCCACCGTCGTGAGCGCGGCCGTCGAGGCGAGCACGACGGTCGCCGCCGCCAGCCCGCGTAATCCATGTCTGCGTTGCACGCGTACCTCCATCAAAGCGCGGTGGCTGGCATCGTCGCCGGCCAGGCGAGCATGCGAGCCGGGCGGCAAGAACCTTTCACCAGGATCGGCGCCGGACAAGCCCCCGTACGGAGGTTCCTACGCGGGCGACCGGCGGCTTCTGGGAGAATCACGGTGTGCCACGTCCCCGCGTACTGTCCGGCATCCAGCCGACCGGCGAGTCCTTCCACCTCGGCAACTACCTCGGCGCCCTGCGCCAGTGGATCGCCCTGCAGGAGACCCACGACGCGTTCTACTTCATCGCCGACCTGCACGCGCTGACCATCGAGCACGACCCGAAGCTGCTCAGCGCGCGCACCAGGGCGTCGGTGGCGCAGCTGCTGGCGGTCGGCCTCGACCCGGATCGGGCCACGCTGTTCGTGCAGAGCCACCTGCCCGAGCACGCCGAGCTGTGCTGGGTGATGCAGTGCCTCACCGGGTTCGGCGAGGCCAGCCGGATGGTCCAGTTCAAGGACAAGTCGGCCAAGCAGGGCAGCGACCGGGTCAGCGTCGGGCTGTTCTCCTACCCGTCGCTGCAGGCCGCGGACATCCTGCTGTACCGGCCGCAGTACGTGCCGGTCGGCGAGGACCAGCGGCAGCACCTCGAGCTCACCCGGGATCTGGCCCAGCGGTTCAACTCCCGGTTCGGCACCGTGTTCACCCCGCCGGAGGCGTACATCCTCAAGGACGCGGCGAAGATCTACGACCTGCAGGAGCCGGGCGCCAAGATGAGCAAGTCGGCGTCCAGCCCGGCCGGCATCGTCGAGCTGCTGGACGACCCGAAGGCGTCGGCGAAGAAGATCCGCTCGGCGGTCACCGACACCGGCCGGGAGATCGTCTACGACCCGGAGAACAAGCCGGGCGTGTCCAACCTGCTGGTGATCTACTCGGCGCTGGCCGGCCGGACCGTCGGCGAGCTGGAGGCGGACTACCAGGGCAAGGGCTACGGCGACCTCAAGAAGGACCTGGGCGAGGTGCTGATCGAGTGGGTCACCCCGATCCGCGAGCAGGTCCGGTCCTATCTGGACGATCCAGCCGAGCTCGACAAGATCCTCAGCCGGGGCGCGGAACGGGCCAGGGAGGTCGCCGCCGGCACCCTGGCCACGGTCTACGACCACGTCGGGCTGCTCGCCCCGGCTCGCTGACTATCCATAGTGGACTCGCGTTGCGGCCCAACCGGATCCGGCTTAACGTCGGTGTGTGGGAGCTGAGGACGGCCGGCTGAGCAGGCTGCGCCGGCGGGAGAGCGTCAACCATCTGGTGCGGGCCGGCGGGGCGTACCTCGACCGCAACGGTGACCACTACGCGGCGGCAATCACCTACTTCAGCGTGCTGTCCCTGTTCCCGCTGCTCATGATGGCCTTCGCGGTCGCCGGGTTCATTCTGGCCGGCAACGACGCGCTGCTGCGGGATTTCCAGCAGAGCATCCTGGAGAACGCCCCGGCCGGCCTCGGCAAGACTCTCAACGACGTGATCAACGAGGCGATCAAGCAGCGCGGCACGGTCGGCGTGCTCGGCCTGCTGGCCGCGGTGTACTCCGGCTACGGCTGGATGACCAACCTGCGGGACGCGCTGAGCGCCATGTGGGGCCACGACTTGCCGGACCGGTCGTTCCTGCGCAAGGTGCTGTCCGACGTGCTGTCCCTGCTCGGGCTCGGCCTTGCGCTGCTGATCTCGTTCGGGCTCACGGCCGCGGGCAGCGGGCTGGGCAGCTTCCTGCTGCGCCTGGTGGGGCTGGCCGACGACGCGTGGGCGCTGTTCCTGTTGCGCGTCGGCACGATCGTGCTGGCGCTCGCGGCCAACTGGCTGGTGTTCCTCTGGGTGATCTCCCGGCTGCCCCGCCAGCGGGTGAGCGCCAAGTCCGCGCTGCGTGGCGCGCTGTTCGCCGCGATCGGCTTCGAGATCCTCAAGCAGCTGGCCACGATCTATCTCAACCTCGTGGGCGGCTCGCCGACCGGCGCCCTGTTCGGCCCGATCATCGGTCTGCTGCTGTTCGCCAACCTGGTGGCCCGGCTCCTGCTGTTCATCACCGCGTGGACGGCGACCGCCAAGGAGAACCTGGAGCCGGCGGTGCCGCGACCGCCCGCCCCCGCGGTGATCCGCCCGACCGTCCAGGTCCACAGTGGACCGAGGCTGCGCGACGCGGCCGGGTTGCTCGGCGCCGGCGCCCTAGCCGGCCTCTTCTGGGGTCGCCGCGCCCGCCGCCACTAGCGCCGCAGCCGCCCGGGCCCGGCGCCGCCGGAACCACAGGACGAGGGAGACCAGCACCGCCACGCCGGCGAACACGACGAGGGGCAGGCCGACAGTGCCGAACGCGGTCCGGCCGGACGAGTCGGGAGGTTCGGCCGCGGCCTGGTCGCCGCCGGGGGCCGGCGTGGCCGACTCCCCATGGCTGACGTCACCCTTGGGCTGCGCCTCCGGGGACTGCTCGACGAGCTGGCCGACCGGCCGGGCGCCCTCCTTGGCCAGCGCGAAGCCGTAGTCGAGCAGCCGGGCGCCCTGGTCGCCGAGCGGCTCGTCGCCGCGTTCCCCGCGCAGCAGCACCACGACCAGCCGCTGCTCGCCGCGCTTTGCCGCGCCGACGTAGGTGTGCCGGGCGTCGTCGGTGAACCCGGTCTTGCCGCCCAGGAACCCCTGGTATGAACCGAGCAGCTTGTTGTCGTTGTTGACCTTGAACGCGGGCTTGTTGCCGTAGCCCGGGAAGTCGATCTGCCGGGTGCTGGCGGCCTCGGCGAACTCCTTGTGCCGCATCGCGGCTCGGAAGATCACGCTCTGGTCGTAGGCCGACGTGGTCATGCCCGGTCCGTCCAACCCGGACGGCGTCGCCGCGCGGGTGTCCAGTGCGCCGAGCTCCTTGGCCAGGCGGTTCATCTTGTCCAGCGCCACCGGGATCCCGCCGAGCGCGCGGGCCAGCGCGTGCGCCGCGTCGTTGCCCGACCGCATAACCAGGGCGAACAGCAGTTGGCGCACGGTGTACTCGCCGTCGGGCCCGATGCCGACCTTGGTGCCTTCCTGGTTGGCATCATCCTGGTTGCCGATCACCATCATGTCCTGGCGCAGCTCGCGGATCACCACGATGGCCAGCAGCACCTTGATCAGCGACGCCGGCCGCTCCCTGGCGTGCGGGTCCTTGGCCGCGAGCACCGCGCCCGAGTCCAGATCGGCGAGGACCCACGACGCCGCCGTGATGGTCGGGAGTGGCTCGGTCGCGCCGGTCGGATAAATGAGCCCGCACTCGCCCATCCGGGCACCGCCGACCGGCTCCTCCGGCACCGGCAGCGGTTCCGGGCTGGGGCTGCCCGGCGGCGGCTCCTCCGAGGTGTCCACCGGCGCGGGCGGCAGCTGCCGGTTCGGGCAGGCCGGCTGCTCCGGTTGGTCCTTGTGTGGGCTTCGAGCCGCCGCCGACACGCCCGGTGCGGTGAACAGAGCGGCGATGACCAGGACAATCAGCGATACGACGAGGACGGGGCCTGACCTGCGAGCTGTGAAGCGCACGTGAGCAGACTAGGGCCCTGGATGGCGGGGCGTGCGCCGGCCCTCACTCTTGGGGCCGCCACGGACGTAGTCGCGGCACCCACGCCGGGACACCGCGCCGGTACTCGTCGTAGTCGTCCCCGAACTGTGCGCGCAAGCTCGGCTCCTCCACCCACCGCACGAACGCGGCCGTCGCCAGCCACACCGCGGCGGCGTATATCCACAGCGCGACCCGGCCGAGGATCAACGCCTCACCGATGATCACCGCGACGACGGCGAGGTACATGGGATTCCGAACAACCGGTAGAACCCGCCGACGACCAGCCTGGTCGGCGCGGCGACCGGCGCCGGCGTGCCGCGACCCTCGGTCACGAACCGCGCGAACGCGTGGACGAGCACCACGGTCCACGCCACCACCAGGAGCCAGCCGAGCACCTGGCCCGGCAGCCAGCCGGTGCCGGTGCGCCAGCCGCTGATCCACCACGGCACCAGCCCGGCCACCACGACGGGGGCCAGCACGAAGAAGAGCGCGCTGCCGATGGCCGCCGCGGATCTGCGCATGCCTCATCCTGCCGGTAGGTGATCGTCATGCGGTACGTTCTCGCCCGTGGGATTCGTACGGGACCTCCTGGTGTTCTTCCACCTCCTGGGCATGGCCACCCTCGTCGCCGCGTTCTTCCTCCAGCTCCGGATCGGCCTTGACGGCCCGCTGACCAAGGGCTGGCTGCACGGCGCCGGTCTCCAACTGATCACCGGGGTCGCCCTGCAACTCCTCGCCCCGCTCACCGACGCCGACTACGACAACGCCAAGCTCGGCATCAAGCTCCTGGTGTTGATCGTCCTCGGCGTCCTCGCGATCTTCTACACGGTCCGCGGCCCCGCCAAACGATGGGTCCCCATCACCCTCATCGCCCTGACGGTGGTCAACGTCGGCCTAGCCGTCTTCTGGAACTAGGCCACCTTCCTGATCAGCCCGCATACCCCGCCAGAGCCAAGGTGGCCAACGCCCGCACCAACCCCTGCAGCACAGGCCCGCCAAATCCTTCCCCGTGCCTGCTGTTCGATCAGAATGCGCCGTGCGACCCTGTCGTGCCCGGCTGCCCGCTCGACAGCAGCCAACCTCTGGTATGGCGTAGGTCCATAGGTGGAGGTGTGGCAGCGATTGATATGCAGCCACTGGCGCTCGGCGAAGGGACACCGGTCAAGCGTGTCCGCCTCAGCACGACATATCACAGTGGCGGGAATGAACTCCCAGCGCCCACACCGGCACGCTCGAGATACACAACTAGGCCGGGACCTCGCTCGATGACCGCATCGGGCATATCGAAATCGCCGCCGATGCGGGCGCCGAGCAGCCGCAGCGTACCGCTGTCGCCGGTGCCGGTGGCCCGGAACCCGTTGCGCAGGAACATGTTACCGTCGACGTGAAGCCCGTCCGCAAACAGGGCCGGGCCGCTCTCGTTGGCCAATTCCGCCTCAGCCATCAATTGGCTGCCGGTGATGGGGCCGCCGAGCAGCCGTATGGTGCCTCTCGTGCCGGCGCCAGTTGCCCGAAGCCCGTTGTACAAGGCCATGCTGCCTTCGAGGCGAAGCCATTCAGCGTTCAGGGCCCGGTCCGCAGTTCATTGGTCGGTTCCGCATCAACCATGGCGAAGCTGCGGTGATGCGGCTCCCTTGAGGTCAATTTCGCGGGGGTCGAGGTCGCCGTGGCGGCCGAGGAGGAGTTCACGGATCAGGTCGGCGGAGATGAGGTATCGGGGATCGTCAGTGTCAGCCGGTTCCTCCATGGGGAGGTCGCCGCAATTCAGCGGGCGCCTCGGGTGGCGTGGTCGATGAGCTCTTTTCGCGGGGCGTCACGGTTGGACATGTAGCCATGCCGCGGTGTCGGGGGAAAGGGTGGAC
>NZ_DASZCQ010000323.1:0-64032 GCF_035942955.1 Actinophytocola sp. | reverse complement strand
CCGGCCCGCGACCGGGTCACCGCCGCCATGGCCACGGTCGCCGGCAACCCGGTCGCCACCGCCCAGGTGGAGCGGGCCGCGGCCCTGCTCGACGGCGACCGTCCGCGGCTGCTCGCCGCCGCGGACGCGTTCAAGGCCGCGGGCTGCCGTTACCAGTGGGCGCGCACGCTGGTGCTCGCCGGTGGCGAGCACGCCGCCGCCGGCACGGCCGCGCTGGCCGCCCTCGGGCTCTCCCCGGGATAGGGTTCCGGGCTCAGCGCAGCTCCTGAATGCGGATCTGGTTGCCCGCCGGGTCGCGGAAGGCGCAGTCGCGGACGCCGTACGAATGCTCGGTCGGCTCCTGGACCACCTCGGCCCCGCTGGCCTGCAGCTTCTCGAAGGTGCCTTCGAGGTCCTTGGTGGCCAGCATGATCCAGCCGTAGGTGCCCTTGGCCATCATCTCGACGATCGTGCGGCGCTCGTCGTCGGTGACCCCCGGCCCGACGGCCGGCGGCGACAGGAGGATCGAGGTGCCGGGCTGCCCGGCGGGCCCGACCGCGATCCAGCGCATCTTGCCGTTGCCGACGTCGCTGCGCACCTCGAAGCCGAGGATGTCGCGGTAGAAGGCCAGGGCGGCGTCCGGGTCGTCGTGCGGGAGGTAGCTGGCGTGAATGGTGAGATCCATGGCGGTCACGCTAAGTGCGACTCGGTGCCGGCGCTTCTCGATTCCTGACCGGTCTGGTCACCTGTTTCGCGATGCACGGCGGCATCCCCGCCGTCGCACGCGCCCCCTCGCGCCGGTACACGCTCGGCGGTACCCCGACCAACTCGGTGAACCGGGTGCTGAACGTACCAAGCGACGAGCACCCGACCGTGAAACAGACCTCGGTGACGCTCAGGTCGCCGTGCCGCAGCAACGCCATCGCCCGCTCGATCCGCCGCGTCATCAGATAGCTGTACGGCGACTCCCCGTACGCCCGCCGGAACTCCCTGCTCAGGTGCCCCGCCGACATGCTCACGCCCCGCGCGAGCGCCTCCACGTCCAGCGGCTGCGCATATTCCCGATCGATCCGATCCCGAACCCGCCGCAGCCGCGCAAGATCACGCAACCGCTGCTCCGCGCCGGGCCTACTCGTCACCCGCAAGATCGTGCCACAAAGGACTGCCAGCATGCTGGACCACGGATAGCCTTGCCGCCATGCATCGCAGCCGGCCGGTCGGCATCCTCATCGACACACCTGCCGCCCAGACCCCCGCGGCAGTGGACTTCTGGTCCGCAGCACTGGGCGTCCCGGCCCGTCCCGCACCGGGCGAAGAGCAGTTCACCGTCCTCGACGGCGCCATCCCCGGCCTGTTCACCGTCATCCAGTCGATCGACGACGCCCCGCGCTACCACATCGACATCGAAACCGACGACCTTGCCGCGGAAGTAGCCCGCCTCACCGCACTCGGCGCCGAGCCGGTCTCCCGCTGGCAAGACGCCCACACCCTACGCACCCCGGGCGGCCACCTCCTCTGCGTGGTCCCCATCCACAGCGATCCCGAGACGTTCGCCCGCTCAGCCCGAACCTGGCCATGACGTCCCACTCCACGATCCGGCTCAGCCCGCCATGATCGTCGCCGCGAGCGCCATCCGGTGATCCTTCGTCCAGGGCGGTCCCAACGTCGCCCGCGGCCCGTTGAGCACCTCGTCGGCCCGCGCACCAAGGACGCGGACCGCCTGGCTCTCCACGTCCCGCGCGTCATAGAGGTGGACCGCCCAGCCACGTTCGCGGGCGAGCTCGGCCAGCACCTGGCAGTACATGACGGAGTCGGCGCGAGCCTGATACGGCGCCCGACGCTGAACGGCAACATCGTCGGGAAAGTCCAGCGGCCAAGCCCGCAACGACATCGACACAATCGGCTCAGGCAACCCACTGGCCAGCTCATCCAGCGCCGCCGACGCCGCCCGCCCCACCGACGCACGCACCTTCGCCACCAACGCCGCCGCGGCATCATCGTCGAGAGACTGTCCGTCGTGCTCAATCGGCGCCACCGGCATGCCAGGCTCGACAAGCTCGATCCGCCGACGATCCACCACCCGACAATCGGCCGACGCCGTAACAGCCACCGCCCACCCAAGATGATGAGCGATACCCAGCCGCATGCCCCGACCCTACAGCGGCCCCACCCCGGCTCACCGAACATCACTTCCGGCGTGCACAGCGCCTGCGCCGTGCACGGAACAGACCCACGCGGTGGTGTCGATTCAGAAGTCCATGCGGCCCACGTCGGCGAGCAGCACGGACGGGTCGTTCGGCCAGGCGGCCCCGGCGGCCATCCGCGGACGCACCCACACCGCGCTGGGCTGACCTGCTCGCGGTCGCTTATCGCGCCCCCATCGGCATCGTGTGTTGCGTTTCCGCGCTGGCGCTTCACGACCTGACCGACGAGATCCCCGCAGCCGTGCAGGTCGCTGTTCGGCGTCCGCATCGCCCGCCGCGCATCAGCCACCCGCCGACCGAGGTGTTCCGGTTCGCCGCGGCCACCTTCGAACTTGGACTGTCCACCGTGGAGGCCGCACCAGGCGAGAACGTCCGGATCTACGACCCCGAACGGACCGTGGTGGATCTCATGCGCCTGCGCCACCGGCTAGGCGAACCACTCGCGCTCAGCGCCCTGCGCCGATACCTGCGCCGCCGCGATGCCCGACCCGGCGAACTGTTTTCGCTCGCCCGCCCGCTGGGTGCGTTCGGCCGCTGCGCGCCGCCCTCGATGTCGCGAGCGCGGAATGAGCCGGCCAAAGAGGCAGACCGCAGCTGGCGGGCGTACCTGGACTTGCAGAACCGGGCACGGCGGGAAAGCGCACCACCCAGGAACTGCTCACCCCTATATGTCCGGAAGCGTTGGCTTGCCGCCTTGCTGCTTCGCCGCGCGCCTGAGCAGGTGACGGCATCGCGACACGAAACGCTGCCGATCCGTACCCGACCGCTGCGACGGCCGGGCGGTGAAGGTCTCCCACCTCCACTCGGTCCCATGGCGCCTCGTGGCGCACGATGCAGTCGATGAACACCACCGGATAGACCGGGTCCAGCAGCCGGTTCTGCCACTCGGCCATGCCGTCCACGACCCGGTCGGTGATGGTCGAGATGGCCTGCTTCGACACGTCCGCCCCGTACACCTCGGCCAGGTGCGCAGCGATCTCCCCGTGGGTCAACCCCTTGGCCGACAACGAATCACCATGCTGTCCACCCCGGTTAGTCGGCGCTGCCGCTTCCTGACCAGCTGTGGCTCGAAGCTGGCGTCGCGATCCCGCGGGACCTCCAGTCCGACCGGGCCGACCTCGGTCAGCACCGTCTGGGCCCGCGTGCCGTTGCGCGAGTTGCCGCCGTCGCGTCCGGCCGGGTCGTGCTTGCCGTAACCGAGATGATCATCCATCTCACCCTGCAGCGCGGACTCGAACACCCGCTTGGTCAACCGGGCCAGCAACCCGCCTTCGCCGGTCATCTGCAGACCCTCGGCCCGCGCCCACTGGGCCAACTCGGCAACCATCCGCTCCTCGGCCGCCTCGCCGGCGAGCTGCTCGGCAGTCGCGGCCTGGCCCCGGGTCCTGCTCTCACTACTCATCGATGCACACTCCACTTTGGACAGTTGCATCGTTGAGATTGCAGTCCCGACGGCTGCGGTAACAACCGCCATGACCGCGGGTGATCTTTGCACCGCCTGCCATGGCCGGTCAGCGCGTCGGCTCACCGGTAGCGCGGTACGCCCTATTCAGGGCGGTTGGAGCTGGTCGTGGCGTCGCGGAGCAGGGTGGCCGCCGCGGTCGGGTTTGCCGGTGAGGCGTCGAGCAGGGCCAGGGCGTTGACCACGACGCGCTGCAGTTGCCGGCGTTCGGCGGCTTGGGCGGCGAGTTCGGCACGTTTAGTCCACAGGTCGACGAAGACGGCGACTTTGGAGCGGAGCACCCAGGGGTCGAAGGGTTTGGTGATGTAGTCGACGGCGCCGATCTGGTAACCGCGGAATGCGAGGCGGGCGTCGTAGTTGAGCGCGGTGAGGAAGATGATCGGGATGTGCCGGGTGCGTTCGCGCTGTTTGATGTGGGTGGCGGTCTCGAAGCCGTCCATCGTGGGCATGCTGGCGTCGAGCAGGATGACGGCGAAGTCGTCGAGGAGCAGCTGTTTCAGGGCATCCTCGCCGCTGGTGACCGAGACGGTCTCGACGGGCAGCCCCTGAAGGATGGCCTCGAGGGCGACCAGGTTCTCCCGGCGGTCGTCGACGAGCAGCACCTTGGCCGGCTCGACGGTCACGGTCTGACCTCGGTGTCGTCGGGGACGCCGCGCCGCGTTCGACTCTGCGCCGCCCAGGATGCGATCACGTCGAGCAGCTGGTCGAGGTCGACCGGCTTGGTGATGTAGTCGTCGGCGCCGGCGGCGAGGCTGGACTCGCGGTCCTCGGGCATGGCCTTGGCGGTCAGGAAGACGATCGGGACGTCCGCGCTGCGGGGCAGAGTGCGGATCATGCGGGTGGTCTCGTTGCCGTCGAGATTGGGCATCATCGCGTCCATCAGGATGATGTCGACCTCCGGATGGTCGGTGAGCAGCCGCACGCCGTCGGCTCCGTTGTCTGCGTACAGCACGGTCATTCCGTGCAGTTCGAGCGCGCTGGTCAGGGCGAAGACGTTGCGCACGTCGTCGTCGACGATGAGCACGGTGACGCCCTCCAGCTGGTGCTTCCGCTCGCTCGGTTCGGGTGCGGCCGGTCGCAGGATCGGTGTTCCGGTGGTGAGTGGTGGCAGACCGGTGTCGGTCTCGGCGAGCGGTAGTGATCGCATGGGGATCGAGCCGCCATCGTCCGGCATGGTTTCCGGAATGTAGAGGGTGAACGTCGATCCGATGCCCAACCGCGACTCGACGGTGATGGCCCCGCCGAGCAGCCGGGCGAGCTCCTTGCTGATCGACAAGCCGAGCCCGGTTCCGCCGTAGCGCCGGCTCGTGGTGCCGTCGGCCTGCTGGAACGCCTCAAAGATCATGGCGAACTTGGCGTCCTCGATGCCGATCCCGGTGTCCGCAACGGCGAAGGCCACCACGCGGTCGGCGGTGTCGAGCGCGGGAACCCCGAAGGTGCGGCCCGGCGGTGCCGTCTCCACGGTCAGGGTGACCGTGCCGCGGTCGGTGAACTTGACCGCGTTGGACAGCAGGTTGCGCAGGATCTGTTGCAGCCGCTGGGTATCGGTGATGATGATCGCTGGCGCGTCCTCGGCCACGTGCACCCGCAGCTCGAGGCCCTTCTCCTCGGCCTGCGCGCGGAAGGCCCGTTCGGCGCCGCCCGCCAATGCGGCGAGATCCACGCTGGTGAGCTCGACGCTGACCCGGCCGGCTTCGATCTTGGACAGGTCGAGGATGTCGTCGATCAGCGCGAGCAGGTCGGATCCGGCGTTGTGGATGGTGTTGGCGAACTCGATCTGCTTGTCGGTCAGGTTGTGCTCGGGGTTGTCGGCGAGCAGCCGAGCGAGCAGGAGCAGCGAGTTCAACGGGGTCCGCAGCTCGTGGCTCATGTTGGCCAGGAACTCCGACTTGTACTGGCTGGCCTGCGCGAGTTGCTGGGCATTCTCCTCTACGCGGCGTCGCGCGGCTTCGATCTCCAGGTTCTTGATCTCGATGTTGCGGTTCTGCTCGGACAGCAGCGTCGCCTTGTCCTCGAGCTCGGCGTTGGTGCGTTGCAGTTCGGCGGACTGGTTCTGCAGTTCCACGGCCAGCCGCTGGGACTGCTCGAGCAGCTCCTCGGTGCGGCGGTTGGCCTGGATCGTGTTGATCGCGACGCCGATGGTCACCACCAGCCGCTCGAGGAAGGTCAGGTGCAGGTTGGAGAACGCCGACACCGATCCGATCTCCAGGACACCGAGTGTCTCGTCTTCGAACAGCACGGGCAGCACCACCAGCGCGGTGGGAGCGAACGAGCCGACACCGGAGCGGATAGGGGTGAAGTTGGCTTCGGTGTCGCGCAGCAGGATCAGCTGCTTGGCCTCCGCCGCCTGGCCGACCAGTCCCTCGCCCCGGGCAAATGAGTGCGGTTGGTGGACGAGGCCGAGCCCGTAGGAACCGCACAGTCGCCATTCCGCCGGTGCCTCGCCGTCGCCGAAGCGCAGGAAGAACGCCCCGATCTGGCCGTTGACCAGTGGCACCACCTCGTTCATGATCATCTGGCAGACGTCGGTGAGGTCCCGCTGGCCCTGCAGTAGGCCGCCGATCCTGGCCAGGTTGGAGTCCAGCCAGCTCTGGTCGGCGTTCTCCTTCGTCGTTTCCCGCAGTGCGACGATCATCTGGTTGATGTTGTCCTTGAGCTCGGCGACCTCGCCGCTGGCCTGCACGCCGATCTGCTGCGTGAGGTCGCCGCGGGTCACCGCGGTGGACACGCCGGCGATCGCGCGTAGCTGGATGGTCAGCGTCGACGCGAGCTGGTTGACGTTCTCGGTGAGGTCGCGCCAGGTGCCGGCGACGCCTTTGACCTGGGCTTGGCCGCCGAGCTGACCTTCGGTGCCCACCTCCCGGGCCACGCGGGTCACCTCGTCGGCGAAGCTGGACAGCTGGTCGACCATGGTGTTGACGGTGTTCTTCAGCGCGAGGATCTCGCCCTGGGCGTCGACGGTGATCTTCTGTGAGAGGTCGCCCTGGGCCACGGCCGTGGTCACCTGCGCGATGTTGCGGACCTGACTGGTCAGGTTGCCGGCGAGCTGGTTCACGCTCTCGGTCAGGTCCCGCCAGGTGCCGGACACCCCCTCGACTTGGGCCTGCCCGCCGAGCCGGCCCTCGGTGCCCACCTCCCGGGCCACCCGGGTCACCTCGTCGGCGAAGCTGGACAGCTGGTCGACCATGGTGTTCACGGTGTCCTTGAGCGCCACGATCTCACCCCGCGCGTCCACCGTGATCTTCTGCGACAGATCGCCCCGGGCCACCGCCGTGGTCACCTGCGCGATGTTGCGCACCTGATCGGTGAGGTTGGCCGCGAGCTGGTTGACCGCGTCGGTCAGGTCCTTCCACGTGCCGGCCACGTTGGGCACCCGGGCCTGCCCGCCCAGCCGGCCCTCGGTACCCACCTCGCGCGCCACCCGCGTCACCTCGTCGGCGAAGACCCGCAGCGTGTCGGTCAACGAGTTGATCGTCTCGGCCAGCTCGGCGATCTCGCCGCGGGCGCTGACGGTGATCTTGCGAGACAGATCGCCCTGGGCGATCGCGGTGGCCGTCAACGAGATCGACCGCACC
This sequence comes from Actinophytocola sp., assembly GCF_035942955.1. Classification (GTDB taxonomy): domain Bacteria; phylum Actinomycetota; class Actinomycetes; order Mycobacteriales; family Pseudonocardiaceae; genus DASYTH01. The sequence goes on along the minus strand of NZ_DASZCQ010000323.1, from coordinate 56,812 downwards.
TGGTTGGTCAGGTTCGACGCCATCGTGTTGACCGAGTCCGTCAGCGCCCGCCAGGTCCCGGACACACCGCGCACGTCGGCCTGCCCGCCCAGCTGGCCCTCGGTGCCCACCTCCCGGGCCACCCGGGTCACCTCGTCGGCGAAGCTGGACAGCTGATCCACCATCGTGTTCACGATGCGACCGATCCGGTTGAACTCACCGCGCAGCGGCCGACCCTCGATCTCCAACGCCATGTGCTGGGACAGGTCCCCCTCCGCCACCGCCGCGATCACCCGCGCGATCTCGGCGGTGGGCCGGGCCAGGTCGTCGATCAACGAGTTGACCGCCGCGGCTCCCCGAGCCCACGCACCGTCGAACTCCTCCTCGTCCAACCGCTCCAGCATCCGGCCCTCACGGCCGACCACCCGGCTGATTCGCAGCAGATCCCGGTTGCGCCGCTCCTGCAGATCCACCATCGCGTTGAACCCGTCGACCACCTGACCGGCCAGCCCGCTGCGCCGCGCCAACCGCACGTCGAAGGAACCCCGCCGCACCCGGGTCGTCGCGTCGACCAACTCCTCGAGCAGGCCCTCGATGTCCTCCCGCACCGAACCGCCGAGGCCGGCCGTCCCGCCGGCGGACTCCAGCGCGGTCATACCCGCCTCCCCAATGCTCAGAAGGACATTCGCCAACGGCGAGTCTACGAGTGATGCCGTAGGCACAGCGGGCTGTGGCGCGGCAAACTACGGCAGTGGATCAACCACGAGAGCGGCGCGCGCGGTTACCCGCGGACGCCGGTTCGCCCGCCGCCGCCCGTCGGCTGGTCCGGTCGGTCCTGACCGAAGCCGGACTCGACGACCTTGCCGACGACGCGCTGCTGCTGACCAGCGAGCTGTGCGAGAACGCTGTCCTGCACGCCGGCACCGGCTTCGAACTCCAGGTCACCGTCGCCGACGGCGGGCTCACCGTGGCCGTCACCGACCAGGGCTCGATCGCGATGGAACTACGCCGCGCCGCCCCGAGCGACCGGCGGGACACCCACAACCGGGGCCTGCAGCTCGTCGACGCGCTGTCCACCGCCTGGGGCAGCCGGCACGACCACCAGGGCCATCAAGTCTGGTTCACCCTCCGCCCGCACGGCAGCCCCGCCCCGGCGCCGGCTACAGCGACCTCGAGCCCGACACCCGCCACGGTCGCCTGGCCCGGTGCCGACACCTGCCGCTGGATGCTGCACATCCCGACCCGGACCACCGCCGCGCTGCCGCTGCCCGCGCTGATCACCGAGCTGATCCGCCGGCTGTGCGACGTGCTCGGCGCGGACGGTGGCAGCGTCTGGCTCGACCACGGGGACGGCGAGCGGGAAGTGATCAACTATGGGCGGCCGCCCGGACCCACTGCGGTCAGCGTGCCGCTGCCCGTCGCCGCACCCCGCATGGGCCAGCTACACCTGAACACACCGACCGTTGCGGCTCACTCGCCCGAGACCATCGATCTGGTCGCCCAACGAATCGCGCTGGCCGTGGAAACCGACCGCATTCGCCGCGCCGACCACGAGCGGTGGACCTGGATGACCTACCTCGCCGAAGCCAGCGATCTCCTCATCCAGTCACTCGACCTCCAACTCACCACGGCGATCGTGCCGCAGATCATCGTGCCGCGGCTCGGACGCTGGTGTGCCGTGCACTTGCTCGACGAACACGGCGAGCCCCGCCTGCACGCCGTGACCCACGTCGACGAGACGGCCCTACCTGGACTCAAGGCCCACCTCGACCGCGCCCACCTGACCGAGCCGCGCGCCACCTGGCGCGAGGTGCTCGCCAGCGAGGCTGACACCGCACAACTCGGCCCGCCCACGCCCGGCATCGCGGTGCCGCTGCGGGTTCGACGTATGTCGCTGGGAACCCTCAGCGTCGGTCGCCCGGCCGATCGCCCGCACAGCGCGGATGAGGTCCTCATGATCACCGAGCTGGCCCGGCGGGCCGCGCATGCGATCGACAACGCCCAACGCAACGCCGCCACCTTTGCCACCTCCCAAGCGCTGCAACAGGCCCTGCTACCGCGGGCGCTGCCCAGTGCCGCCGGCATGTGCTTCGCCGCCGCCTACCAGCCGGCAGGCGCCGGCGCGGATGTCGGCGGTGACTTCTACGACGTCGTGATGATCGACGAGAACCGCTGGCTCGCCACCGTCGGTGACGTCTGCGGCAGGGGTCCCCGGGCGGCCGCGATGACCGGCATGGTGCGTGACGTGCTGCGGGTGCTCGTCCGGACGGGTCACACGGTGGTACGTGCCGTCGAACTGCTCAACGAAACGATTCGGCTCGAGGCCGACTCCCCCAGGCAGTACGCCACCGTGGCGGTGGCCCTGATCAGCCGGCATCCGGCCGACCCGCCGGCACTCGCCGTCGAACTTGTACTGGCCGGCCACGAACAACCCGCGCTGCTCCGTGCCGACGGTACCGTCACGCACCTCGGCCGGCACGGCACCGCCCTGGGACTCCTAGACAGCTTCGCCGTCCACCCCACCCGGCACATCCTCAACCCCGGCGACACGCTCGTGTTCTACACCGACGGCATCACCGAACGCCGTCACGGCACCGAACAGTTCGGCCCCCACCGGCTCGCCCGGGCCCTCGCCGCGGCCGGAGGAACAGCCGACGAGGTGCTCGCCGCCGTGCAGCGAGCCGTCCGCGACTTCTCCCCGGAACCCCAGCAGGACGACATCGCCATCCTGGTGATGCGCATCCACGAACCCGATCAACCATGAGTCTCACCCGAACCTGGTGAGTTCAGCACCTGCCGTCCGGAGCGCTCCGGTGCGGACCCCGCAGGCCGTCCGGGCTCAGCGCGTCCTCGACCGTTTCGACGACCGTGACCAGATGATCGACACCGGTCAGCTCGACCGCTCGACGGACCACCCCGGTCCGGGGAACGACGACGATCAGCGGCACGCCGACATCACAACCACGGCTGTGCGCCGCGATCAGCACCGACAGCCCAGACGAGCCAAAGAACCGAACCTCAGTCAGGTCCACGATGAGCGCATCCGGTGAGGCCGGGGCGGCGGTACCCTCGGCGAGAGCCGTATCCATGATCGGCGCCGTACTGATGTCGACCTCGCCGACCACGCGGACAACCATGTGGCGACCGACACGTTCAGTGGTCGCCGTCAGCAGGGGCCTGCTCACGTCCGTCTCCGGGAAACAACGATCTCTTTCGCGGCGGCTGCCTGCTTAACCTGCCGAAACCCTCCGGGAGAGTACCGGCCGACCGAGCCTCCGGACAAGATCGTCATGGTGTGTGTCCCACGCGCCCTTCTCCTTCACCTGATAGGCCGAGCGCAGTGGCACTCGATCCGGGCCGCATCAGGGAGGGCTGCTCGTAGCGGGCGACGATGCTGCCGGCACCTGACGACGTAGCGCCCGGGATGGATCTGCCAGTCCGGCACGATGAGCGGCAGCAGAGCCCATGTGTGCCCACGAGTACGCCCGGCCGCGCCAACTCCAGGTCGGGAGTGGACAATCAGCCGGTCACCGCGACGGGCCCGCGCTGTTCATTCCGCGCTCTCGACCCGCACCGCCCGGCGCCGAGGTGGGGTCAGAGCCACCCCGCGTCGCTCGCGATCCGGATCGCGTCGAACCTGTTTCGCCCGTTGGTCTTGCCGATCGCGCTGGACAGGTAGTTGCGTACGGTCCCTGCCGACAGGTGCAGCTGCCGGGCGATGGCGGGGCCGGTCTTGCCGTCCGCGGCAAGCCGCAGCACGTGAAGTTCCCGCGCGGTCAACGGGTTGGGCCGAGCCCTCAATGCCACGATGGCCAGATGCGGATCAACCGCCGCCTCGGCCCGGGCGGCTGCGCGGATCGCCTCCAGCAACCGCGGGACCGGTGCGGTCGCATCGATGATGCCGCGAACGTCACCGGCAAGCAGCCGCCGCACCACCCCCGGCGGCTGCGCCGAAACCAACGTCACCACCTGGCAACCGGGTAGTTGGCCGCGTAGTTGCCGCACGACGGCCATGCCTCGGATGGGAGATTTGTCGACGTCTACGACGGCGACATCCGGCCGTAACCGCCGGGCCATCGACAGCACCTGTCCTGCTGGCACTTCACGGCCGCGACGACCTCCAGGTCCGGCACCCGGCTCAACAGGCTGGTCAGGGCATCGCGCAGCAGCTCCGCATCTTCGGCGAGCAGCACCCTACTTCTCGTGGGGGCCGGCGTGGTCTGCCCGGCACGCCGGACCCGGATAAATGACGGGGGGCATCCACCGTGGATTCAGTCATCACAACTCGTCGGGGGTAGTCGCTGACTGGTCGCGTCCGAACACCCCGGATTCGTTGCGGGAAACACCGGGCAGGCCACAATCGACCGCGGGTCGTGCGACGCTGTCGCACCCGCCGGGAGCAGGACGCGTGGCGTTAGCGCTCACCGGCTGACGGCCGTGCCGCCAGCACCGGTGCCGGCTACCGGTCGGGGCCGGCACAGGATGCCTTTCTCGGCGATGAGAATCCGTCAGGGTTGGCGTAGGGCTTTGGACAGGGTGACGAGTTCGTGCACGTCGGCGTCCAGGCCCTCCGGGTCGAGGGTGATGTGGCGGCGTTGGTGCAGCTTGGTGTCCTTCTCCCAGGTCTCAGCTCCGTCTTGAGCGATGGCGGCCTCGATGACCAAGACCTGGCGGGTTGGCTCCAAATGGCGCCAGCGCAGCGCGCACAGCTCGCCGCGGCGGGCGCCGGTGATCATGGCCAGCCACACCAACAGGCCCAGGTCGGGGTCGGCCCAGGCGGCATTGAGGATGCGGGCGGCTTCGGCCGGGGTGGGCGGTTGCGGGTTCGGGTGCGGCTTGGGAGGCGGCTCGGCGTCGGGGGTGGGGCTGCGGTCGATCCAGCCCCATCGCACGGCGCGGTGGTAGGCGCCGCTGAGCAGGTAGTGGAGCTTGCGGACCGTCGCCGGGGCCAGCGGTCGGCACCGGTGCCCTGATGCCGGGTGGCGGCAGTGGTCGCGGCAGCGCAGCAGCTTGGCGTAGAAGCTGTCCAGGATCTCCGGGGTGACTGCCGTCAGCGACAGCCGTCCGAGCAGGGGGGGATGTGCTTGGCGGCCATCCTGCGATGCGAGCGGCGGGTGGTCTCCGTGGCGTGGAGCAGCGCCAGGTGGCGGTCCACCAGCTCGGTGACGGTCACATCGGTTCGCGGCTGACGCCGCTCCCAGACCCGGGCGAGCAGCCGACGACAAACGGCCCCGGCCTCTACCAGGGCCGTCGGTCCGGCTGGGACGGTCTCGCGCAGGTAGTGCGTGCGGCCGGTGACCGGGTCGGTGCCGGCGTAGACCCCGGACACGGAGCGACCCGCTGGACAGGCGACTGATGGAGCCGCAGGGACCGCGGGCAAATTGGAGTACTACCGCGACTTACGTCGCGTTGGACTTGACACGACTCTTGGCACATGACAGTCCACTCTAGACACAGTGGTCCCATCACACCAGGTCAAGCAGGGTGCCCCCGGCAGGATTCGAACCTGCGCTCCCGCCTCCGGAGGGCGGTGCTCTATCCCCTGAGCTACGGGGGCGACGCGGGCAGCTTAGCGTATGGGGTTAGAGGGTGCGGAGTTGGTAGATGCCGCGGCCGAAGGTGGCGGCTACCAGGCGGTTGTGGGTGGGGTCGTATTCTAGGTCGTCGACTGGGACCAAGGGGAGGGCGCGGCCAAGGCGGAGCCAGCGGGCGGTGGAGCCGAAGCTGACGAAGACGCCTTGGTCGGTGGCGGCGTAGAGGAGGCCGCCGCGGGCGAGGATGAGGTCGTTGACGGGGGCTTGGGGGAGGTTGCCGGACAGGTCGGTCCAGGAGGCGCCGAAGTTGCGCGACACCATGATGTGCGGGCGGGGGGAGCCGGAGCGGTAGCCCGAAAGCGTGATGTAGACGGTGCCAGCAGACCTGGGGTCGACGACGACGCGGGTGACCCAGGGTTGGCCGGACAGCACCAGGGTCCAGGTGGCGCCGAGGTCGCGGGTGACCCAGACGCGGCCGTCGTCGGTGCCGACGTAGATGACCGGGCCGGCGGCGGCGACGGTGCTGATCGTGCCGAACGGGTAGGTGTCCTGGCCGGGGCCGCCGGTGAGGTCGGGGCTGATGGGGGTCCAGGTGACGCCGTTGTCGGTGGAGCGGTTCAACCTGTTGCCGCCGTAGTACATGATCCGCGGGTCGGCGGGGTCGAACTGGACGGGGGTGAACCAGTTGCGGCGGTCGGAGGTGGTGCCGTTGGAGAACAGCGTCGTGGTGTCGCCCCCGTCGACCGAGCGGAAGCAGTTGCCGAACTGGAAGCAGGCGAACACGTTGTTCACGTCGGTCGGGTTGATCAGGTTCTCCTCGCCGTCACCGCCGACGTACTGGTCGAACCCGTCCGGGCCCCAGGATCGCACGGAGCCGTTGTCCTGGGTGCCGCCGGACACCCGGCTGACGTCCTGCGGGGTGATCGCGGCGCTGTAGAACTGGGTGTACGGCTCGTAGGTGGCCTTCACCCAGCCGCCGTCGCCGTCGGTGTCCGACCGGTAGGTGCCGCCGTCGTTGCCCAGGTACACCCGGGAGGGGTAGCGCGGATCCCAGGCCATCGCGTGCTGGTCGGCGTGGATCGTCTCGCTGTCGATCGTCCAGGTCAGCCCGCCGTCGTGGCTGGTGGACAGGCCGACGCCGGCCACGTGCAGGTGCCGGGCGTCGTCCGGGTCGACCCAGATCTTGCCGAACCACCAGGCGAACGTGGACTGCTGGGCGCCGAACTGCGTGTCGTCCGGCAGCCGGGTCCAGGTGTCCCCGCCGTCGGCCGAGGTGAGGAAGCCGGCGAAGGTCTGGGCCGAGGTGGCGCCCCGGCCGAGGATCGCGTACAGCCGGTTCGGATCCGACGGCGCGATGCCGATCCCGATCCGGCCGAGGTCCGCGGCGGCGGGCGCCAGCGCGTCCAGCCGCTGCCACGTGGTGCCGCCGTCCACCGACCGGTACACGCCCGAGCCGACACCGCTGTACGTGCGCAGGTTCGGCTGCCGGCGGTGGTCCCACATGACGGCGTACATCCGCTGCGGGTTGGCCGGGTCGAACATCACCTCGGTGGCGCCGGTGGTGTCGGTGACGCCGGCCAGCACCCGGGTCCAGCTGCGCCCGCCGTCCAGCGAGCGGTACACGCCGCGCTCGCCGCCCGGGTTGAACAGCGATCCGGTGGCCGCGACGAAGATCTGCCGGGGGTCCCGCGGGTGGATGACGATGTCGCCGACCGCGCCGGAGTCGCGCAGCCCGATGCTGGTCCAGCTGCGGCCGCGGTCGGTGGACTTGTACACGCCGGTGCCGGTGTAGGTGATGCTGCCGCCGCCCGGGTTGGCCTCCCCGGTGCCGGCGTAGATCGTGCCGTTCGGGTCGATCGCGACCGAGCCCATGGCCTGGGTGAGGTCGTCCGGCCAGGCCGGTGCGAAGGTGCCGCCGGCGTCGGTGGACCGCCACAGCCCACCGGACGCGGCCGCCACGTAGACGGTGTCCGGCCGCTGCGGATCGAGGGCCAGGTCGACGATGCGCCCGCCGATGTTGGTCGGCCCGACCAGCGACCAGCGCCCGCCGACGGCCGGGAGGCGGCTCGCCTCGGCCGCGGCGATGTCGAAGGCGTGCCGGGGCAGCTCCTCGCCGCGCAGCGTCTTCTGCAGGAACCGGTGGTCGGCCGGCGCGGACGGCCCGCGCACCGGGCGGTAGAACTCGTCGTCGGCCGGGGCGGCCGCGGCGGATCCAGTGGGAACCAGCAGCGCGGCGGTCAGCACGGAGGCAGCGGTGATCAGCAGACGGCGCATGGCAGGGCACCTCGGGTCAGCTTGTGGCCAACGGAGATCGCCCGTCACGCTAGGAGCCGGCGCGCACCCTGATAAGCCACCAAATGGCCGCACTTGCGCCGGGTCAGGGGGTGGCGCGCAACTCCACGCAACACTCGCCGGCGCGGGGGGTGAGAACGGCGCGCAGCGGGGTAGCCCCAAGACCGCTGAGAAAGCCGGTGAGGAACGCGTGGTTGATTCCGCAGACGAGGTCGGGGGCGCGGGCGGCAAGCGGGTGGAACGGGCAGTTGCGCAGCCGCAGGCAGGTGGGCGCCTCCCGAGACGGTTCGAAGCCGTGCCGGGACAGCACGCCCTCGCACAGGGTCAGAGCGCGCTCGGCGCCCAGCCGGCCCGGCCTGGCTCGCCGGCGCTCGGCGGCTCCCAGGTCCTCGCCGCGAACGCCGGCCGCGCGCACGGCGGCGGCGCGGGGGGACCCGCCGGGATCCGCGGCGAGCACGGCGTCCAGGAGGATGTCGGCGAGGACCTCGTGCCGGCGCTCGGGAATGCTGACCCGGATGTCCACATCGGTCGGCTCGTAGCGCTTCGGGGCCCGGCCGACCCGGCGGATCCCGTCCGCCGGCTCGTAGTGCGCGCGCAGCAGGCCGGCCGCGACCAGCTTGTCCAAATGGAACGCGGCCAGCTTGCGGGAGATGCCGACGGCCGCGGCGGCCTCGTCCCGGCTCACCGGGCGGCGGGCGCGCCGGATGAATGCGTACATGCCGCGGCGCAGCTGGTCCTCCAGTGCGGCGACGGCGCTGATCGCGGATTCATCGGACGGCACCCCACCACGGTAGCCAACGGGCTTGACCGGCACACCGATTAAGACCAAACTTTATTAGTGAAATAACTCGGAGGCTGCCATGACGAGTCAGCTCCACCAGGCCAAGCGGCCGGTCAGCGCCGTGCTGGCGGGACCGTACGGCCATCCGTTCCACCCGATCCTGGTGACCGTGCCGATCGGCGCGTGGGTGTCGAGCCTGGTGTTCGACATCGCCTCGCGAGTGGTCGACAACCCCGGTTTCCTCAATCAGGGCTCGGTCTGGCTCATCGCGATCGGCGTCGTCGGCGCGCTTGCCGCCGCCCTGGTCGGGTTCCTCGACCTGTTCGCCATCCCCGGCGGCACGGCCGCGTTCCGCACCGGGCTGGTCCACATGAGCCTGAACCTGACCGTCACCGCCGCCTACGTCGCGAACTTCTTCTGGCGGCAGGGCGACTACGGCGAGCCGGTCGGTGTCGCGTTAGGACCGCTGGTGCTGTCCGCGGTGAGCCTCGCCGCGCTCGGGGTGTCCGGCTTCCTCGGCGGCAAGCTGGCCTACCACTACGGGGTCCGGGTCGCCGACGAGGCCACGCAGACCGAGGGTTTCCGCAATCCCACCACGTAGACAAGGAGATTGACATGGATGTCGCCGCACTGATCGCCTGGCTGGTCACCGCGGTGGGCGGCTTCGTCCTGCTCGGCACCTGGATCTCCAAGGGTGGTGCCCGAGCACCGCGGACCAGCAACTTCCCACCAGCGCTGATCTTCGGCCACTTCGCGCTGGCCGCCGCCGGCCTGGTCGTGTGGATCATCTACCTGGTCGCCGAGACGTCCGGCCTCGCCTGGACGGCCTTCATCCTGCTGATCCCGACCGCGCTGCTGGGCTTCGTCATGCTGGCGCGGTGGATCCCGACCTACCGGTCGCGGACCGTCACGGCCGGGCCGGGCACCACGGCGAGCCCGGAGCCGGCCGAGAAGCACTTCCCGGTCCCGGTGGTGGTCGGCCACGGCCTGTTCGCCGTCACCACCCTCGTGCTGGTGCTCATCGCGACGCTCGACTGACCCCTACTGCCCGGGAGCGCTCTGGACGGCCAGGAGCGCGATGTCGTCCCGGCTGTCGCCGCCGGACCAGCGCCGGACCGCCTCGTCGACGCGCTCGACGACCTTCTCTACCGGCAGGCCGGCGCATCCGGCGAGCACCGCGCGCAGCCGCTCCTGGCCGAACAGCTCCTCGCCACCGGCGCCGCCGCGGGCCTCGGTGATGCCGTCGGTGTAGAGCACCATCGTGTCGTACGGGCGCAGCTCCACCGTGTTCTCGCCGAACCGGGCCTGCGCCATGATCCCGACCAGCATCCCCGGCAGGGTCACCACGTCCACGGTGCCGTCCCTGCGCACCACCAGCGGGGCCGGGTGGCCGCCCGAGCTCATCCGCAGCAGCAGCGCGCCGCCGCCGCGGCGGATCGCCGAGGCCACCACCAGGGTGGCGAACTTGTTGCTGCCGGCGCCCAGCATGGCCTGGTTGAGCAGGCGCAGCAGCCGGTGCGGGTCGTTCTCCACCAGCCGCAGCGCGGCCAGCGCGTGCCGGAACCGCCCGCTGAGCGCGGCCGCCTCGGCGCCGTTGCCGCACACGTCGCCCAGTGCGATCAGCGTGCTCCCGTCGGCCTGCGGGTGGACGTCGTAGAAGTCGCCGCCGACGTCGACCGGCCCGTCGGCGGGCCGGTAGATCGCGGCCAACCGGATGCTCGGCACCGACGGCAGCGCCGGTGGCCGCAGCGTGCTCAGCAGGTCGTTCGCGGCGGCCTTGTGCCGTTCGAACCGGCGCGCGGCCGCGATGGCCCGAGCGCAGCACTCGACGAACCGCTCGGTGGCCCGCAGCTGGTCGACCGGCACCGGCCGGGAATCCCGCCGGGCCAGCACCAGCGCGCCGAGGGTCGTGTCCGAGCCGGCCAGCGAGACGACCGACATCTCCGGGTAGCGGGACAGCGGGTCGGCGAACGATCGCGGGAGCGCGGCCAGCTCGGTGTCGGGCAGCCGATCGACGACGACCTCCCCGTCGGCGATGGCCGCGGCCAGCGTGGGCGCGTTCTCCGCGGAGGGGCGGCGGATCCGGCCGCGCACGCACCGGCCGCGCCCGCTCCACCGCCACCATTGCAGCCGCCCGCGGATGTCCGGGAGCACCAGCACCGCGCAGTCGGCGAGGGTCGGCACGGCCAGCTCGACGGCGCGGACGGCCGCCGTGTCGAGATCGATGGCGCCGATCAGGCGGCTGCCCACCTCGGTGAGGAAGGGAAGGAAGGCATCCGAGGTGGGGACGTCGACCTCGACCTCGGCGGGTGGGGCACTGGCCGGTGGCGTCGCCCTACGCACTCGAGCCCACTTGTGAACCTCCTGACCGCCGACAACGGTCCGCGCGTAGCGTATCGCGGCGAACACCCATAAAGCATGGGAGGCTGGAACCCCCCGCCCTCGGTCAACGGGAGAGTGTCGTGACCGCCCACCTTCGACCGGATCAGTCCACCGGCAACAGCATGCAAGATCGACTGCTCGTGGCCCTGCAGAACCTACGCGACGGAAACTTCGGCCACCGGATCAACCCGGACGGAGACGCGTTGTCCGGCGAGCTCGCCGCCGCGTTCAACGACATCGCCGAGCGCAACGAGAAGCTGGTGACCGAGCTGGTCCGGGTGCGCTCCACGGTCGGCAGGGAGGGCCGCCTCGAGGACCGGCTGGCCGCCGACCGGGGCAACGGCGGGTTCGCCGCCGCGGCCGACGCGGTCGACGGGCTCATCGCCGACCTGACCCGTCCCACGCTCGAGCTCAACCGCGTGCTGGCGGCGGTGGCCAGGGGCGACCTGTCGCAGCGGATGGAGCTGCACCTGGACGGCCACTCGCTGCGCGGCCGGTTCGCCGAGTTCGGCCGCACGGTCAACGGCCTGCTCGACCAACTGTCCCTGTTCGCCACCGAGGTCACCCGGGTGGCGCGGGAGATCGGCACCGACGGCCGGCTCGGCGGCCAGGCCAACGTGCCCGGGGTGGCCGGCACCTGGCGCGACCTGACCGACTCGGTCAACTTCATGGCGCGCAACCTCACCGGCCAGGTCCGCAACATCGCCGAGGTGACCACCGCGGTGGCGTCCGGCGACCTCACCCGCAAGATCACCGTCGAGGTGTCCGGCGAGATGCTGGCGCTGAAGAACACCATCAACACGATGGTCGACCAGCTTTCCGCGTTCGCCGACGAGGTGACCAGGGTGGCCCGCGAGGTCGGCAGCGACGGCCGGCTCGGCGGGCAGGCCAAGGTGCCCGGGGTGGCCGGCACCTGGCGCGACCTGACCGACTCGGTCAACTTCATGGCCAACAACCTGACCACCCAGGTCCGCAACATCGCGGCGGTGGCCACGGCGGTGGCCCGCGGCGACCTGTCGCAGAAGATCACCGTGGACGTCAAGGGCGAGGTCCTCGAGCTGAAGAACACGCTCAACACGATGGTCGACCAGCTCTCCGCGTTCGCCGACGAGGTGACCAGGGTGGCCCGCGAGGTCGGCACCGAGGGCAAGCTCGGCGGGCAGGCCAGGGTGCGCGGCGTCGGCGGCACCTGGAAGGACCTGACCGACAACGTCAACGTCATGGCCGAGAACCTCACCGGCCAGGTGCGCAGCATCGCCGCGGTGGCCGGCGCGGTGGCCGGCGGCGACCTGTCCAAGAAGATCACCGTCGAGGCCAAGGGCGAGGTCGCGGCGCTGGCCGAGACGTTCAACGGCATGGTGGACACGCTGCGCACGTTCGCCGACGAGGTGACCAGGGTGGCGCGCGAGGTCGGCACCGAGGGCATCCTCGGCGGCCAGGCCCAGGTCCGCGGCGTCGCCGGCACCTGGAAGGACCTGACCGACAACGTCAACTTCATGGCCAACAACCTGACCAGTCAGGTCCGCAACATCGCCCAGGTGACCACCGCCGTCGCGGGCGGCGACCTGTCCAAGAAGATCGACGTCGACGCCCGCGGCGAGATCCTCGAGCTCAAGACGACGATCAACACGATGGTCGACCGGCTCTCCGCGTTCGCCTCGGAGGTCACCCGGGTGGCGCGGGAGGTCGGCACCGAGGGCAAGCTGGGCGGTCAGGCCGAGGTGGAGGGCGTGTCCGGCACCTGGCAGCGGCTCACCGAGAGCGTCAACCAGCTCGCCGGCAACCTGACCACCCAGGTGCGCGCGATCGCCGCGGTGGCCACCGCGGTCACCGCCGGCGACCTCACCCGGCAGATCACCGTGGACGCCTCCGGTGAGGTCGCCGAGCTCAAGGACAACATCAATCAGATGATCGGCAACCTGAAGGAGACCACCAAGACCAACCGCGAGCAGAACTGGCTGAAGACCAACCTGGCCCGGATCTCCGGCCTGATGCAGGGCCAGCGGGACATCGGCACGGTGTCCGCGCTGATCCTGTCCGAGCTGGCTCCGCTGGTGAACGCCCAGCACGGCGCGTTCTTCCTCAGCCAGACCATGCCGGACGGCGGCACGATGCTCGTGCAGACCGCGGCCTACGGCAAGGTCACCGAGACCCCGCCGCGGTTCGCGCTCGGCGAGTCGTTGATCGGCCAGGCGGCGCTGGACAAGAAGACGATCCTGATCACCGGCGCCCCGCCGGACTACATCAAGGTGGCCTCCGGGCTGGGCTTCACCCGCAACGTCGACGTGATCGTGCTGCCCGTGCTGTTCGAGGGTCACGCGCTCGGTGTGATCGAACTGTCCACCGTGAACACCTTCACCGAGGTCCACCAGGATCTGCTCGAGCAGCTCAAGGAGCTGATCGGGACCGGGGTCAACACGATCCTGGCCAACGAGCGGACCGAGGCGCTGCTCGCCGAGTCCCAGCGGCTGGCCCGGGAGCTGCAGGCCCAGCAGGAGGAGCTGCAGCGCTCCAACATCGAGCTGGCGATCGCGTCGAAGTACAAGTCGGAGTTCATGGCGAACATGTCGCACGAGCTGCGCACGCCGCTGAACAGCGCGCTGGTCCTGGCGAAGATCCTGTCCGACAACCACGACGGGAACCTGACCGGCAAGCAGGTCGAGTACGCCAAGACCATCTACTCGGCCGGCAGCGACCTGCTGCAGCTGATCAACGACATCCTCGACCTCGCGAAGGTGGAGGCCGGCCACCTCGAGTCGCATCCGACCGACGTGTCCCTGCCCCAGCTGGTCGAGTACGTCCAGAACATGTGCCGGCCGCTGACCTCGGACAAGGGTCTGGAGTTCGAGGTCGTCGTGGACCCGGCCACCCCGCAGAACCTGCACACCGACGAGCAGCGGCTGCAGCAGATCCTGCGCAACCTGCTGTCCAACGCGGTGAAGTTCACGCACAAGGGCACGGTGCGGCTGCACATCCGGATGGCCGCCAGGGACGAGGTGCAGAACCCGCGGCTGCGGTCCGAGCCGGCGGTGTTCGCCTTCGCCGTGACCGACACCGGGGTGGGCATCCCGGAGGACAAGCTCGAGATCATCTTCGAGGCGTTCCGGCAGGCCGACGGCACCACCAGCCGGGCATACGGCGGCACCGGGCTCGGCCTGTCGATCAGCCGGGAGCTGACCCACATGCTCGGCGGCGAGCTCTCGGTGCGCAGCGAGCCCGGCGTGGGTAGCACGTTCACCCTCTACCTGCCGGCCACCCCGTTACCGGCGCCGGTCAACGCGCCCGACGAGCTGATCGAGGACACGCCGCGGCACGAGATCCCCGCGGTGATCCCCGAACCGGCCTCGACCGCGCCGACCGGGCGGTTCCGCGGTGTGAAGGTGCTGATCGTCGACGACGACCCGCGCAACGTCTTCGCCCTGACCGCGGTCCTGGAACGGCACGGCTTCGACGTGGTCTCGGCCGACACCGGTGTGTCCGGCATCCGGGTCCTCGAGCAGCACCACGACATCGCGCTGGTGCTGATGGACGTGATGATGCCCGAGTTGGACGGCAACGCCACAATCGCCGCCATCCGGAACATGTCGCAGCACGCCGACCTGCCGATCATCGCGGTGACCGCCAAGGCCATGGCCGAGGACCGGCAGCGCACGCTCGCCGCGGGCGCCAACGACTACGTGACCAAGCCGGTGGACGCCGACCGGCTGGTGCAGCTGATCGCGACGCACCTGGACGAGGACCTCACGGCGCCGGCTCAGCACGTGCCGTGATCCGCATGTGCAGCCGGAGCAGCCCGGAGCCCAGCTCCACGAGGTCGCACACCTGGTGGATCAGCCACAACCCACGGCCCCCGACCGCGCCGAGGGGTGGCCGCAGCCGGCCGGACAGCGGATCGGCCAGCCGGCCGCCATCGCGCACCTCGACGATCACCTCGGTGGGTGTCCGCCACATCGTCACCTTGCCGGCGCCGCCGCCGTGGCGCAGCGTGTTGGCCGCGGCCTCGCCCACCGCCAGCTTGAGATCCGCCAGGCGCTCCGGGGGCAGGCCCGATGCCCGGCCGAACTCCACGGCACGCATCCGCACCAAGGCCAACTCTCCCGGCCCCAGCGACATCCGCACCGCCTTGGCCGGTTCCTCGGCGGGCAGCGCGTCGCAGTCGGTGCTCACCGCGTACGGGTCGGCGTACTCGGTGCTCGGCATCTCCGCGCCGTCCGCCCACACCACCGGGTGCGTGCGCCACGCGTCGGCCACGGTGTGCGGATCGAGCCCGGAAACGTCGTAGGGGCACAGAATCGTCACCGGCACGTCGGCGAACGCCAGGTTGATCAGTGCCTCGTGCCGGGTGGCCTCGCGGATCTCCAGCGGCGAGCGGGACGGCCAGATGGGCTCGCCGACCAGCCACGCCCGGCCGGCGCCGCGCCGGGCGGCGAAGTCGGTGAGGGCGGTCAGGATCCGCCCGGGGTTGCGACCCACCTCCGACATGTCGTGCAGGACGACCCGATCGGCGTCGACGCCCAGGAAGGCGCGCAGTGGGGCGAGGCGTTCGGGCGGAACCGAGACGAACACCGGCTCCCCGGCCGCCAGCCCGTTCCGGACGAACCCGCCCACGCCGGCCAGGTAGTCGTCGATGCCGCGGTAGAAGAGCGCTGGATGCACGAAGCTCGAACTATCACCCGGTGCGGCGTCAGCGCCCATGCCGTCATCACCCCGCGTCACACTATCGCGCAGGGCGCCTCCTCGCTCAACTCTGAGAGATCGCTTCAACCATGTCGCCGACCTGGGACTCGGACATCGAGCGAGCGACGTCCGCCTGAGCCACGATCCCGACCAGATCGTGCCCCTCGAGCACCGGAACCCGGCGGATCTGGTGCTCCTTCATCGTCCGCATGACCTGCTCCACGTCATCGTCGGCGGCCACGGTCACCACGGTGCCGTGCGGCACCTCGCCGGCGTGCATGGCCCGCGGGTCCTTGCCGGCGGCCAGCACCTTCACCACGATGTCGCGGTCGGTCAGCATGCCCTTGAGCCGGTTGTCCTCGCCGCAGACGGGCAACGCGCCGACGGACTCCTCGGCCATCCTGCGGGCCGCGTCGAGCACCGTGTCGCTCGTCCGCACGCAGGTCGGGTTCGGGGTCATGATGTCTCGCGCGGTAGTCATCGCCACAACCTTCTGTCGTTATGATCCACTTCGGCTGCTCGGATAACGGGGCGTACCCAGCGAGCCACGAGGGCAAACCGGCGGGACCTGCCGGTGCCCCGAGCCCACACCAGGAAAGGGCTTTCCCAAATTCATCGGAGGTGTTACCGTCTTCCCATCCAGTGGTGACATGTACCGCTGAGTGGTACACGGGTGCGCGGATCGGGGGTGGACGGTGCCTGGCTTTCCCGTGAACGGCGTGACCGCCGCGCAGCGGCAGCACATCGGAACCCTTGAGCGGGGCCTGGCCGTGCTCGAGCACGTCGGCGCGCGCCAGGAGATCTCCACCAACGCGATCGCCACGCAGCTCGGGCTGTCCCGCAGCGCGGTGTACCGGATCGTCAACACGCTCAAGGAGCTCGACTACCTGGAGGCCGACCACGTGACCGGCCGGGTCCGGCTCGGCGCGCGGATGGTCGAGCTCGGCGTGCAGGCCATGGCCGCGACCGACCTGCACAAGGCGGCGCCGCAGTTCCTCTCCGGACTGGCCGCGCGCAGCGGTGAGACGATCTTCCTGGCCGTGCCGGACGGCGACGCCATGGTCTACGTGGGAAAGGACCGCGGCGTCAACGCGGTGACCCTGCACTGCCAGCTCGGCACCCGGCGGCCGCAGCATGCGACGTCGCTCGGCAAGGCCTGGCTTTCCGCGCTGCCCCAAGGCGAACGCGTGGAACGGGTGGCGCGGATGCGGCTGGATCGCTTGACCCCCAACACGATCGTGGACCGGGGCGTGCTGCTCGACGAGCTGGACCGGACCGGCCGGCGCGGCTGGGCCGTCGACAACATCGAGAACGAGCCGGACGTCGGCTGCGTGGCGGCCGCCGTCCGGGACCGGACCGGCCGCCCCGTCGCCGCGATGAGCATCGCGGGCCCGGCCGCCAGGGTCCTGGCGCGCGCCGCAGAGCTGGGCCCGCTGGTCGCCGACGCCGCCGGCACGCTGTCCCGCAGGCTCGGTCACATCGCACCGGCCGGGTAGCGTCGCGCCGTGACCGCTTCCTGGCCGCCCGCACCGCTTTCGGTCGACGAGCCGGTCGGCGCGCCGACGCTGCTGCCGGCACGGGCTTACGTCCGCGCCGAGGTGCTCGCCTGGGAACGCCGCCACCTGTTCGCCGGCACGTGGAGCTGCGTCGGCCGGGTGGACGAGCTGCCGGCCCAGCACGGCGTGACGGTCGGCGACGTGCCCGTGCTGCTGACCAGGGACGGCGACCGGACGGCGGCGTTCGCCAACACCTGCCGGCACCGGGGGCACGAGCTGCTGCCTGACGGCGGGTCCGCGGACGGCCGGGTGGTGGTGTGCCCGTACCACGCCTGGGTGTACACATTGGACGGAGCATTGCGGGCGGCGCCGCGGTTCCGTGACGTGCCGGGATTCTCCGCCGCCGACCACGGCCTCGTCCCGCTCCCGGTCGAGGTCTGGCACGGCTGGGTGTTCGTCAACGCGACCGGCGACGCCGCTCCGTTCACCGTCCACTTGGGAGAGTTGGCCGGCCTGGTCGCCCCGTACGCGCCGGAGAAGCTGAAGCTGGCCGCGCGGCACGACTACCGGGTGCGGGCCAACTGGAAGGTGATCGTCGAGAACTACCAGGAGTGCTACCACTGCCCGCGGATCCACCCCGAGCTGTGCGCGGTGTCCCCGCCGAACAGCGGCCACAACTACGACCTGCCTGGCGCCTGGGTCGGCGGCGCCATGGACCTGCGCGAGGGCGCGGAGACCATGTCGCTCGACGGCCGCTCCCGGGGCGCCTTCCTGCCCGGTGTGGACCGTCGCCGGGTGCTCTACCTCGCCCTTTTCCCGGATCTGCTGCTGTCCCTGCACCCGGACTACGTGATGACCCACCGCCTGCGCCCGCTCGCCCCGGACACCACGCGCGTCGAGTGCTCCTGGTACGTCGCCGAGGGCGTGCTCGACGCGTCCTACGCCGAGCGGTTCTGGGACCGCACCAACCGGCAGGACTGGGCCGCCTGCGAGTCGGTCCAGCGCGGCCTCGCCTCCCCGCACTTCCGCCCGGGTCCGTTCGCCCCCAACGAGGACGCGGTCCAGCGCTGGGTCACCCTGATCCGCCGCGCATACCTGGGCACGCCGCCCTGGGAGGGTCAGTGAGCGTCGGGCCAGCGCTCCGCGGCGTCGGCCAGCGACGGGTACCGCGGGTTGTCGATGGCCAGCCGGGACAGCGCGCTGCGCACGAGGTGGTCCCGTAGCGCATCGTCCACGATGGATCCATCGCGGATCTTGCCGGCCAGCACGGCGTTGAGCGTGGGCAGGTCGCCGTCGGCGCCGGTGAGCGTGCGGAGCCGGGCCAGCTCGGCCGCGGCCACGGCGGGCCCGGAGGTCAGCTCCCGCTCCACGATCCGCAGTGCGTTGGCGGCCACCTTGGTGTGAAAGGCGATGCGGCCGTCGAGGGCGGCCAGGACCTCCCGCTCGAGGAACTCGGCCACCGCGGCGACCAGCTCGGCGGCCGTCGGCCGTTCGTCGAGCATTCGGCGCTCCCTTCAGCAGATGAGCAGCAGCAGATCCAGCTCGGCCTCGGTGACGCGGCGGCCGATCGCGGCGCGCTCCACCGAGCGCGCCTCCCCGCGCAGGTGCGCGAACGACTGCAGCTGACAGATCACGCCCCACTTCAGGGCGCCGAGAACCTCCCAGAACCGCACCCGCTCCGCAGCGATCGCCGAGCCGTACGCCGCGTCGAGGTCCCGGCGCGCACCGAACCCGCCGACCTCACCGGCCCCGCCGAACCGCCACGCCCGGGTGCACAGCCATCCGATGTCTTCCATCGGATCGCCGAGATGCGCCAGCTCCCAGTCCAGCACGGCGACCAGACCGCGCTCGTCGACGAGCAGGTTGCCGGTGCGGAAATCCCCGTGCACCAAGGTGATCGGCCCCGGCGGCGGCAGGTTGTCCCGCAACCAGCGCAGGCCGAGCTCGAACGCCGGCACCGGCTGGCCCACCGAGCGGTGCAGCGACTCCAGCAGCGCCACCTGTTCGCGGGCCGGCAGCCGGGGCAGCGCGGGCAGCCGGACCACCGGCACGGCGTGGATCGCGGCCAGCGCCGCCGCGCAGTCGGCGACCAGCCGCTCCCGGGCGGCGGAGTAGGCCTCGTCGCGGAGCAACCGCCGCGGAATGGTCTCCCCGGCCAGCCGCTCCATCACGTACCCGGTGCCGAGCGCGGCATCCTCGGCGAAGATCGCCAGCACCCTTGCCGCCGGCACCCCCGCCTCGGCGGCGACCCGCTGCACAAGGGGTTCGGTCCGGGCGTCCAGCCCCAAGCTCACGCCGCCGCGCCCGGCGTCCCGCCGCAGGATCAGCGCGTGCCCGGCGCCCGAACCGTCGGTCACGTCGAGCGACCAGGTGTCGGCCGAGGCCCCGCCCGTCACCGGGTGCATCCGCTCGACCGTCACGGGTCCGGGCAGGACCTCGGCCAGCAGCTTCGCCACGGCATCGGAGTCCAGCCCGCGTCCCATGCGGCGCCGTTACTCGGAGCGGCGTACGCCGAGACCGCGCTCGAGCGCGGCGCGGTGCAGCTCGCAGGCCAGCTGGGCGTCCAGCGTGTCGGTGCTGAGCAGCTCGACGAGCAGGGTGTCGTCGAGATGCGTGCGGCCGGGGTGGCCGCCGGTCAGCACCTCGCCCAGCGGGGCCTCGATGTGCGGGCGGCGGCGCCCACCGGTGGTCCGGGTCGGCGCCCCGACGCCGATCCGGCTGGACAGGTGGGACCGGATGAAGTAGCGGTGCCGGTTGGCCTCGAGCGCCTTGGCGTCGTCGACGTAGATCTCGTCAACGCCGTTGACCAGCTCGACCGGCAGGTCCTGCCCGGTGGCGTTGACCACGACCGCGCCCCTCGGCAGCTGCCCGGGGATCAGCGGCCACGGCCCGCCGTCGGCGATGATCACCAGGTTGGCGCCGAACACCGCCTCGGCCATGCCGGACGTGACGGACAGCCCGATGCCGGCCAGGTCGACCTGGTCCACCACCCGCGGCTCGAGCGGGAAACCCCCGCCCGGGGTCGGGCACACCGCGATGTGGCTGACGTCCGGCACGTGGCGGGCGATCACCGCGAGCTGCAGCTGGGCCGCCGGGCTGGTGCCCAGCACGGTGGCGGTGACCACGGTCGGGGTGAGCATCTGCCGGGCGGCGAGCGCGCCCAGGGTGGCGGTCCGGGACGCGCGCAGGCCGTCGGCCGGCAGCAGGCACCGCTCGCCGGTGCCGGGGTCCTCGAGCAGGGCGCGCTCGGTTCCGTCGTCGTCCTTGGTGGTGCGCTGCCATGCGACGAAGCGGCCGAGGTGGTGCGGGTTCCAGTCGACGCGGTCGTCCGTGCGGCCGGTCAGCTCGTCGACGAGCAGGTCAACCGGGTTGATCTGCTCGAACGCGGTCCACAGAGCGTCGCCGTCGAGCTCGAGTATTGATCTGGCCATGTGGACTGCCTTTCCTGGTCCGCTCCCGATTCTACCGGCTGGCGCGCACAATGTGTGCACGGAATCTTCTCAATTTCTATCGGCCGACCACCGGTCGGGAGAAAGAATCCTGACAGCCGGCACAAAGCCGATCGAAGGCGCCGAGCGGTGAACTGGCTTCGGGCAGCAAGAAAGAATCACGAAGTAAGCGCCAGAATATCAACGGCGCGCCTTTGTGATTGTGATATCTGAAAGTTGGTGGAAGGCGGCCGTTGTCCAGCCGGGGACACCGGCCGTTCTTCCTACGGATAACCAGTCCTGGCGCGCTAGGCCCGATCCGCCCGGTCCGCCGAGGTCGGACCCCTGGTCGCGGTTGCCGACCGGGCCCGCGACAGCCCGGCGCGCAGCTCGGCCGACTCCCGGGAATCGACCCCGGCCAGCAGCGCCGCGGCCTCGGCCGTCTCATTGCCGGCCAATTCCTCGTCCCCTTCGGCGGAATGGACCTCGGCCAGCAGGATCAGCGTCTTGGCGTGCCACAACCCCGAACCCACCTGGTCGAACAGCTGCCGGGCCTCGCTCAGATGTGCCGCGGCCGCCGAATGACTGCCCCTGGCCAGCGCAATCTCGCCGAGCGCGTACAGCGCCTGCCCCTCGACCAGCTGCTCGCCGACCCGCCGGGCCACGTCCAGCGCGTGCACCAGCGTGGTCACCGCGTTGTCCAGCCGGCCCTCCCGGTGCCGCACGATGCCCAGCCCGTACAGGGCGTACGCCTCGCCGATCGGATCGCCGAGGTCACGCACGATGCGCAGCGCCCGGTGCAACGCCTGCCTGGCCAGCTCGATCCGGTCGGTGTGCAGGTACAGCTCGGCGAACCGGTACAGCGCCTGGGCCTCGCCGCGCAGGCAGTGGACCTCCTGGCAGATGGCCAGCGACTCCTCGAGCATCCGCTGCGCGCGCCCGACGTCGCCGTTGTCCACCTCGAACTTCGCCAGGCTGCGCAGGACGTGCGCCTCGCCGACGCGGTCGCCGACGTCGCGCAGGATGCGCAGCGCCTCGGTGTACTTGGCCAGCATGTCGGCGGTCTTGCCGTGCAGCCCGTCCACGAACGCCGCGTTGCGCAGCACCAGCCCGCAGCCGTGCGCGTTGTCCTCGGCCCGGAACATCTCCAGCGCCTCGGCAAGGCAGCGCTCCGACTCGTCGAGCCGCTTCTGGAACAGGTGCAGCGTGCCCAGCGAGTAGAGCATCGCCGCCTCGCCGGTGCGGTTGCCGGCCTTGCGCGCGACGTCCAGGGCGAGCTGGGCGGTCTCCCGCCAGTCGTCGAAGTAGCCCTTGGCCTCGAACAGCGTGACCGACGTCAGCGCGAGATCCCAGCACAGCTCGTCCATGCCCGCCTCGGCGGCCTGCCGGACCGCGGCCACCATGGCCCGCCGCTCGCTGGCCCACCACTCCATCGGGTTGCCGACCGAGTCCATGCCGTGCCGCTGGCTCGGTTGCCACCGCTTCGCGCTGCCGTGCAGGATCGTGTAGTCGCCGCCGTGATCCTTGCGGTGGGCCTCCTCGGCCAGCCCGAGCCAGGCGCCAAGCACCCTGGTCAGCGCGGCCTCCCGCTCGGCCTCGGACTCGGTGGCCATCAGCTGCTCGCGGGCGTAGACCCGGATCAGGTCGTGGAACCGGTAGCGCAGCTGACGCGCGCCCGGCAGGTCGACGGTGTCCAGGACCTGGGCGTCGACCAGGGTCTCCAGCACGTCCTCCGCCTGGTACAGACCGGTGTCCAGCAGCGCGGCGGCCGTCCACGCCGGGAAGTGCGGCGCCTCGATCAGCGCGACCAGCCCGAACAGCCGCTTGGCCTGCTTGCTGAGCCCCCGGTAGGTCAGGCCGATGTTGGAGCGCAGCTCCAACCCGTGATGAGCCAGCTCGTCGAGCCGGCGGGCCTCGTCCTCCAGCCGCGCGACCAGCCCGTCGATACGCCAGTGCGGCCGCGACGCCAGCCGGGCGCCGGCGATCCGCAGCGCAAGCGGCAGCCCGCCGCAGAAGTCCACCAGCTCGTTGGACGCGGCGCGCTCGGCCTCCACCCGGTCCGAGCCGATGATCTTGGCGAGCAGCTCCAGCGACATGTCGGCGTCGAACACGTCCACGTCCGCCCAGTGCGCGCCGGACAGGCCGGACAGCCGCGCCCGGCTGGTCGTGATCACGGCACAAGTCGGGCTGCCGGGCAGCAGCGGGACGACCTGCTCCTCACTGGTCACGTCGTCCAGCACGACCAGCAACCGCTTGTCGGCCAGCCGGCTGCGGTACATCTCCACCCGTTCCTGCAGGTCCTCCGGGACCGCCGGGCCGCTGACCCCCAGCGCCCGCAGGAACCGGGCCAGCAGCGTGGCCGTGGGATCCTCGCCGCCCGGCGCCTGCATGTCGGCGTAGAGGTGGCCGTCGGGGAAGGCGTCGGCCAGCTCGTGCGCAACCCGGATGGCCAGGCTGGACTTGCCCACCCCGCCCTTGCCGGAGATGGCCACGATCCGCATGGCGGCCGCGTCCGGCCGCTCGGCCAGCAGCTGCTTGATCTCCCCGAGATGGCCTTGCCGCCCGGTGAAGTCGGCGATGCTCGCCGGCAGCTGCCGCGGGATGACGATCTGCTCGGTCGACGACGCGGGTGCGGTGGCCGCCGGATGCTCGTCGGCGGACCTGGCCGACGCCGACGGCGCGGCGGTGACCGGCAGGTCCAGCGCCGGGTCGCGGTTGAGGATCGCCCGCTCGAGGGCCTGCAGCTCCTGGCCGGGGTCGATGCCCAGCTCCTCGACCAGCGTGGTGCGCGCCAGCCGGCACACCTCGAGCGCCTCGGCCTGCCGGCCGGAGCGGTACAACGCGAGCATCAGCAGCCCGTACAGCTTCTCGTGCAGCGGATGCTCGTTGACGAGGGCCCGCAGCTCGCCGGTGATCTCCTCGTGCCGCCCGAGGGCGAGGTCGAGCCGCAGCCGCTCCTCGACCGCCGACAGCCGGCGATCCTCGAGCAGCGCGGCGCCGCGTTGGACCAGGTCGCTGTGCACGCCGGCCAGCGCCGGGCCCCGCCACAGGGCCAGCGCGCCGCGCAGCGTGGCCGCGGCCTCGTCCAGCCGCCCGGCGTCGCCATGGGTCCGTGCCAGCAGCACCATGCTGGCGAACTGCTCGCTGTCCAGCTCGCTGGCGGGGATCTCGAGCAGGTAGCCGGGCGGCCGCGTCTTGATCGCGTCCGGCTGCCCGGCGTCGGCGAACAGCTTGCGCAGCGCCGAGATGCAGATCTGGATCTGTCCGCGGGCCGTCGAGGGCGGGGAGGTGTCCCACACGGCGTCGATCAACTGCTCGACCGGTGTCACCCGATTGGCGTTGAGCCCCAGCATCGCCAACACGACCCGCTGCCGTGGCCCGCCGATATCCAACGAGCGGCGATCCACAACAAGCTCGATGGGTCCGAGAAGTCTGAGCCCCAAGACGTTCCCCTCTCAGACCGACCCGGACCCGTGTTGCCCATCGTAAAACGCTCCGCATAACTGCAGAAGCGGCACGCTGCCGGCGGCAACTTGCACTGCCGGGTAAACCCGTGCCCCCGATCACCAATACGGCGGCAATCCCACACCGCCGCCGCACGACTTTCGCCGCACCTCTACCTAGTCAGCCCGCACTCCTCCCGGAGGACGGGCCCCGTTCCATTCTCCCCGCGCGGGCCCACAAATGATCTTGAACGGGGACGTCGTCCACGGAATCGGTTCGAGCTGGCTTCGAGGTACACGCGATCTTCGGGGCGCCGAGCCCGCCGGGGGACGGAGCGTCGCGTCGACGTTCGTCTGGTCCCTCGTCCTGCTCGCGGTGGCCTTCGTGCCGGCGCTGTTCCTGCCGAGGGGCAAGCCGGCCGATCCGGCGGCCGCCCCGGAGGACGAGGTCAGGGAGCCCGTGGCGGTGTAACGAAGCGTGAAGGTCCCCTTCGCTCCGGTCAGTCCGGCGAAGGGGACCTTCGCATCTCCTGGAGATCGTCGAACGTCATCGCCGGGCCACCGATGTCGGCCTCGGCGCCCTGCGTGGCACGCAGGCCGTTGATCAGCAGGTCGAGGTGGCGGTGGCCGAGCCGGTCGTTGACCTCGCGCGGGAAGCTGCCGGGCAGCGGCCGGGACAGCCGGACCACCAGCGTGCCGATGTCGCCGAAGGTCACGTCCGGGCGCAGCGCGCCGTCCCGCTTGGCGGCGTCGATCAGGCCCTGGATCAGCTTGACCCCGGGGTCGCTGACCGCCCGGATCTCCTCGTCGTCCATGGAGATCTCGTCGAGCAGCGCGGGAATCACCGCGGCCACGCGGATATCCAGCGCGCGGTGCATGTAGCGGGCCAGCCCGCGGAACGCGTCGGGCTCCTCCTCGGTGGCCAGCCGGGCCTCCTCCGCGGTGCGCTCCAGCGCATCCAGCACCACCGCCCGCATCAGCGCGTGCCGGTAGGGAAAGCGCCGGTAGAGCGTGGCGATGCCGGTCCCGGCGCGCCGGGCGATCTCCTCGAGCGGGGCGCCGGGGCCCAGCTCGACGAACACGTCCCGGGCCGCGGCCAGGATCCGGTCGCGGTTCTGCCTGGCGTCGGCCCGCAGCGGGCGCGCTTCCTGCATGGGCCCAGCATAGCAGCCAATCGGAGGGAAAATCTCCACTTTCGTGCGCAAAAGTGGAGACAAATCCTCCGCATGGTGCTAACGTAGCCATCAAACGGAGGAAGTACCTCCACATGATGGGAGACGACGATGAGCAAGCGACTCGAGGCCACCTTCCGCGGCCGGGTGCTCCGGCCCGGCGACGGCGACTACGACACCCAGCGGGCCGCGGTCAACCCCGGCTTGGACGCGCGGCCGGTGCTGGTCGCCGAGGCCGCCGGCCCTCGCGACGTCCAGGCGGCCGTGACCTGGGCCCGCACCACCGGCGTCCCGCTGGCCGTGCAGGCCACCGGGCACGGCACCCACGTCCCGTCCGACGGGGCCTTACTGCTCAAGACCTCCCGGATGGCCGGGGTCCTCGTCGACCCCGACCGGCGGGCGGCAAGGGCCGGACCCGGCACCCGGTGGGCCGAGGTGATCACGGCCGCGGCGCCGTTCGGCCTGGCGCCGCTGTCCGGGACGGCGCCGGGCGTCGGCGTCGCCGGCTACACGCTCGGCGGCGGCTTCGGCCAGCTGTCCAGGGCATTCGGCCTCGCCGCCGAGAGCCTGGTGCGCGCCGACGTGGTCACCGCCGACGGGAGCCTGGTCACCGTGAGCCGGGAGCGCCACCCCGAGCTGTTCTGGGCGCTGCGCGGCGGCGGCGGCAACTTCGGCGTGGTGACCTCGCTGGAGTTCCGGCTGCACCCGGTCGCCGAGGTCTACGCCGGCGTGGCGCGCTTCCCGGTCGAGCGGGCGGCGGAGTTCCTTGCCCGGTACCGCGACTGGGCGCCGACCGCGCCCGACGAGCTGAGCACGGGCGTCCTGCTCGGCCAAGGCCGGACGTTCACCGTCAAGGTCCTGCACATCGGCGACGGCGCCGCGGCCCGGCGTGCTCTTCGTCCACTGTGGAGCGAACCGGTCCACGAGGAGCTGCGCGCGGTGGCCTACGCCGACGTCAAGCTCCCCGCGCTGCCGCCGTTCGGCTTCGGGCTGTTCGACACGCTGCCCGACCCGGTGATCGACGGCATCGTCGTTGCCGAGACTCAAGTCGAGATCAAGCAGTGGGGCGGAGCATTGGCGAGGCCGGTCGCCGACGCCGGCCCGGCCGGACACCCTACCGCGCAGTTCTCCGTGTCCGGGCCGGGAGCTGCCGAGGCGATCGGGCGGCGTGGCAACGGCGGCTCGTTCCTGAACTTCCTGCACGACCCGGCGGCGGTCCGGACCGCGTTCACCCCGGAGAGCTTCCGGCGGCTGCGCGCGGTCAAGCGGGCCTACGACCCGGACAACGTGTTCCACGTCAACCTCAACATCCGCCCGGAGGGAGAGCGCGATGACGACCGCGACTACCGACCGGCTTGACCGCCGGCTGCTCGCCCTTGGCAGCGTGGTCGTGCTGGGGACCATTCTGTCCATTTTGGACGCGACGATCGTCAACGTGGCGATCAACACGTTGGCGACGGAGTTCGGCGCGCCGATCGCCACCATCCAGTGGGTGCTGACCGCCTACCTGCTCGGCTTCGCCAGCGTGATCCCGGTGGCCGGCTGGGCCACCAACCGGTTCGGCGCCAAGCGGGTCTGGATCGGCTCGGTTTCGGTGTTCCTGGCCGGCTCCGCGCTTGCCGGCGTCGCCTGGTCGGTGGGCTCGCTGATCGCCTTCCGGGTGCTGCAGGGGGTCGGCGCCGGCCTGATCCTTCCGGTCGGCCAGGCGATCCTGGCCCAGGCGGCCGGGCCGCAGCGGATGGCCAGGGTGCTGAGCATGATCGGCATTCCGCTGCTGATGGGCTCGGTGGCCGGGCCGGTGATCGGCGGGCTGATCGTGACCACGATCAGCTGGCGGTGGATCTTCCTGGTCAACCTGCCGATCGGCGCCGTGGCCGTGGTCTTCGCCGCGCGGCTGCTGCCGGCCGGCGAGGCGCGGCCCGGGGCCCGGCTCGACGTCCGCGGGCTGGTGTTGCTCTGCGCCGGCGTCACCGCGCTCACCTACGGGCTGTCCGAGGCGGGGGTCGACGGCGGGTTCGGCGGCGCGAGCACGCTGGCCTGGCTGGCCGCCGGCGCGGCGCTGATCGCCGGATACGTGGCGCACGCCGCGAACCGGAAGGGTCGCGCGCTGATCGACCTGTCGCTGTTCCGGCAGCGCGCGTTCGCCACGTCGGCGGTGACCAACCTGCTGATCGCGGTCGCGCTGTTCGGCATGCTGGTGCTGATTCCCTTGTACTGGCAGCTGATCCGTGGCCAGGACGCGCTGGCCACCGGTCTGCTGCTGACACCGCAGGCGATCGGCGCGGGCGTCGCGATGCCGCTGGCCGGCCGGATCACCGACCGGGCGGGCGCAGGCGTGGTCGTCCCGATCGGGTTGGGGCTCGCGCTGGCCGGCACGCTGGCCTACACCCAGGTCACCGCGGACACGTCCTACGTGCTGCTGGCCGCGGCGCTGTTCACGATCGGGCTCGGTCTCGGCGCGTCGATCATGCCGTCCATGGCCGCGGCGTACCACGGCATGACGCGTGCCGACGTGCCGGCCGCGACCAGCGCGCTGACCACCGTGCAGCGGCTGGGATCGTCGATCGGCACCGCGGTGCTGGCGGTGGTGCTGCAGCGCTCGATCGGGTCCGGGGCGGCGGGTTTCGGCTCGACGTTCTGGGTCGCCCTGGCGCTGATCGCCGTCGCCCTGGTGCCCGCGCTGATGCTGCCCCGCCTGCGCCGGGAACAACCGGCCGCCGCGGCCTGATTGAAGGAGGTATGAAGGCCATCATCTACGCCCGCAAGGGCGGATTCGAGCTCGTGGACCGGCCGGTGCCCGAACCGGGGCCCGGCCAGGTCCGCGTCAAGGTCGCCGTGTCCGCGGTGAACCCGACCGACTGGAAGCAACGCAGCCGGGTCGACGAGCCCGAGGGCGAGATCGTGCCCAACCAGGACGGCGCCGGCGTGATCGACGCGGTCGGCCCGGACACGCCGGACCGTTCGGTGGGCCAACGGGTCTGGCTGTGGGACGCGAACTGGCAGCGCCCGGACGGCACGGCGCAGGAGTACGTCGTGCTGCCGGCCCGGCAGGCGGTGCCGCTGCCCGACGGGGCGTCGTTCGAGCTGGGCGCGGACCTCGGCATCCCCGCCCGGACCGCGCACCGCGCCCTGACCCTGCACGACAACGACCGGCTCGGGCCCGGCGCGCTCGCCGGGCAGACCGTGCTGGTCGCCGGGGGCGCCGGCGCGGTGGGCAACGCGGCGATCCAGCTCGCCAAGTGGGCCGGCGCCACGGTGATCACCACGGTCAGCAGCCCGGAGAAGGCCGAGCTGGCCAGGGCGGCCGGGGCCGACCACGTGGTCAACTACCGCACCGAGGACGCGGCCGCCGTGATCGGCTCGCACGCGCCGGACGGAGTGGACATCGTCGTCGAGGTGTCGCCCGCCGGCAACGCCGAGCTCGACGCGGCCGTCCTGGCCCCCAACGGCGTCGTCGCCGTCTACGCCACCGATGGCGGCGACCGGGTCACCCTACCGGTGCGTTCCCTGATGTGGCGCAACATCCGCTACGAGTTCCTGCTGCTCTACACGATTCCCGAGGCAGCGAAGGACAATGCGGTGGCCGACGTGTCGGCGGCCGTCGAGGCGGGCGCGTTCCGGGTCGGCAAGGACGCCGGGTTGCCGCTGCACCACTACCCCCTCGAGCGGACCAAGGAGGCCCACGACGCCGTCCAGGGCGGCGCCGTGGGCAAGGTGCTGATCACGTTGACCTGACGACGGTTCTGGTCAGCGCCACCGCGGCCAGCGCGCCGAACCCGAGCAGGACCGCGACCCACACCAGGGCGGTGGCGATCGCCCCCGCGGAGGCGAGCGGACCGGGCCGGCCGGCCAGCGTCAGGAACAGGCTGCCGAACGTCGTGACGCCGACCACCTGGCCCAGCTGCACGGTGGTGGTGAGCAGCCCGCTGGCGTCCGCCGCCTCCGACAGCGGCACCCGCACCAGGGCGTTGGTCAGCAGCGGGCTGAACGCCGCGCCCATGGCCGCGGCGAACCCCAGCAGACCCACCTGCAGCCACACCCCGCCGTGCGTGCCGCCCCGCAGCGCCGCCGCGACGATCAGGTACGCGCCGACGGTCAGCACGAAACCGGCGGGCGTCAGCAGGTGGTGGATCCGACCGGGCAGCCGGCGCCAGTAGAACCCGAACAGCCCGAACACCGCGGCGGCCGGGGCGAAGGTCAGGCTGGCCCGCAGCGCGCTGTCGCCGAGCCCGGCCTGCAGGTGCAGGGTGAAGACGAACAGGAACCCGCCGTAGGCTGTCATGCCCGCGCCCAGCGCGAGCAGCCCGGACCGCACCCCGGGCACCCGCAGCACGTCCAGGCGCAGCAACGGATCCCCGCCGCGGGCGGCCACCCGGCGCTCCACCACCACGAACACCGCGGCCAGCGCCAGCCCGGCGGCGATGCTGACGAAGATCCACGCCGGCCAGCCCCGCTCGTGCCCGAGCACCAGCGGCAGCACCACGAGGAACACCGCGGGAACCGCCACCGCCAGCCCGGCGAGGTCGAGCCGGCGGGTGCCCCGCGGGCCGTCCGGCGGCACCAGCCGCGGCACCAGCACGGCCACGAGCAGTCCCAACGGCACGTTGACCAGGAACACCGGCCGCCAACCCGTGCCGAGCAGGTCGGCGGACACCAGCAGCCCGCCGAGCATCGACCCGGCGATCGCGCCCACCGCGATCACCGCCGAGAACGCGCTCAGCGCCGTGGCCCGCGCCGGGCCGTGGAACCGGATCTGGATCATGCTCATGATCTGCGGCACCATCAGGCTCGCCCCGGCGCCCTGCAGGAACCGCGCGACGATCAGCGTGGTGGCGTCCGGCGCGAGGCCGCACAGCAGCGAGCTCGCGGTGAACACCAGCAGCCCGGTCAGGAACACCCGGCGCCGGCCGTACAGGTCGCCCAGCCGGGCCCCGGTGATCAGCAGCATCGCGTAGCTGACCGTGTATCCCGCGACGATCAGCTGCAGCTCGGCGCCCGACGCGGCCAGGTCGAGCCGCATCGCGGGCATCGCGACGTTGACGATCGTGACGTCGAGCAGCGCCATGAACTGGCCGGCGAGCAGCACGGCGAGCATGGGCCACCGCGCGCCGCCCGGCTCCGCCGGCCGTTGGAGGAGATCCGCCTGTGTGGTCATGGTTCGACCTTGGCGGCGGGAACACCGGGCACCCGAGAGCCGCTTGATGCTGGTATCCGCAGCACCCGGCTGAGCGCGGAGATGCCCGGGGATGGCGGATGGGTCAAAAATGTCAGACCCCTCGGGGAGGATCATCGACGTGACCGCCACAGCGATGCCAGCACCGCCGCGCCGAGCGGCGTTGGGCCACTTCCTCAAGGCGCACCGAGCCCGGCTGAGCCCGCAAGACGTCGGGCTGCCGGCCGGTGCCCGCCGGCGCACCTCCGGCCTGCGCCGGGAGGAGGTGGCGCTGCTCGCGGGCGTCGGTGTCACCTGGTACACCTGGCTCGAGCAGGGCCGGCCGATCAACGCCAGCGACCAGGTGCTCGACGCGGTGGCGCGCACGCTGCGGCTCAACCCCGCCGAGCGCGCGCACCTCTACCAGCTCGCCGACGCGGCGCCCAGGTACCCGCCGGTGGCCGGGACCGTGCCCGAGTCGCTGCACGAGATGCTGCGCTCGCTCGATCCGCTGCCGGCGTCGCTGATCAACGGCCGGTACGACGTGCTGGCCAGGAACCGGGCGCAGGAGGACCTGTTCCGGGCCTGGCACCCGTTGCCGTGCGTGCACGGCAACGTCCTGTGGTGCTGCTTCGCCGAGCCCGGTGGTCGCGAGAAGCTGGTCGACTACGAAGCGGAGGTTCGCCATCTCGTCGCGCGCCTACGAGCCGAGTACGCCGCACACATCGGTGATCCCGAGTGGGAGGAGGACATTCGCCGGCTGGCCGAGCGCAGCCCGGACTTCGCCGAGCTGTGGGCGCGGCACGAGGTCGCCGCCCCCGCCGAGCGGGTCCGGCGGTTCCGGCATCCGCAGGTCGGGCTGCTCACCTTGGTCTACACCGAGCTTGCCGTGCCCGCCGAGGGCCTGCGCATGGCGGTGTACACGCCGAGGGACGCCGAGACCCGACACCGGTTGTCGCTCACCCGCTCGCGCGAGCAGCGGCTCGCCAGGGTCGGCTGACGGCAACCCGCTGGTAACGCACAAGTCATTCGGTAGGCAGATAATCCCGTAACAGATAGTTTCTTGCTACCCTGGAGGAATGGGCACAGTAGCTCCGACGGAGGTCGAGCACGACCTCATGTTCCTCCTGTCGCAGGCCAGCCACGTGCTGCAGACGGAGCTGACCGCCGCGCTGACCGGGCTCGGGGTCTCCCCGCGGCACTACTGCGTGCTGTCCCATGCGATGGCCGGCGATCTGTCCCAGATCCGGCTGGCCGAGCTGTGCGGCCTGGACAAGACGACCATGGTCGTCACCATGGACGAGCTGGAGAAGGCCGGGCTGGCCGAGCGCCGGCCGTCGGCCACCGACCGCAGGGCCCGCATCGTCGCCGTCACCGAGGCCGGCGAGGAGATGGTGGCCAAGGCGCACGACGTCGTGGCCGGCATCTACGCCGACGTGCTGGCCGCTCTGCCCGACGGCGACCGGGAGGGCTTCGTCAACGGGTTGGAGCTTCTGGTCAGGGGCCGACTGTCCACACCGGTCCACTGTGACCGCGTCGTGAGACGGCGTTCACCCAAGGCGTAACTCGTCTGAAAATAGATCGTCCCGAACGAAACTATCTGCTACGGTCGCACCTGGAACCACAACCAGGAGGGGATCCGTGGCACACACCGTTCCAACGACCTCGTCGACCTCGTCGACACGAGATACACGCTGGCTGGCGCTCTACGTGCTGTGCACCGGCATGCTCATGATCGTCCTGGACATGACGATCGTGAACGTGGCGCTGCCGGCGATCCAGTCCGACCTCGGTTTCACCCAGACCGGCCTGGCCTGGGTGGTCAACGCCTACCTGATCGCCTTCGGCGGTCTGCTGCTGCTGGCCGGGCGGCTCGGGGACCTCGTCGGCCGCAAACGCGTCTTCCTGATCGGGCTCGGCGTGTTCACGGTGGCGTCCGTGCTGTGCGGGGCGTCGACCAGCGCGGCGATGCTGATCATCTCGCGGTTCGTCCAGGGGGTCGGCGGGGCCATGGCCACCGCCGTGACGCTCGGCATGATCGTGACGATGTTCCCCGAGCAGCGCGAGCAGACCAAGGCGATCGGGGTGTTCAGCTTCGTGGCCGCCGCCGGC
The DNA here is from genome assembly GCF_035942955.1 of Actinophytocola sp. Classification (GTDB taxonomy): domain Bacteria; phylum Actinomycetota; class Actinomycetes; order Mycobacteriales; family Pseudonocardiaceae; genus DASYTH01. The sequence goes on along the minus strand of NZ_DASZCQ010000323.1, from coordinate 24,364 downwards.
GCTTCGGTCGGCCTGCTGCTCGGCGGCGTGCTGACCCAGTCGCTCAACTGGCACTGGATCTTCTTCGTCAACATCCCGATCGGCATCGCCGCCGCGCTGCTGACCGCGCGGCTGGTCCCGAGCGACCGTGGGATCGGCTTCGGCAGGGGCGCCGACGTGCTGGGCGCGTTCCTGGTCACCGCGTCGCTGATGCTGCTGGTCTACACGATCGTCAAGACCGAGGAGCACGGCTGGGGCTCGGCGCACACGCTCGGCCTCGGCGCGCTGGCCATCGTGCTGCTGATCGGGTTCATCGTCCGCCAGTTCCGGGCGGCCAACCCGCTGCTGCCGATGCGGATCTTCAAGTCGCGCAACGTGGCCGGCGGGAACCTGATCCAGATCATGATGGTGGCCGGCATGTTCGGCATGTTCTTCCTCGGCACGCTGTACATGCAGAAGGTGCTCGGCTACGACGCGCTGGAGATCGGCCTGGCGTTCCTGCCGACCGCGGTCGCCATCGGCGGCCTGTCGGTCGGTCTGTCGGCCCGGCTCATCACCCGGTTCGGCGCACGACCGGTGCTGGTCACCGGCCTCTCGCTGGCCCTGGTCGGGCTGCTGCTGTTCACCCGCACGCCGGTCGACGGGGAGTTCCTCGCCGACGTGCTGGCCCCGGTCCTGCTGGTGGGCCTCGGCATGGGGCTGGCGTTCCCGAGCCTGATGACGCTGGCCATGTCCGGTGCCACGCAGAGCGACGCCGGGCTGGCGTCCGGCCTGGTCAACACGACCGCTCAGGTCGGCGGCGCGCTGGGGCTCGCGGTCCTGGCCACGCTGGCCACCGGGCGCACGACCGCGCTGCTCGCCGAGGGGAACCCGGTCCCCGCCGCCCTGACCGGCGGCTTCCACCTCGCGTTCTGGATCGGCGCCGGGCTGCTCGCGGTGGGCATCACGCTTGGCGTGTTCCTGCTGCAGTCCAAGCCGGCCATGCACGCCGAGGAGGAGCCCGCGGCCGAGGAGCCGGTTCTGGACGCCGCGTAAGGGTTTCGCCGGGGGGCAATGGCCCGGTCCACCGCCGGTTGTCGGTGGACCGGGCCACACTCTTGGCATGGCCCTTCTGCGCCGCCGCGCGCTCAACCGCGCCACGTTGGACCGTCAGCTGTTGCTGCGCCGGGCGAGCATGCCGATGCTCGAGGCGGTCGAGCACCTCGTGGGGCTGCAGGCCCAGACGCCGCACACCTGGTACCACGGGCTGTGGTGCCGGCTGGCGGAGTTCGATCCGCGGCGCCTCGCCGACCTGCTCATCGAGCGCAAGGTGGTGCGCATGGCGCTGATGCGCTCGACCATCCACCTGGTCACCGCCCGGGACTGCCTGCTGCTGCGCCCACTGGTGCAGCCGGTCATCGAGCGCAGCATGAACGGCAACTTCGGCAAGAACCTCTCCGGTGTGGACGCCGAGAAGCTCATCGCGGCCGGCCGGGAGCTGCTCGAGGAGCGGCCGCTGATCTTCAGCGAGCTGGGCAGGTCGCTGGCGCGCCAATGGCCGGACCGGGATCCCGCCTCGCTGGCGCAGGCCGTTCGGGCCTGGGTGCCGCTGGTCCAGGTGCCGCCGAGGGGGGTCTGGGGCGCGAGCGGGCGCCCGGCGCACACCACGGTCGAGTCGTGGCTCGGCCGCGGGCTGGCTCCTGAGTCCTCAGTGGACGATATGGTGCTGCGCTACCTGGCCGCGTTCGGACCGGCCGGCGTGCGGGACGCGCAAACCTGGTCGGGCCTGACCAGGCTGGGCGAGGTGTTCGACCGGCTGCGGCCGGGCCTGGTCACCTTCGCCGACGAGCACGGCCGCGAGCTGTTCGACCTGCCGGACGCGCCCCGGCCCGACCCGGACGTCCCCGCTCCCCCGCGCTTTCTCTACGACTTCGACAACCTGCTGCTGTCCCACGCCGACCGCTCCCGGGTGATCACCGAACGCGCCCTGCGGCAGGAGTACCCGCCGAACGTCCAGCCCTGCATGCTGCTCGTCGACGGCTTCACCAACGGCGACTGGAAGATCACCAGACACCGCGGTACGGCCACCCTGACCGTCCGGCCGTTCAACCGTCTGTCCACAGCGGACATCGCAGCGGTGACCCGGGAAGGCGCGCGGCTGCTCGAGTTCGCCGCTCCCGGCGACACGCCCGACATCCGGTTCGTCACGCCGTCCGCGGCAGCTCGCGATACGTGAGGCGGCGGGCGAGCGCGATGATCGCGTGCAGCGGCGGCAGGATCCGGTTGGGCCGCGGCTCGTCGATCCACCGCTCGGCCGGGCCGCTCGACCGGTCGAGGGTGGTCGGCAGCACCACGTAGCTACCTTCCGGCGCGACCCGCACCCCCGCCGCCGCCAGATCCTCGACCACCGCCGGCCGGACCGGCTCGTCCGGCCGGGCAAGGAACGTCCACCGCGTACCGTCCGGATTGGCCACGATCGGCGCCGAGAGAATCGATATTCCCAGCTGCGCTCGGACCCGCGCGCCCAGCGCCGCCGGCATGGCCACCGCGGCCAGCGCCGAACCCACCGCCACGACCAGGCTGCGCCGTCCCACCTGAACCGATACCGGCCAGCCGAGCAGCTCCTGATAGGTCGCGCGCGCATCGGCCAGTTCCCGAAGCCAGCCCGGAGCCGGCTTCGGCGTCACGGAAAGCTTCATCGTGCACCCCATTCAACGGAGTGGACCCATGCTGTGCCCCGCACCTAGTAAAGCGCTCGAACGTGAGTCGAATCACAAGCACTACACTGGCCCGCATGCCAAGCCGCGACGGGCGCTGCACGTTCTGCGCGATCATCGCCGGTGACCTCCCCGCGACCATGATCTACGAAGACGATCACATGATCGCGTTCCTCGATCACAAACCCCTGTTCCGCGGTCACACCCTCCTGGTGCCCAGGCTCCACATCCCACTCCTCAGCGACCTCCCCGCCGACCGGGTCACCCCGTTCTTCCTGATGTCCCAACGACTCGAGCGCGCGGTGGAGAACGGTCTCGGCTGCGACGGCTCCATGATCCTGATCAACAACGTGGTCAGCCAGTCCGTCCCGCATCTCCACCTGCACGTCATCCCCCGCAACCGCAAGGACGGCCTGCGCTTCTGGCTCGGCCCCCGCCACCCCTACACCTCCGACCACCCCGCCGACACCTACGCCGAAAAGATCCGCGCCGCCCTCGCCGAGAGCTAGCCGGCGGCTGAGTCAACTGTGGACGGTCAGGCCTCCGGCGCCGGCATGCGGGTGCCCGTGACATCGTAGAGATGGTGGAGGGGGTCGTGGATGAAGTAGCGGGCGAAGGTGGCGATGGTGAAGTGGGCGCCGTCGTCGCGGGTGCCTGGGCGGTGCCAGGCGGGGCCGGAGACCTCGGCGAGGTGGGTGGCCAGGGTGTCGGCGGCGGTGCGCAACTCGGCGGCGACCCGGTGCGGGTTCTGGTGGGCGTAGTCGTCGTCGAGGGCGGTCTGGTCCTGGTTCCAGTCGGGGTAGGTGGGGTTGTCCTCGGTGAGCATGAGGTGCAGGCGGTGGTCGTAGATGCGGCAGACGTCGCGGACGTGGCAGGCGTACTCGAGGGGGGACCACGTGTCGGGTCGGGGGCGGCGGGCCGGCTCGGGATGGGTGGACAGCAGCTCGTGCCAGGCGGTGGCGTTGGCGCGCAGGAGATCGGGGACCTGCTCGGGCCGTATGCCTCTGGTGTCGAGGCCGCATTCCGGGCAGGGTCGGGTCAGGACCCAGGTCCAGTCCTTGGTATCGGGCGTGATCACGCCTTGAGGATCGTCCGGCGGGCGACGGTGCACCAGCGACGGTTTCTTCAGCGTTCCCTGTAGCGGAGCTGAAAGAAGTTAGGGCCCTTGGACCGTAGACGCAGGGTTAACTGAATGAGATAGTTAACTTGTCCGGATGTAACCCTTCTCAACCCAAGAGGTAACCATATGGGCCTCGCACTCCAGGTTGGACCCGGGTCGCGCCCGTGAGCTAGCGCTACACATGGTGCGGCCCGCAACCCGGCTCTGCCGATGGGAGCAGCCATGCTGACCGCCCTCTTCTTACTCAGTCTCATCGCCATCGCGCTGTGGAAGCCCCTCCTGCGGGTGCTGCTCGCCGCACTGCTCGCGGTGGTGGTGTTCGCCGTGATCCAGATCGCGCACGTGCTCGAGGAGATCACCGCGCAGCCCGCGGACCAGGTGGTCGAGTCAGTCCAGGGGAACGCAGTCGATGATCGCAGCGGGTAGCCGCGGGGTCGGGACCCGGCCGTCGATCACCTTGACCCGGAACAGCACGGCGAAGGCGCGTGCCTGACCGAGGCGCTCCTGGACGGCCCGGACGTTCTCGCCGGCCAGCCGCGGGTTGGTGAACAGGTGCACCGCGCCGAGCACGCCGTAGGTGTAGACGCCGGTGCAGATGGTCACGTCCGTGTCGGGGTTGGTCGGGTTGGTCGCCCGCACGAACAGCCCGATGTCCTCCACCACCTGGGACTCACCGAGCACCGAGGGGACCACCGCGGTGCCGTCGGAGGCGGTGAAGTAGCCGGCCTCGCCGCCGGCCGCCGGGTGCTGCTCGACGGGCAGGTTCAGCAGGTGCATGAACGACCTGGTCAGCGGGTTCCAGGTGGGGCCGCCGATGAGCACGAGGTTGCGTGCCGTGCCGATGCCGTGCTCCCGGGCCGAGCGATGGCTGAGGTTGGTGTACCCCATGCGGGTGAGCGACACGAACATCTCGAAGAACGCGTCCAGGTCGCCGTAGCGGGCCAGCCGGATGTAGTTGACGTTGCGCTCGTCCGCGTACGGCATCCGCTCGCCGGGCGGCAGCTCGGGCGCCACCACGAAGAGCTTCTCCGCGCGGTCGTGGTGCCACAGCTCGTGCCCGCCGGCCGGCGCCGGGTGGGTCCGCTCCCGCTTGGCCTCCCGCTCGGCGCTCTCGCGCAGCTCGAGCAGCCCGGAACGCAGCTGGTGGAACCGGATCCGCGCTGGTTTGTCCAATGTGGACTCGTCGGGCACGTGCAGCGCGGGGACGAGGCTCTTCGGGCCGCTGAAGATCAACGCATACTGCACCAGCCTGGTCGGCGACGGCCACTTGTCGATCTCGGAGTTCTCCCACGTCGAGATGGCCGCGCTGCTCAACGGCTTGCCCGCGCCGAGTGCCGCGGCGAGCTGGTCCTGGGTGACCTTCACGTCGAACCCGGTCTCCCGCAGCGCGCGCAACCGGCTGGCGAGCAGCCGGCGAGCCGTCCGCGCCATTCGTCCACCTCCTTGGCCGAGGTGAGGATAACCCGTATCCGAGGTTAAGCAAGTTAAGAACACGCGACGCGGCGGCCCGGTTGGTGAAGCGGCCGCGCAGGCTAGCCTCACGGGCGTGACCAACCAGCCTGAGAATGACGCCGAGGAGTTCCGCCAGGCGCGGTTCACGCCACCGCCCGGCTCGACCGAGCTGCTGCTCGTCCGGCACGGCGAATCGGCGCCGGCCCGGCGGGGCCACACGTTCCCCCTCGTCGACGGGCTCTCGGATCCGGACCTGGCGCCGGAGGGCCGGGAGCAGGCCGAGCGGGTCGCCGACCGGCTCTGCGTGGCGAAGATCGACCACGTCTACGTCACCCCGCTGCGCCGCACGTCGCAGACCGCCGCTCCCCTGGTCGAGCGGCTCGGGATGACCCCGAAGGTGGAGCCAGGGCTGCGTGAGGTGTACCTCGGCGAGTGGGAGGGCGGCCTGTTCCGGCAGAAGGTGGCGGAGAACGGCGAGACCGCCAAGCGCCTGTGGACCGAGCAGCGCTGGGACGTCATCCCCGGCGCCGAGCCCGCCGAGGAGTTCGCCGCCAGGGTGCGCGAGGCGATCGAGCGGCTGGCCGCGGCCCACCCCGACGAGACGGTCGCGGTGTTCACCCACGGCGGCGTGATCGGCCAGGCGCTCGCCCACGCCGCCCGGTCCCGACCGTTCGCCTTCGTCGGCGCGGACAACGCCTCGATCTCCCACCTGGTGATCACGCCCGAGGTCTGGATCCTGCGCCGGTTCAACGACACCGCCCACCTCGACCCGGCCTTCAGCCTGGTGCCGACCCCGCTCACCTGACGGCGCAACCCGACCGGGCCCCGGTACCGTCCTGGGGACATGAAGGCCGGACGGTTCGGCGCAGTCGCGTTCGCGCTGCTGCTCGCGGTGGGTGGCTGCGGCGACCGCGGCGAGGGCGGCGCGCCAGCGGGTTCGGACGGGCAGAGCGCCGCCGATCCCGGATTGCGCGGGCGCACGTTCCTGTCCACCACGCTCACCGAGAACGGGCGGCCGCGGGCGCTGGCCGGGCAGTCCCGGGTGAGCTTCCGGTTCACCGACGACGGCCGGTTGCTGGCCACCGCGGGGTGCAACACGATGGCCGGGCCGGTGCGCCTGGACGGTGGGCGGATCGAGGTGGCCGAGCTGGAGTCGACCGGCGCGGGCTGCGAGGCGCCGCTACACGAGCAGGACAGCTGGCTGGCGGCGTTCCTGGGGAGCAAGCCGTCCTGGCGGCTGGACGGCGCCAAGCTGATCGTCAACAACCCGACTACCGAACTCGTCCTGCAGGACAAGGAGGTGGCCGCGCCCGACCTGGCCCTGCGGGGCACTCGGTGGACGGTCGACACGGTGGTGGACGGTCAGACCGCGTCCTCGGTCCCGGCCGGCGCGGAGGCGTCGCTGGTGTTCGAGGCGGACAAGGTGCTGGTGTCGGCCGGGTGCAACAGCGGCTCGGGTCCCTACCAGCTGTCCGGCAACACGATCCGCTTCGACGCCGTCGCCACCACGCGAAAGGCCTGCGACCCGGACCGGATGGCGCTGGAGCACGCCGTGCTCGCGGTGCTCGACGGGGAGGTCACGGTTGAGATCGACTCCGATCGCCTCACGCTGACCCATCCGTCCGGCAAGGCCCTCCAGCTCCATGGCTGATCAGACTCGGGCTTTGGCCTCGTCATAGGCCCGCTGGGCGGCGACGATCATGGGCATCCGGCCCTCGAGCGTCTCGATGAGGTCGGCGAGTTTGCGCGCGGTCTCTTTCCCGAGGCGGGTGAGGCTGTACTCGACCCTTGGCGGGATGGTCGGCTGCGCGTCGCGGTGCACGAAGCCGTCGCGCTCGAGCGCCTGCAGCGTCTGGGACAGCATCTTCTCGCTGATCCCCTGCACGCGGCGGCGCAGCGCGTTGAACCGGGCGGGACCGTCGTGCAGCGCGACCAGGGCCAGCAGTCCCCAGCGCCCGGTCACGTGCTCCATCGCGTGCCGGGATGGGCAGTCCCTGGCGAACACATCGAACAAGATCCGCCCGTGCTCATCCATGGCCCCAACGGTACCCACGGTCGACACGGCACTACCTCTGCTTTTGGTACTCACCGCGGCACAGCACTGCACCAGCCGCAGTTCTCTCCGTCACACAGCACTACCTTGGCCACAGTACTTACCCTGTGATAGTACTAACTGAGAGTTAGTACAAGTCAGAAGGAGAGTACAGCAGATGATCGTGGTGACCGGGGCGAGCGGGCAGCTGGGGCGGCTGGTGATCGAGGGATTGCTGGAGCGGGTGCCGGCCGAGCGAATCGTGGCCGCCGTGCGCAGCCCGGAGAAGGTGGCCGAGCTGGCCGACCGGGGCGTCCAGGTCCGGCGGGCCGACTACGACGAGCCGGACACGCTCCCGGCCGCGCTGGCCGGCGCCGAGCGGCTGCTGCTGATCTCCGGTGACACGCCGGGCCAGCGGCTGGCCCAGCACCGCGCGGTGATCGACGCCGCGGTGACCGCCGGGGTCGGCGCCATCGTGTACACCAGCGTGCTGCACGCCGACACCTCGCCGCTGATCGTTGCCCCGGACCACAAGGCGACCGAGGACAGCATCGTCGCCGCCGGCCTGCCGTACACGTTCCTGCGCAACGGCTGGTACACCGAGAACTACGAGCAGGCCGCCCGCACCGCCGCCGAGACCGGCGTGGTGATCGGCAGCGCCGGGGACGGCCGGGTGGCCAGCGCCACCCGCGCGGACTACGCGGCCGCGGCCGTCGCCGTGCTCACCACCGACGGCCACGCCGGCCGGATCTACGAGCTCAGCGGCGACAAGGCGTGGAGCTACACCGAGCTGGCCGCCGAGATCGGACGGATCGCCGCCCGCGAGGTCGGCTACCGGAACCTGACCCCGGACGAGCACCGCGCCGCGCTGATCGACGCCGGCCTGCCCGAGGCGGCCGCCGACGTTTACGTCAGCTTCGACCGCGACATCGCAGCCGGCGCGCTCGGCGACACGCCGGGTCAGCTGAGCTCGCTGATCGGCCGGCCGACCACGCCGCTGGCCGAGACCCTTGCGGCGGTCCTGCGAACCTGAGCCGAGCCAGCGCGGTCAGCTCTCGGCATTCGGGCCACGTGCGCCAGGTGGGAACGATCGACGCGTACGTCTCGGTCGTGGTGGGGCTGTTGCTGCTGGCGCTGTTCCGCTCGGTGCTCATCCCGATCAAGGCGGCCGTGCTCAACCTGCTCGGCGTCGGGGCCGCGCGGGCCTCAGCCGACGGCGCGCCGCCACACGTCGATGACCAGTACCGGGCGCATGCCGACGCTTTCGTAGAGGCCGAGGGCCGGTGTGGTGTTGTTGCTGTCCACGTGCAGGATCGTGCCGGCGCGCCCGGCCCGGATGTCGGCGGCGAACGCGGTCCGCAGCAGGTACTTGGCGATGCCGCGGCCACGGGCCTCGGCCAGCACGCCGATGTCGGCGACGTAGCCGCAGTTCTCGTCCTCGACGTAGCGGTCGGTGGTCAGCAGCACCGCGACCGGCCGGGAATCCAGCTCTGCCACGGCAAGCTGCGACCAGTCGAAGGTGAGCTCCTGCTCGAGGAGCTGGTGCCAGTCCTCGAACGTCCGCGCGGCCCACCCGAAGTGGTCCTTGAACGCCTCGTTCAGCACGGCGTGCGCGGTACGGCGGAAGCCCTCGTCGCCGGGACCATTGTGGACGGTGAGACCCTGCGGGGGCACCGGGTCCACGGCGACGGCGCCGTGGTCGATGCGCATCCGGTAGAACACGGTCACCGGGCTGAACCCGTGCTTCTCGGCGGCCGCGCTCGCCCTGGTGTCGGCCCGGTAGATGCCCTTGTCGACGACGTATCGGGCGTGCCCGCCGGCGTGCGCGATCTCGGCGGCCCTGGCCAGGACCCGGTCGTACAGCCAGGAGGCGAGCTGGTCGTCCCGGGTGATGACGTCCACGTCGACCTGCTCGCCGCTGCCCTTGCCGATCGCCCAGGCGAAGCCGGCCAGCGAGCCGTCGGGCGTGAAGCCGAGCCAGCTGTCGGTCTCCAAATCGAACCCCGGCTCGATCAGGTCGTCCCGGATGTCGTTGAGGGTGACGTCGGCGTAGCCGAGCACCTCGGTGTTGCAGCGGCTGACCAGGGCGTAGATCGCCTCGGCGTCGGCGGGTGTCGCGCGGCGCCAGGCGTAGCCCGCGGGGAGATCGACCGGCATCCGCCAAGGGTGCGGGTCCGCCCGGCCGGTTGTCCAAGTATTTACCCCCCGAGGCTGACTGGTCTGGACAACTTCGGGACACTGTGCCGCGTGAACGTCACCGCACAGACCTATGCCACGGAGATCATCCGTCGGCTCGGAACCGTCACCGAGTCCGCCCGCGCGGGCGTCGAGGCCGCCGGCGACCTGTTCGCCGAGTGCGTGCGGGCCGACGGTGTGATCCACGCCTTCGGCACCGGGCACTCCCAGGCCGTCGCCCTCGAGATCGCCGGGCGGGCCGGCGGCCTCATCCCGACGAACCGGATCAGCCTGGCAGATCTGGTGATCGCCGGCGGCGAGGACCCGAGCGTGCTCGACGACCCGATGCTCGAGCGCGACGCGGACGTGGCCGGCCGGCTGTTCGACCTCACCACCCGCCGGCCGCAGGACCTGTTCGTGATCGCGTCGAACTCCGGGGTGAACGGCTCGGTGGTGGAGATGGCCCACCTGGCCACCTCCGCCGGGCACAAGCTGGTCGGCATCACCTCGCTCGAGCACAGCCGGCAGGCGCAACCCAAGCACGCGTCCGGCAAGCGGCTGCTCGACTTCGCCGACGTCACGCTGGACACCGGCGCCCCGTACGGCGACGCGATCCTCACCCTGCCGGACGGATCGACGGCCTGCGCGATCTCCTCGGTCACCGCGGCGGTGCTGGTGCAGATGGTGGTCGCGGAGGCGGTGCGGCGGCTGCTGGCCGCCGGCATCGCGCCGCCGGTGTACGTCTCGTCCAACGTTCCCGGCGGGCACGAGCGCAACCTCAAGCTCGAGGCGCTGTACGCCGGCCGGATCAGACGGATGGCCTACTAACCAGGCCCTGTGGCTATGCTCGCGGCCGTGCGGCTTCGGGTGCCGGGTTCGACCGGCGGGTGGCCGGCGGCGGGCCGGCCCTGCTCGGGCTACCTGCTCGAGGCGGCCGGCCGGCGGACCTGGGTGGACGCCGGCTCGGGCACGCTGGTGGAGTTGTTGCGGCACACCACGCTGCCCGACCTGGACGCGATCTGGATCAGCCCCCTGCATCCGGATCACTGCGCGGATCTGCCCATGGCGTGGCACACCCTGGCCTACGGCACGCCGCGGTCCGCGCCGCTACCGCTGCTCGGACCGTCCACTGTGGCCACCGCGATCACCGGCATGCTCGACGAGCGGGCCGAACCGGCGGCGGTGTTCGACATCGTGCACCTCGCACACGGCGCGACGCACGCGTTCGGCGAGCTGACCCTGCAGGCGGTCGCGATGCGGCACAGCATGGAGACTTACGGGCTGCGGGCCCGCTGCGGCGGCCGGATCCTGCCGTACACGGCGGATTCCGCGCCGTGCGACGCGGTCACCGAGCTGGGCCGGATCCGAGTACCCGGCCCGGTCGAGACCGCCGAGCCCGGCCGGCTGTTCACGCTCTCGTGAACGGCTCGAGCGCCGGTCGACGAGCTAGCGAAGATTGTACTGGTCGTGCCGGGCGTAGAACTCCGCCCATTCCTCTTCGGACAGTGTGCGGCCGGAATCGACGATCTCGGCCAGCTCGGTGAAGAACCGCTCCCGCGGCGTGCCGGGGGCGAACAGGATGAGCATGGCCGCGTCGGCGTCGCTGTCGTTGCGGAACGCGTGGATTCCGCCCTCCGGCACGTAGAGGAAGTCGCCGGAGGTGGCGTCCACCCACTTCTCGCCGTTGTACAGCCGGACGGTGCCGCCGAGGACGTAGAACGACTCGGAGAAGGTCTTGTGGATGTGCGGCCCCGGGCCGCCGGCCCGCGGCTTCATCTCGTAGCGGAACAGGCCGAACTGGCCGTTGGTGACGGATCCGGGCGCGGTGAACCGAACGGTCTGCTTCGGCCGGTGCAGCGTCGGCACGTCCTCAAGCGGCCGGTAGCTGGCGCTGATCTCCCCGGTGCTCCCTACGTACGACATCGTCCCTCCCTTGCCATGTCGGGTAGGAATGGAGCATGCAAAGGGGCATGCTCACCGCGGCGCTCGTCGCCGCACTGGCCACGGTACTGGCGGCGATCACCCCGGTCGCGGCGGCGGAGGACGACACGCTCGAGCTCCAGGACGCGGCCCGGCACGGGCTCGCGGCGAACATCCGGTACACCGAGCACGGAATCCCGCACATCAAGGCGGCGAACTTCGCCGGCCTCGGCTACGGCTACGGGTTCGCCGCTGCCACGGACAACATCTGCGTGCTGGCCGACACCTACCTGACGGTCAACGCGCAGCGGTCGCGCTACCTCGGTCCGGACGCACCCGCCAACGACGCCTTCGGCCCGGCGTCCTCCAGCCTTGCCAGCGACCTGCACTTCCAGCAGATCAACGACTCCGGCGTGATCGAGCGGAACCTGGCCGCGCGACCGCCGATCGGGCCGCGGGCCGAGGCGCGCGAGCTCGTCCGCGGATACGTCGCCGGCTACAACCGGTACCTGCGCGACACCGGCGTGCGCAACATCTCCGACCCGGCCTGCCGCGGCGCCGACTGGGTGCGCCCGATCGCCGAGATCGACGTCTACCGGCACTTCTATGCCACGAGCTTGCTGGCCAGCCAGGCCGGGATGATCGACGCGATCGTCTCCGCCCAGCCTCCGGCCGCGTCCTCGGCGACGGCCTCGCCGGCGGTTCCCGCCGATGCCGCCGAGCGGGTGCGTGCGGCGCTGGACAACCGGGACATGGGCAGCAATGCGATCGCCATCGGCGCGGCCGGAACCGTGAACCGGCGCGGGCTCATGCTCGGCAACCCGCACTTCCCGTGGCACGGCGCCCGCCGCTTCTGGCAGTCCCAGCTGACCGTGCCCGGGCGGCTCGACGTCAGCGGCGGCAGCCTGCTCGGCATGCCGATGGTGCAGATCGGCTTCAACCGCGACATCGCGTGGAGCCACACCGTGTCGACGATGACGACGTTCGGCTTCTACGAGGTTCGGCTGGTCCCCGGGGCGCCGACCACCTATCTGGTGGACGGCCGGCCGGAGCGGATGGTCGGCCGGCGAGTGGCCGTGCAGGTGCGCAACGCGAACGGATCGATCTCCACGGTCGAGCGGACGCTCTACTCGACCCGGTACGGACCGGTGCTCTCGCCGCTGTTCGGGCTGCCGTTGGCCTGGACGGCAGCCAGTGCGTACACCCTGCGCGATGCCAACGAGGGCAACCTGCGCGGCCTGAACACCTGGTTCGAGCTCGGCCGGGCGCGCAGCACCAAGGAGATCGTGGACGTGCTGTCCCGGACCCAGGGTGTGCCGTGGGTCAACACGATCGCCACCGACCAGTCCGGCCGCGCGCTCTACGCCGACGTCCAGATGGTGCCGCACGTCACCGACGAGTTGGCCAGGGCGTGCAGCACCCCGCTGGGCGCGGCGATCTTCCCGGGCACCGGGCTGACCGTGCTCGACGGCTCGCGGGTCTCCTGCGCCTGGGGCAGCGACCAGGACGCGGTGCTGCCCGGGATCTTCGGCCCGAGCCGGATGCCGGTGCTGACCCGCGCGGACTACGTGGAGAACTCCAACGACAGCGCGTGGTTGACCAACCCGCACCAGCCGATCACCGGCTACCCGCGGATCATGGGCGACATCGCGACCGCGCGCGGTCCGCGGACCCGCATGGGAATCACGGCGATCGAACAGCAGCTCGCACGGGGCCGGCTCTCCCGGCAGACCATGCAGGACCTGCTGTTCGCCGACCGCAGCTTCGTTGGCGAGATCGCCGCGGCCGACGCGGCGGCGATGTGCGCGGCCTTCCCCGGCGGCAAGGCGCCGACGTCCGGCGGCGGCACCGTGGATGTCGGTCGGGCCTGCACTGCACTGTCCAATTGGGACCGCACGATGACCTTGCGCAGCCGTGGCGGGCTGCTGTTCGACCGATTCGCGCAACGCCTTGGCCCTGCGGTGTGGCGGGTTCCGTTCGACCCGGCCGATCCGATCGGCACGCCGAACACCCTGAACACGAGCCTTCCGGCGGTGCAGCAGGCACTCGGCGACGCGATCGCCGACCTGCAGCGGGCCGGGATCGCGCCGGACGCACCGCTGGGCGCGCACCAGTACGTCGTGCGCAACGGCAGGCAGATCGGCATCCACGGCGGGCACACGGCGCAGGGCGTGCTCAACATGATCATCGGCCGGTGGGATCCGGCCCGCGGCAACACCGAGGTGCAGCACGGATCCAGCCACATGCAGGTGGTTTCGTTCACCGGCGGGCACTGCCCGGACGCGGTGACGCTGCTGAGCTACTCGCAGTCCAGCGACCCCACCTCGGCACACCACGCCGACCAGACCCGGGAGTTCTCCGCGGGCCGGTGGGTGCGGTCACGCTTCTGCGAGCGGGACATCCTGGCCTCGCCCGAGCTGCGGGTCGTGCGGCTGCGCTGAGTCCAGATAGGCCGATGCCTGAAGGGAGTACAGCTCCGCGTACAGACCACCGCGGGCCATGAGCTCGTCGTGCGTGCCGTCCGCGGTGATCCGGCCCCGCTCGAGCACGATGATCCGGTCCGCGTGCCGCACGTTGGCCAGCCGGTGGGTGACCAGCACGGTGGTGCGGGCGCCCGATCCGTCCCGGCTGGCCGCCTGCAGCGCGCCGAAGACCTTGGCCTCCGCCCTTGCGTCCAGCGCGGCGGTCGGCTCGTCGGCGATCAGCACCGGGGCATCGCGGTAGGAACCCCTGGCCACGGACAACCGCTGCCACTGCCCGCCGGACAGGTCCTTGCCCTCCTCGTAGTACCGGGACAGGATGGTGTTCTCCTTGCGCGGCAGCTCGTTGATCACCTCGTCGGCGCCTGACGTGCTGGCCTCGACCGTCCACAATGTACCGTCGCGGGCATCCCGGTCCAGCCGCCCGACCCGGATGTTGTCCGCCGCGGTCACCGGCCACCGCAGCGGCTCCTGGGTGATGACGGAGATCTGCGAGTGCAGGGTGTGCCGGTGCACGGTGGCGATGTCGATGCCGTCCCAGAGCACCTGGCCTTCGGTGGGCCGGTACAGGCCGGTGATCAGCTTGCCCAGCGTCGACTTGCCCGAGCCGTTCTCGCCGACAAGCGCGACCACCTCGCCACGCCGCAGTTTCAGCGAAATCCCTTGTACGGCGGGCGAACTCTCCCCCGGATAGGTGTAGGAGACGTTCCGCAGCTCGATGGTCGCCGGGTTCACCGGTGCGTCGGCCACCGGCTCGGGCCCCCGCCTTTCCCGCGCCTCGGCGAGCAGCTTCTCGAACAGGTCGATGTGGAAGCTCTCCTCGTACAGCCGGTTGATCTGGTAGATGGTGTTCTTCAGGGCCGTGGACCCGGTGCGCATCGCCACGACCGCGGCGCCGGCCAGCGCGAGCGGCATCGCTTCGAGGTACAGCAGCCAGCCGAGCACCCCGTAGGCCAGCGCCGTGCCGACTCCGGCCACCGTCCGGCCGGCGAGCTGGATGGCGGTCTGGCGGCGTTCGACCCGGATCTCCTCCGCGGCAAGGATCTTCGCGACCCTGCGATGCTCGGCCAGCAGCACCGGCTGCGCGGTGAACGCCCGGACCTCGACGGCCGCCGTGCGTTCGGTGATCAGCTCGCTGATCACCCAGGACTGGCGGTTGCGGGTGACCATGTGCAGAAACGACTCGTAGTTCAGCTTCGCCGCGCGCATCGCCGCCCAGGCGTCCGCGGCGGCGGCGACCAGCAGAGCCGGTAGCAGCCAGATGCTGAACACCCCGACCGTCGCCATGGCCGCCACCAGCCGAACCACCGTGTTCAGCAGGTCGTTGACACCCTGGGCCGAGTTCCTGATCGCATGTGTGCCGCTCTGGCCGCCCTGGCGCACCAGCTCCTGGAAGTCGGCGTCGTCGAACGCCGCGGCCTCGACGCCGAGCACCGCCTCGTACATCTCGTCCTTGGCGGCCAGCTCGACCCGCGGCCTGAGCACACCCTGCACCAGCGCCACCGCCGACTCGAGTGCGGCGCCGGTCGAGTAGGCCGCCACCACGAGCATGATCGCGGGCAGCGAGGCGAGCACGCGCTGCGGTGTCGGCCCCTGCTCGAGCAACTCGGTCAGCACGTTCGCCGTGGCCAGCAGGCCGAACGCGGTCAGGCAACCCAACGCGAGGTTCAGCACGCCGGCCAGCAGCGTCCACCGGGGCGACGCCCGCCAGGACAGCCGCACCACCGTGGCCACCGCCGCCGGCGCCGAGCGGACCGTCTGCCACCAGCTTGCCGCCGCGACCGCCCGGTCGGACTCCGCCCACTTGGGGGATGCGATGCCGTCGACGCCGATGAGTGGTCTGTCGCCGCTGTCCACGTACCGCATACTGGCAGAGCAGAGAGGGAGAAATCTGGTGAATAACCGGCCATATGTGCTGCTGAGCTGTGCCATGTCGGTGGACGGCTACCTCGACGACGCCACCGACACGCGGCTGGTGCTGTCCAACGAGGCGGACCTCGCCCGGGTGGACGCCGTTCGCGCCGGGGTGGACGCGATTCTGGTGGGCGCCAACACCATTCGCCGGGACAACCCGCGCCTCGTGGTGCGCGGGCCGGCTGGCAACCCGGCCAAGGTCACCCTCACCACCAGCGGCGATCTCGACCCGGCCAGCCGGTTCTTCACCACCGGATCCGCGGCCAAGCTGGTGTACTGCCCGTCGGCCGTCGCGGCCAAGCTCGACGACCGGCTCGGCGCGCTCGCCACGGTCGTCGACTGCGGATCCTCGGTGAGCCTGCCGTGGATTCTCGGTGATCTGCACGATCGCGGGGTGGCTCGGCTCATGGTGGAGGGCGGTGGGACCGTGCTCACCGAGTTCCTCACCGCGGGGTTGGCCGACGAGCTGCAGCTCGTCGTGGCCCCCGTGTTCGTCGGCGACCGCCGGGCGCCCCGGTTCGTCTACGATGGACAGTTCCGGTCCGCCATGGCGCTGGCCGAGGTGCGCCCGATCGGCGAGGTCGTCCTGCTCCGCTACGTCCTCGGCCGCGCGGCCGACGACCGGCGATGGCTGCGTGCGGCAATCGAGTTGTCGCACCGGTGCCCGCCGTCCGGCACCGCGTTCAGCGTCGGAGCGATCATTGTGGACGATGGCGGCCGGGAGATCGCCCGGGGCTATTCGAGAGAGACCGACGATCGGGTGCACGCCGAGGAGGCCGCGCTGGCCAAGGTGGAGCACGGGGATCCGCGGCTGCGGGGAGCGACGATGTACTGCTCGCTCGAGCCGTGCAGCAAGCGGTCGTCCCGGCCGTTCAGCTGCGCGCAGCTGATCCTGGACGCGGGGATTCCGCGCGTGGTCTTCGCCCTGCGCGAACCACAGACCTTTGTGGACGGTCAGGGAGCCGAGCGATTGTCGGCCAGCGGGGTCGAGGTGGTCGAGATCGCCGAACTGGCCTCCGGGGTGCTCGAGGTAAACCGCCACCTGGTTCGAGCGAAATGACCATGACGAAATAGTCGAGCAATTTATCCAATCGTTATCTTCGGGCGTTCTCACGGAATGTAGTTACCCCAGCTCATGCCCTGGACGCCGGCCGAGCCCTGGCATTATCTCCGTGAGATCCGCACGATCCGGGCGATGACACATGCGTGTCCAAACAATGACGTTACGCACTATTGACGAGCGATATCACGGACAAAAATTGTCCACGGCCCGGCGCGAAGATCGTGGGATTCGGGGAGCAACGATCCCTGGTGATCTCCGGCTGGGCAGGGATCTTCGCAGGTAGGGACGCACGTAGAGCAGGCGGAAGTTAGGCAGGCGGTTCACCGGATTCGACATTCTGACCCGCCACGATTGCGGGATTCGCGCGGCCTGCGAGTTGCGATCCGTTCACAGCAATGGATAGCCCCGTTTCGCGGGCTCGCGCCGCGCGTGGTGATCTGACGAAGGGAGGTGAAACAGATGCGTACGTACGAGCGTCCGACGCTGCGGAAGTCCGGTTCCTTCGTGAAGAAGACCGGTATTGGCCAGCACGGTCCGGATGACCTCATTGTTCTGTTCGGAAAGCAGTGATGACGGTCGACCACTCGCCGCGGTCGGCTCGACTCGATGAGAGCTGACCGGGCGCGAGCCCCGGGTGGTGATCGCTGCGTGACCACCACCCGGGTGCTCGCCCACATTCTCCAACAGGCCGTGCGGAATCGGGAAGGAATCGGCCCGTGAACCACCCTCACCTCGATCGCGTGCCCTCGTGGTTCGTCGTGCTTCCCGACTGCCCGGCGGCCGAACCGGCCGCTGCCGCGCTGCGGAGCCGGGCAACGTGCGTCATCCGGCATCCCTCCGGCCGAACCTGGCTGCTCGGCCGGTGGGCCGACGAGCAGGCCGCCGTCGCCACGTGCGGCGACACCGCGATCGCGGTCATCGGCGAGCACCTGCTCTCGGCCGCGGACCTCGCGCACCGCGCGGCCAGGGTCGCCGACCTCGCCGATCTCGACCAACCGGCAAGGTGCTGGGCGGGAAACTTCCATCTGATCGCCTCGGTGGCCGGACGGGTCCGCGTCCAGGGCCCGGTCAGCGGTTTTCGCCGGGTGTTCCACGCCGGGGTGGACGGCGTCACTGTGGCCGCCGATCGCGCCGACGTGCTGGCCGGCCTCACCGGAGCCGCCCTCGACGAGGCGCGGCTGGCGGTCATGCTGCTCGAGCCGGGCGCCCCGCATCCGATCGGCGGGGAGCCCATGTGGCGCGGTCTTGCCGCCGTGCCCACCGGGTGCTACCTGGCGATCGATCGCACGGGGCGGCACCGGCCGGTGCGCTGGTGGACCCCGCCGCGGCCCGAGGTCCCGATGAGTGAAGGCGCGCCGGCGTTTCGTGCCGCGCTGTCGGCCGCCGTCGAGGTGCGGACGCGGGGCCGCGAACTGGTCAGCACCGATCTGGGCGGCTTCGACACCACGTCGCTGTGCTGCCTCGCCGCCGGCGGCCCGGCCCACGTGGCCGCCTACACCTGGGCGCCGCTGGATCCCGCGGCCGATGACGCGTACTGGGCGCGCAAGACGGTCGCCGCGCTTGGCGCCGTCGAGCACCACGTCGTGCCCTCCGAACGCACCCCGTTCGCCTTCTCCGGCATCGGCGAGCGGGACGACGTCGCACTCGACGAACCGTGCGCGATCACCCTCGACCGCCGGTGGCTGGTCATCGCGGACCGGGCGGCGGCGCGCGGATCTCGGCTGCACCTCACCGGTTTCGGCGGCGACCAGGTGCTCGGCGGCTCCCCGGCCCACCTGCACACCCTGCTGCGCAAGCATCCGCGGACCGCGCTGCGGAACCTGCGCGGCTACACCGCGCTGAACCGGTGGCCGTACTGGACCTCGCTGCGGCAGCTGCTCGACAACCGGTCCTACCGGGAGTGGCTGCTCCAGTTCGGCGCCGACCTCACGGCCGACCCGGTGTCCTCGCTCGGGCCGAGCTTCTACTGGGCCAAACCGGTTCGGCTTCCCCCATGGGCGACGCCGGACGCCGCGGCCGCGGTCCGCGATCTGATCCGGCGCGCCGCGCCCACCACCGAACCGCTCGGTCACGGCCACGGTCAGCACCAGGAGATCGCGGATCTCGGCGGCCTTGCCCGGATGACCCGCAACCTCGGCCAGCTCGCGCGCCAGCGGGGGATCGCGCTGGCCGCGCCGTATTTCGACGACCGCGTGATCGAGGCGGGCCTCGCGGTGCGCCCACGGGAACGGGTGACGCCCTGGCGGTTCAAAGCGTTGGCAGTCGAGGCGATGCGTGGCATCGTGCCGGACGAAACCCTTGCTCGCCAGACCAAAGCCATCGGCTCACACGAGGTCGAGGTGGGGTTCCGGGCGAACCGTGCCGAGATTCTGGCCCTGTGCGAGGACTCCCGCCTCGGCCGGCTCGGCGTGATCGACGCGGCCGCGCTCCGGGAGGTCTGCGGCCGTCCGCTGCCGACGCGGCTGGAGTTCCACGCGCTCTACCCGACCCTCGCGTGCGAGATCTGGTTGCGCGCGCTGGAACGCAACACCGTGCCCACGTAAGGAGATTCTCATGGCGCTGAAACTGCGCCCCGGCGTGTTCGACGCCGAGACCGAGTACGGGATCGTGCTGCTCGACGGCGAAAGCGGCGAATACTTCGACCTCAACCCGACCGGCGCCCTCGTGCTGCGCACCATGCTGGCCGGCGGGACGGCCGGCCAGGCGGCGCAGGCGCTCACCAAGGAGTTCTCGGTCGGCATCGATGACGCGACCCGGGACGTGCAGGAGCTGCTGGCGGACCTGCGCTCCGCGCGGCTGGTCGACGAGTAAGGACACCGAATGTCCAGTCCTGAAGCCATTTCCTACGATCCGCGCTCGGTGCCGTTCGGCCGGCGGATCCGGGTGCGGGCGGCGGTGGCCGCCGCCCGGTTGCTGGCCACACGACCGCCGCAGCGCATCCGCGCGGTGCTGACCCGGCTGCGCCGCGGAGCCCGGCCGGCCACCTACGCGGAGGCGTCGAGCGCCCGGCAGGCCGTGGTGTCTGTGAGCCTGGCATGCGCGGGACGCGAAGCATGCCTGGTCCGGTCCCTGGCCACGGCACTGCTGTGCCGGTCATACGGGCACTGGCCGACCTGGTGCGTGGGCGCCCGCCGGCTCGCTCCGTTCTACGCCCACGCCTGGGTCGAGGTCGACGGGGTGATGGTCGGCGAGGACTACCCCGCCGACTACTTCCGCACGTTCTTCACCGTGGCATAAGGAGTTCCCGTGACCCAGACCGAGCAGTCCTGGCAGTGGTACGACGACAACGCCCACATCTACGAGGAGATGGACCCGGCCACCCTCGAGTTCGGCCGGCAGCTGCTCGCCTATGCCGATCCGCCGCCGGGGGCCCGGTTGCTCGATGTGGGCGCCGGACGCGGCGCCGTCGTGCGCGCCGCGGTGGACCGCGGCTGCGTGGTGACCGCCGTGGACGCCGCCCCCGCCATGGTCGCCCGCCTGCGGGCCGACTTTCCCACCGTCACCGTGTCCTATATGGACGCTCAGCGCTTCGACTTTCCCGATGCCTGCTTCGATGTGGTCACCGCGGGCTTCGTGCTCGACCTGCTGCCCGACCGGGAGGCGGCCGTGGCCGAGGTGCGCCGGGTGCTGCGGCCGGGCGGGGTGTTCGCCCTGTCCCTGCCCGGTCCGCGGCCACACCGCAGACGCTGGCAGTGGCTGGTGGATCTGGCCCGGGAGTTCTACCCGGGCGCCGTGCCCGAGGATCTGGACGAGCAGGTGGACGTGAACGTGGCCGCGCTGCTGACCACGGCCGGATTCGTCGGCTGGACCAGGCGGGACTTCGAGCTTCCGGTGCCCATCCCCGATCCCGCCGCCCTGTGGGACTTGTTCGCCGCACGCCTGCCGACCGCGGTGTCCGCCGGGTGGGTCGACCGGCTGCCACCCGAGCGGGAAGCCGAGTTTCGCCGCCGATTCCTCGCCGGAGCCGAGCGGATGCACGCCGGCGGTGGCATCGCGCTCGACCGGTACGTCGTGCTGCACCGCGCGCTGGCGCCATGACGTCCGAGTCGGCGTGGCGGTTGCTGCTCGACCACGTCCGCCCGCACCGCCGAACGCTGGTCATTGCGGGCGTGATCACCTGCGCCGGTGGGCTTGCCGGGCTGGCCCAGCCGCTGGCCGCCAAGTGGGTCATCGACGCACTGTCCACACGCGAGCCCGTGCTCGTGCCGATCGCGGTGCTGACCGGGCTGGTCATCGGCGCCGCCGTGATCGCCACCGTCGGAACCTACCTGCTCGAGCGGGCCGCCGAGAGCGTCGTGCTGGTGGCGCGGCGCGGGCTGATCCGCCGGTTGCTGCGGTTGCCCGTCGCCGAGGTCGATCGCCTCAAGCCGGGCGACCTGCTGTCCCGGGTGACCTCCGACACGACGCTGCTGCGCACCGCGGCGACGAGCACGATCGTCGACGCGGCCAACGGGATGCTGCTGATCGTGGGCACGATCGTGCTGATGGCGCTGCTGGATCCGGTGCTGCTCGGCGTCACGCTCGGCGTCATCCTGGCAACCATCGGGCTGATCGGATCGGTCGTGCCGCGGATCGGGCGCGCCACCGAGCACGCCCAGCAGGCCGTCGGCGAGATGGGCGCGGTACTCGAGCGCGCCTTGGGCGCCTTCCGGACGGTGAAGGCAAGCGGCGCCGAGGATCGAGAGACCGCGGTGCTCGACCGGGCCGCCGATCGGGCCTGGCAGCAGGGAGTGTCCGCAGCGGCCTGGTCGTCGCTGGTCAATGTCCTGTCCAGACTTGCGGTTCACGTCTCGTTCCTCGCGGTGCTCGGCGTCGGCGGTGCCCGGGTGGCCAGCGGCGCCCTGCCGCTGTCCTCGCTCATCGCGTTCCTGCTCTACGTGTTCTACCTGCTGTCCCCGATCGCGTACCTCGTGAACGCCGCCGGCGACCTGCAGGCCGGCCTGGCGGCGGTCCGCCGCACCCGGCAGGTGCACGTTCTGCCCACCGAACCCGTCGCCCCGATCCCACCCGCCCCAACGGCTCCGACAACCGGCACCGGGCTCGCGGTAGAGTTCCACGGCGTATCGTTCCGCTACCCCGACCGCCCCGAGCCGGTGCTCGACGAGATCAGCTTCCGCCTGCCACCCGGCGGCACGACCGCGCTCGTGGGCCCTTCCGGCGCCGGCAAATCCACGATTTTCGCGCTGCTAGAACGGTTCTACGAGCCACTGGCCGGCAGCGTGGTGGTCGGCGACCGCGATGTGCGCGACTGGCCGCTCGCCGAGCTGCGCGCCACCATCGGCTACGTCGAGCAAGATGCCCCAGTACTGGCCGGAACCCTGCGCGACAACCTACGCTTCGCCGCACCCCTCGCCTCGGACAGTGACATCCAGGACGTCATTGCCCGCGCCGGCCTCGGCGACCTGCTTGCCCGGTTGCCGGACGGCCCGGACACGATGCTCGGCCACCGCGGGGTCACCCTGTCCGGCGGGCAACGCCAACGCATCGCCATCGCCCGAGCCCTGCTGCGCCGCCCCCGCCTGCTGCTGCTCGACGAGGCCACCTCCCAACTCGACGCCGTCAACGAGCACCGCCTACGCCGCTTAGTCTCCGAGCTCGCCCGCACCACCACCGTCCTGGTCGCCGCCCACCGACTGTCCACAGTGACCAGCGCCGACCGGATCCTGGTCCTGGAGGCCGGCCGCCTACGCGCAGACGGCACACACGCCCAACTGATCTCCTCAGACCCCCTCTACCGACAGCTTGCCGCCACCCAACTCCATTCCACCCCACCAACATCGTGGTCAGCAGAGGCCCGCACCTGATGAACCGTCCCGGGTTTCGTGCACTTCTGCCGGATTGGGAAGGATGGCGCGATGCGCGGCAGGTTCGGCCAGCAGACCGGGGTCAAGGCGGTCCGGTTGGTACAGGAGTACAGGGGTGACTACCCGTCGGAGTGTGTGGCGATCAAGGCGATCTCGGCGCGGTTGGGGATGACCGCTGAGACGCTGCGCCAGTGGGTCCGTCAGGCCGGGTGGACGCCGGCCAGGCCGAGGGTGTGACCAGCGAGACCGCGCGCGAGCTACGGGAGCTACGGCGCAAGAACGCCGAGTTGGAGCGCACGATCGAGATCCTCAAGGCGGCGACAAGTTTCTTCGCGCGGGAGTGCGACCCGCTACACCGCTGATCTGCGCGTTGATCGACCAGCATCGCCAGGAGTTCGGGGGTCGCACCGATCTGCCACGCGCTGACCGAGCTGGGTGTACCGATCGCCCCGCGCACCTACCACGCGCATGTGGCCCGGCCGCCGAGCAAGCGGGCGTGGTGGGACATGACGATCACCGAGTTGCTGGCCGGCTCGGACGAGCCGACCGAGGCGGGCCGCCGGCCGCCCGAGTCGCTGTACGGGAGCCTGAAGATGTGGGCTCACGTGCAGCGCCAGGGTGTGCCGGTAGCCCGCTGCACGGTTGAGCGGCCGATGCGCGACCACGGCTGGCGCGGCACCACCCGCGGCCGCACGCCACGGACCACAGTCACCGACCCGACCCACCCGCGCGCCCTGACCTGGTCAACCGCCGGTTCACCGCGGACCGGCCGGACGCGTTGTGGGTCGCGGACCTCACCTACGTGCCGATCGGCGGTGGCCGGTTCGGTTACACCACCTTCGTCATCGACGCCTTCGCCGGGCTCATCCCCGGCTGGGAGTGTTCAACCACCAAGCACCAGCGGCTGGTCCCCGCAGCGATCCGGCAGGCCGCGGCCTTCCGCCGCCGCCAGGGCCGACCGCTGCCCGGCGGGGCCATCCACCGCTCCGACGCCGGTCGCCAGTACACCGCTGTCCACTCGGACAGACATTGCTCCTGAAAGGCCTGATCCCGTCGATCGGCACCGCCGGCGACGCGCTCGACAACGCCCTCGCCGAGACCACCATCGGCCTCTACAAGACCAAATGCGTCCGCAACGACTCAGCATTCCACAGTGGACAATTCCAGACGTTGGCCGACATCGAACACGCTACCTCGGCCTGGGTGCACTGATACAACACCACCCGGCTCATCCACCGCCTCGGCCGAAATCCCACCCACCGAAGCCAAAGAGATCTACTATGCTACCGACACAGCCACCCCCGGCCCCACACAACAACCGAGGTGTGCACCAAACCCGGGATGCTTCACGATGCGGGTCCACCCCCCAAGATCTTCCCTCCAATTTTGTTGATCAAGCCGTTGGTGGCCCGGAATTGTCGGTGGGGTCGGCTAGCGTGTCGGTGTGCTCGTCATTCAGGACCACCAGCCCGCGACCGGGCCTCGGGATCTCCTCGGGGATGCGGCGTTGGCCGGTGTCCTGATCGGCCACTACCAGGCTGTCCAGTTGCGCCAGTTGGCCGCCTACGCCCGGGATACCGAGGGTGATGAGTTTGCCTACCTGGAGGTGGCCACCCAGCTGCACATCTCCGACCGGGCCGCCCGATGCCGGCTGAAGTTCGCCCGTACGTTGGTTGACCGGCTGCCGCAGACGTTGGTGGCGTTGGATCAGGGGTGGATCGAGGAGTAC
>NZ_DASZCQ010000322.1:0-16717 GCF_035942955.1 Actinophytocola sp. | reverse complement strand
AGGCCACCGGGCGCGAGGTCCGCGACGAGCCGGGCGCCGGGGCCGCCGGCGGTCTCGGCGCCGCGCTGCTCGCCCTCGGCGCCACCCTCGAGTCCGGGGCGGGCCTCGTGCGCCGGCTGACCGGCCTGGACGCGGCCATGGACGGGGTGCAGCTGGTGATCACCGGTGAGGGCAGCTTCGACTGGCAGTCGCTGCGCGGCAAGCTGGTCACCAGCGTGGCGTCGGCCGCGGCCGAGCGCGGCCTGCCGTGCGTCGCGCTGGCCGGGCAGGTCGCCGTCGGGCGCCGGGAGGCCGCCGCGGCCGGGGTGGAGCGGGCCTACTCGGTGGCCGAGCACGCCGGCTCGGTCGAGGCCTCGATGTCCGACCCGGCCGGTACCCTGACCGCGCTCGCCGCGGATGTGGCCCGGCAGTGGCGCCTGTGAGGGCGTACCGGCGCCGGGGCCGGGCCGGAGGCTCGCCGAGGGGTTGGTGGGGTGTCAGGCGCCGGTCGGCGACGTCGAGTGGTGCTTCCAGCCCTGACCCTGACGTTGAATGCAACAACACTGTGAGGTTCTTCACCGGCAGTCGAGCACGGCGTGACACCCGCTCGGTGGGCACTGTGTCACCATGGAACAAAACGCCGACTATCCCGGTTGTTCGGGTGTAGTAGCGAACCTCGAGGGAGAACCATGACCGCCGCGCAGCAGCACACCGAGACGGCTACCCACGGCGTGGAGCTGACCGAGGCCGCCGCCGCCAAGGCGAAGGCGCTGCTCGACCAGGAGGGCCGCGACGACATGCACCTGCGCATCGCCGTCCAGCCCGGAGGCTGCGCCGGCCTGCGCTACCAGCTCTTCTTCGACGAGCGCACGCTCGACGGCGACCTGTTCCGCGACTTCAACGGCCTGCGGGTGGCCGTCGACCGGATGAGCGCCCCCTACGTGCAGGGCGCCACGATCGACTTCGTCGACTCCATCGAGAAGCAGGGCTTCACGATCGACAACCCCAACGCCACCGGCTCCTGCGCCTGCGGCGACTCCTTCCACTGACAGGAACATTGCGCGTCCCGAGCACCGGGTAGGGTGAATCCTTGTGCCCGTTGCCGTCACTGGAAGTATCGCCACCGATCATTTGATGCACTTCCCGGGGAAGTTCTCCGAGCAGCTCGTGGCCGAGCAGCTGCACCGGGTGTCGCTCAGCTTCCTCGTCGATGACCTGGTAGTGCGCCGGGGCGGAATCGGCGCCAACATCGCGTTCGGCATGGCCGTGCTCGGCTGCCAGCCGATCCTGGTCGGCGCGGTCGGTGACGACTTCGCCGACTACCGCTCGTGGCTGGAGCGCCACGGCGTCGACTGCGCAGGCGTGCGGGTCTCCGAGGTCGCGCACACCGCCCGGTTCGTCTGCACCACCGACGACGACATGTGCCAGATCGCCTCGTTCTACGCCGGCGCGATGGCCGAGGCCCGGCTCATCGAGCTGGCCCCGGTCGCCGCCGCGGCCGGCGGGCTTGAGCTGGTGATGATCAGCCCCGACGACCCGGCCGCCATGATCCGCCACGCCGAGGAGTGCCGCCAGCGCGGCTACACCTTCGCCGTCGACCCCTCGCAGCAGCTGGCCAGAATGGACGGCGAGCACATCCGTCAGTTCATCTCCGGCGCGAGCTACCTGTTCTCCAACGACTACGAGTGGGAGCTGCTGCTCCGCAAGACCGGCTGGGCCGAGGCGGAGGTGATGAAGCGGGTCGGCGCGCGGGTCACCACGCTGGGGGAGAAGGGTGTGGAGATCGTCTCGGCGGCCGGCGAGACCCTGCACGTGGACGCCGTGCCCGAGACCGCCAAGGCCGACCCGACCGGCGTCGGCGACGGGTTCCGCGCCGGTTTCCTCGCCGGCCTGACCAAGGGCCTGAGCCAGGAGCACGCCGCCCAGCTCGGCTCCTACATCGCCGTGCTGGTCCTGGAGACCGTCGGCACCCAGGAGTGGACCTTCGACCGGACCGAGGCCGTCACCCGCATCGGCGGCGCATACGGCCCGGACGCCGCCGCCGAGATCGAGAAGATCCTTCCGGCCTAGAGCTTCACCGGGTAGTGCGGCTCGGGCACCTCGGGCTTGATCCGGTCCTCGATGAAGATCCCGTGCCACAGCATGTAGACCAGCAGCGCCCAGATGCGGCGGCTGTGGTCGAGCGATCCGGCCCGGTGCTCCTCGAGCAGGCGCAGGACGGCGTTGCGGTCCAGCTCCCGGTCGGTCTGCGACTTGACCACGATGTCGCGCGCCCAGTCGTACATCTCGTCGCGCAGCCACAGCCGGATCGGGACGGGGAAGCCGAGCTTGCGCCGGTTCAGCACGTGGGCGGGGACGATCCCGTCCAGCGCGCGGCGCAGCGCGTACTTGGTGGTCTCCTTGGTGACCTTCTGGTCGAGGGGGATCCGGGAGGCGACCGCGAACACCTCGGGGTCGAGGAACGGCACCCGCAGCTCCAGCGAGTTGGCCATGGTCATCTTGTCGGCCTTGACCAGGATGTCGCCGCGCAGCCAGGTGAACAGGTCGACGTGCTGCATCCGGGTCACCGGGTCCCAGGTCCGCGACTCCCGGTACGGGCCGGCGGTGACGTCGGCGTGCCCGATGTGCGGGTCGAACGTCTGCAGCACCGTGCGCAGCTGGTCGTCGCGGAAGATCCGGGCGTTGCCGTAGTAGCGCTCCTCCAGCGACAGCGCGCCGCGGCGCAGCAGGTCCTTGCCGCGGGTGCCCTCGGGGATGTGCCGGGAGAACGCGCCCATCGCGCGCCGCAGCGAGCCGGGCACCCGCTCGAACGGGCGCAGCGACAGCGGCTCGCGGTAGATCGTGTAGCCGCCGAACAGCTCGTCGGCCCCCTCACCGGACAGCACCACCTTGACGTGCTTGCGCGCCTCGCGGGCGATGAACCACAGCGGCACCAGCGCCGGGTCGGCCACCGGGTCGTCGAGGTACCAGACGATCAACGGCAGCGCGGCCATCATCTCGTCGGCGTTGACCGTGCGGACGACGTGCTTGACGCCGATCGCGGCGGCGGACTCGGCCGCGACGTCGACCTCGGAGTAGCCCTCCCGCTCGAAGCCGGTGGTGAAGGTGATCAGGTTCGGGTTGTGCTCCTTGGCCAGCGCGGCGATCGCGGTGGAGTCGATGCCGCCGGACAGGAACGACCCGACCGTGACGTCGGCCCGCATGTGCTTGGCCACCGAGTCGCGCATGACGTCGGCGATCTCGTCGTAGAGCCGCTCGGCGTCGGTGGAGTCGGTCACCGGCCGCGGGCGGAACTCCGGCTTGAAGTACCGCTTGATCATCGGCTGGTCGCCGGGGGAGACGGTGAAGCAGGTGCCGGACTCGATCCGCCTGATCTGGGTGTGCAGCGACTCCGGCTCCGGGACGTACTGCAGCACCAGGTAGTGCTGCAGCGCGGTGCGGTCCAGCTCGGTCGCGATGCCCAGCAGCGGCGCGAGCTCGAGCAGCGACTTCTTCTCGCTGGAGAACGCCACCCCGCCGGGGCCGCTGGCGTAGAACAGCGGCTTGATCCCGAACGGGTCCCTGGCGCCGAACAGCGTGCCGCGCTCGCTGTCCCAGATCAGGAACGCGAACATGCCGCGCAGCCGCCCGACCGCCGAGGGTCCGAGGTAGTGGTACGCGGCCACGACCGCCTCGGTGTCGCCCTCGGTGTTGAACTGTGCCATGTGCATGTCGGCCAGCTCGGCGCGCAGCTCGAGGTAGTTGTAGATCTCGCCGTTGAACAGGATCGCGTACCGCTCCGGGGACTCCGGCGGCCCCCACAGCAGCGGCTGGTGCGAGTGCTCGATGTCGATGATCGACAGCCGGTTGAAGCCGAAGACGACCTCACCACCCGACCAGGTGCCGGTCTCGTCCGGCCCGCGATGGCGCTGGCAGCGCACCGCCGAGCCGACCGCGGACCGGGCCGTGGCGGCGTCGAGATCGGAGGGGCAGACCAGGCCAAGCAGACCACACACGCTTCCGTCGCACCTCTCGTGTCGACCGCATTTGGAGTTCCCGGCCAGTATGTCCGGCGCGCCCCTGGCGGCGGCCACCGCCTCCCCCGTGTTTCCGGTCGCTCCCGCGAGACCGACCCACCCACCCGGGCCTCACGTCCGCTCCTCGGTAAGCTCCGCCCTGGACGAACGTGGGAGCGAGGAGGAGCAGCTGTGCCCATGGTGCGCACGCCGGCAAAGCGCCTAGCCAAGATCGGCGGTCTTGCCGGGTTCGTTGCCCTCACGGCGACCGGTTGCTCCGCCGAGGAAGTGCTCCGGTTCGGCTGGCCGGACCCGGTCACCCCCCAGGGCGAGCGGATGCTGACCTTCTGGACCTGGTCCACGGTCGCCGCGCTGGGCGTCGGCGTGATCGTCTGGACGCTGATCCTCTGGCCGGTCGTCGCGCACCGCAGGCGCGGCGACACGCTGCCGAGGCAGTTCCAGTACAACCACTTCCTCGAGTTCTTCTACACCGGCATCCCGGCGATCATGGTGGTGATCCTGTTCTACTTCACCATGACGACGCAGAACTACGTGCTGGCCGAGGCAGGGCCGGACGACGTCGACGTCACCGTGGACGTCACCGCGTTCCAGTGGAACTGGGAGTTCGCCTACCGCGGCACCAACACGGGGGACGGCCAGCCGGTCCGCACGCTCGGCACGTCCTCGGAGATTCCGATCCTGGTGCTGCCCACCCAGCGGACCATCGAGTACAACCTGCGCGCCCGCGACGTCATCCACTCGTTCTTCGTGCCGGAGTTCAACTTCAAGCGCGACGTGTTCCCCAACCCGGAGAAGAACAACCAGGACGGCACCTTCCAGAACCAGATCGACCGGGAGGGCTCGTTCGTCGGCCGGTGCGCGGAGCTGTGCGGGATCTACCACTCGGCCATGAACTTCGAGGTGCGCGCGCTCAACCCGGACCGGTTCGAACGGTACCTGGAGTTGCGGCAGCGCCAGAACCCGCAGACCCGGGAGCCGTACACGGCGGCCGAGGCGCTGGCCGAGCTGCAGTCGACCGATCCGAGCTGCGGCGCGCTGTGCTCACCGCTCGCCACGACCACCCAGCCGTTCGACACCAGGCGCAACACGGCGCGCTGAGCGGGCCCGACGTGATGGAAAGGGTGCACCCAGCATGAAGGTCGAGGCCAGGCTCTTCGACGTCATCACCGTGTTCTTCTTCTTGGCCGCGATCATCTACGGGTTGTGGGCCAAGGAGGTCGTCGGCATCGTCGGTCTGATCCTCACCGGCGGCCTGTCGTTGCTCGTCGCGTCGTACTTCCACTTCGTCGCCCGCCGCACCGCGGGGCGCGCCGAGGACAACCCGGACGCCGAGATCGCCGACGGCGCCGGCGAGCTGGGCTTCTTCAGCCCCGGCAGCTACTGGCCGGTCGGCGTCGCCGCGGCCGCCGCCCTCGCCGCCCTCGCCATGGCCTTCTGGCAGGTCTGGCTGCTCGTCATCGCCGTGGTCTGCCTGCTGCTCACGGTCGGCGGCCTGGTCTTCGAGTACCACACCCGGCCGAACGCCACGGACTAACCCCAGCTCACGACAGTTCGGTTGAGCGGCTGATCCACCGGTCGAGGAGGTCGTGGGCGGCGCCCGAGTCGATGGCCTCGGTGGCGGCGGCGAGGCCGGCGGCCAGGTCCGTGTGCAGGTCGTCGGACAGGCCGCGGAAGGCGGCGATCGCGGCGGCGGCGTTGAGCAGGACCATGTCGCGGATGGGGCCGGGGGTGCCGGACAGCACCGTGCGCACCGCGCCGGCGTTGGCCGCGGCGTCGCCGCCGATCAGGTCGTCGAGGCGGGCCGCGGGCAGGCCGAGGCGGGCCGGGTCGATCTTGTCGGGGCGGACCGAGCCGCCGGAGACGACCCAGGCCGTGGTCGTCGTGGTGGTGGTGATCTCGTCGAGGCCGTCGTCACCGCGGACCACGAGCATGCTGAAGCCGCGGCCAGCCAGGACCTCGGCCATGATCGGGGCCATCCGCGGGTTCGCGCAGCCAACCAGGCCGGCGGCCGGCTGGGCCGGGTTGGTCAGCGGCCCCAGCACGTTGAACACGGTCGGGATGCCGATCTCGGTGCGGGTCGGCCCGGCGTGCCGCAGCGCCGGGTGGAACGCCTTGGCGAAGCAGAAGCCGATACCCAGCTCCTCGACGCAGGTCGCCACCGCGGCCGGGGACAGCTCGATGGCCACGCCGAGCGCCTCGAGCACGTCGGCCGAGCCGCACTGGGAGGACGCCGCCCGGTTGCCGTGCTTGACCACCGGGATCCCGGCGGCCGCGACCACAAGGGCGCTCATCGTGGAGAAGTTCACGGTGCGGGACTGGTCCCCGCCGGTGCCCACCACGTCGGCCGCCGGCATCGGGACCGTCACCCGCAGGGCGTGCCCGAGCATCGCCGAGGCCATCCCGGCCACCTCGTCGGCGGTCTCGCCCTTGGCCCGCAGCGCCACCGCGAACGCGCCGATCTGGGACGGGGTCGCGTTGCCCGACATGATCTCGTTCATCGCCCACGAGGTGTCCTCGGCGGCGAGGTCCTGCCGGGCCACGAGCTGGTTGAGCAATGCCGGCCAGGACCGGCTCCCGGTGGTGCCCATGTCAGCCGCGCACCACCGGAAGCCGCCGGTTGCGCAGCACGTCGGCGACGGTCTCCGCGGCGGCCAGCGGGTCGAGCGGGTAGATGATCACCGCATCCGCCTGCGACCAGGTGGCCAGCCAGCGGTCGTCCTTGCGCCGCACCGCGATGACGATCGGCGGGCAGTCGTCGATCTCGTGCTTGAGCTGGCGGCACAGCCCGATGCCGCCGGTCGGCTGGGCCTCGCCGTCGAGGATCGCCAGGTCGACCCCGCCGGCGTCCATGATCATCAACACCTCGGCGACGGTGTCCGCCTCGACGAAGTCGACCCGCCCGATGTCGGCGGCCGGGCGGCGGCCGACGGCTGTGATGATGGTCTCCCGGACCGGCTGCCGGTGGCTGTACACAAGGATCTTCAGCGGCTGCGAGCTCATCGGGGCGCCCCTCGGCAATCGACCAGCGTTGATGGGCACGAATGCTATCCGGAGCGGCCCGCGACGCGCCGCGGACCCGATCCGGCGACGGCGACTACAGCAAGACATAATGCCCGCGTGACGTCCGCAGCGCCCTCCATCAGCCAGCGTGTGCACTCGCTGAACCGGCCGAACATGGTCAGCGTCGGCACGATCATCTGGCTGTCCAGTGAGCTGATGTTCTTCGCCGGCCTGTTCGCCATGTTCTTCACGGTGAAGGCGCAGAACGCGGGCCCGTGGCCGCCGCCGGACGACGCGGTGCTGAACCGGCCCTACGCGCTGGTTGTCACGATCGTGCTCGTCGCCTCGTCCTTCACCTGTCAGATGGGTGTGTTCGCGGCGGAGAAGGGCGACGTGTTCGGGTTGCGCAGGTGGTACGTGCTCACCTTGATCATGGGCACGTTCTTCGTGCTCGGTCAGGCCAACGAGTACCGCAGCCTGATCGAGGAGGGGACCACGATCCCCGACTCGGCCTACGCCACGGTGTTCTACATGACCACCGGGTTCCACGGCCTGCACGTCACCGGGGGACTGGTCGCGTTCGTCTTCCTGCTGTGGCGCACCAAGCTGAGCAAGTTCACGCCCGCCCAGGCCACCTCGGCGATCGTCGTGTCCTACTACTGGCACTTCGTCGACGTCGTCTGGATCGGCCTGTTCACCGTGATCTATTTCATCCCGTGAGCGCAAGGGTGCCCGCACAGATGATCATGAAGAGGCTACGGAGCCGCTCGAAGCTGCACCGCCGGGTCGCCGGCCTGCTGGCGCTGGCCGTCGCCCTCATCGGCGCCGGCGCGCTGTACAGCCTGGTGCTGCCGGCTCCGCAGACCGCGCAGGCCAACCAGCCGGACTCGGTGGCCGTCCAGCAGGGCCGGCAGATCTACAACACCACGTGCATCTCGTGCCACGGCAAGAACCTCGAGGGCGTGGACGGCCGGGGACCGAGCCTGGTGGGCATCGGCGAGGCCGCCGTGTACTTCCAGACCGAGACCGGCCGGATGCCGGCGGTGCAGCAGGGCGCGCAGATGGACGAGAAGCCAAGGGTGCTCACGCCGGACGAGATCGAGAAGCTGATGGCGTTCATCCAGTCGCAGGGCGGCGGGCCCACCATGCCCGAGGAGCGCGGCGAGGAGCTGCGCGGCACCGACCCGGCCCGCGGCGGCGAGCTGTTCCGGCTCAACTGCGCCTCGTGCCACAACTTCACCGGCCGCGGCGGCGCGCTGTCCTCCGGCAAGTTCGCCCCGGAGCTCGACGGCTCCACGGAGGACGAGATCTACGCCGCCATGCTCTCCGGGCCGGAGAGCATGCCGAGGTTCTCCGAGCGCCAGCTCACCCCCGAGGAGAAGAAGGACATCATCGCCTACGTCAAGTCGGTGACCGACGGGAACAACAACCCCGGTGGCAACCCGATCGGCGGCCTCGGGCCGCAGTCGGAGGGCTTGATCGCGTTCATCGTGGGAATGGCCGCGCTGCTCGGCATCACCCTGTGGATTGGGGCCAAGCATTGAGCATCATCAGCGGGAGCGACCAATGAACTCAGACAAGCCGGACCTGCCGAGCGAGGCCGAGCTCGCCGACATGGACCGCGACGAGCTGTCCCGGCTCGGCGCCCGGCTCGACGGGGTCGAGGTGGTCGAGGCCCCCGACCCGTGGCCGGTCAAGGGAACAAGGGCGGAGAAGCGCGCCGAGCGGCAGATCGCCTTCTGGTTCACGCTCTCCGCGCTGGCCGGGCTCGCGTTCGTCGTCATCTTCATCTGGTGGCCGTCGAAGTACGAGCCGCCGCGGGACGAGGAGTTCCAGGCCTACTACTGGTACACGCCGCTGCTGGGCCTCACGCTGGGCCTGTCCATTCTCGGCCTCGGCATCGGCGTGATGTCGTACACCAAGAAGTTCCTCCCGCACGAGATCGCGGTGCAGGAGCGGCACGACGGCGGCTCCAACGAGCTGGACAAGGCGACGATCCTCGCCCAGCTGTCCGAGACCGGCGAACGCAGCGGGATCGCCCGGCGCTCGCTGATCAAGCGCTCGGCCGGCGCCGGGGCCGGCGTGCTCGGGCTCGGCCTCGGGGTGTTCACCCTGGGCGCGTTCGTGCGCAACCCGCACGCCCAGTCCGAGGGTCCGGACGGGCTGTGGCACACCGGCTGGCAGAACCCGCCCGGCAGCACCGAGAAGGTGTTCCTGCGCCGCGACACCGGCCGCCCGGGCGAGGTCTCCCTGGTCCGCCCGGAGGATTTGGACGCGGGTGCGATGGAGACGGTGTTCCCGTTCCGCGAGTCCGAGCGCGGCGACGAGCACAAGCTGCTCCTGGCGCTGCAGCGGGCCGACAACCCGGTCATGCTGATCCGCCTACGCCCCGACGACGCCCGCCGGGTGATCAAGCACCAGGGCCAGGAGGACTTCAACTACGGCGACTTCTACGCCTACACCAAGATCTGCAGCCACCTCGGCTGCCCGACCTCGCTGTACGAGCAGCGAACCAACCGGATCCTGTGCCCCTGCCACCAGTCGCAGTTCAACGCGCTGGAGTACGCCAAGCCGATCTTCGGCCCGGCCACCCGCAAGCTGGCCCAACTGCCGATCGACGTGGACCCGGAGACTGGCTACTTCTACGCCAAGCGTGATTTCATCGAGGCTATCGGGCCGGCATTCTGGGAGCGAGCGTAAGTCATGAGTGGACTCACAACGCCCACGAAGCCCACGAGCATGGCCACCCGGCTGGCGGGTGGCGCGGCGAAGTGGACCGACGACCGGTACCACCTCGCCGGTGGGCTGCGCCGGCAGCTGAACAAGGTCTTCCCGACGCACTGGTCGTTCCTGCTCGGCGAGATCGCGCTGTACAGCTTCATCGTGCTGCTGCTGTCCGGCACCTACCTGGCGCTGTTCTTCGACCCCTCCATGGCGGAGGTCACCTACCAGGGCAGCTTCCAGAACCTGCAGGGCGTCCCGATGACCAGGGCGTACGAGTCGACCCTGTTCATCACGTTCGACGTGCGCGGCGGCTTGTTCGTCCGCCAGGTGCACCACTGGTCCGCGCTGCTGTTCATGGCCGCGATCGTCGTGCACATGTTCCGGACGTTCTTCACCGGCGCGTTCCGCCGCCCGCGTGAGATCAACTGGGTCATCGGCGTGCTGCTGTTCGTGCTCGGCGCCACCGAGGGCCTGTTCGGCTACTCCCTGCCGGACGACCTGCTGTCCGGCGCCGGACTGCGGATCACCGCAAGCCTGATCATCTCGATCCCGGTGATCGGCACCTGGTCGAGCTGGCTGCTGTTCGGCAGCGAGTTCCCCGGCACGGAGATCATTCCCCGGCTGTACACGCTGCACATCCTGCTGATCCCCGGCCTGATGCTGGCGCTGATCGCGGTGCACGTCGGCCTGGTCTGGTACCAGAAGCACACCCAGTTCCCCGGCGTGCGCCGCAAGGAGACCAACGTGGTCGGCGTGCGCATCATGCCGATCTTCGCGGTCAAGGCCGGCGGCTTCACCGCGGTCGTGATCGGGGTGACCGCGCTGCTCGGTGGCCTGTTCCAGATCAACCCGATCTGGAACTTCGGGCCGTTCAGCGCGGCCGACGTGTCCGCGGGCACCGTGCCGGACTGGTACATGGGGTGGACCGACGGGTTGCTCCGACTGTGGCCCGCCTGGGAGATCGACCTCGGCAACTACATCATTCCCGCGGCGTTCTTCCCGTTCATGATGGGCTTGCCCATGCTGACCGCGATCGCCGCAGTCTACCCGTGGATCGAGAAGAAGTTCACCAAGGACTACGCGCACCACAACCTGCTCCAGCGCCCCCGCGACGTGCCCGTGCGCACCAGCCTCGGCGTCATGGCCATCACCTACTTCATGGTGTCGCTGCTGTCCGCCGCCAACGACGTCCTGGCCGACAAGTTCCACATCTCGCTCAACGCGACGACCTGGATCGGCCGCATCGGCCTGCTCCTGCTCCCGCCGCTGGCCTACTTCATCACCTACCGCCTCTGCCTCGGCCTGCAACGCTCCGACCGCGCGGTCCTCGAGCACGGCGTCGAAACCGGCATCATCAAACGCCTCCCACACGGCGAGTTCATCGAGATCCACCAGCCCCTCGGCGGGGTCGACGCGCACGGCCATCCGATCCCGCTGGAGTACCAGGGCGCCCCCGTCCCCAAGAAGATGAACAAGCTCGGCTCCGCCGGCGAACCCGTCGCCGGGTCCCTGCTGCGCCCCGACCCCGCGGACGAGACCGCCGCCCTTGCCCGCGCCCGCGCGGCCCAGCACGGCGCCGAACCCAGCCCCGAGCTGGCCGGCGAGGACACCACCCGCAAGATCGGCCCCGCCTGATCGCGATGCGGGACGCCTTCATGGCATCGAGCGTCCCGAAGGCGTCCTTCTCGCGTCCATCCCGCCGGAGACGATTCCGGTGCGCATGATCAGCGTGCCGAATTCAAGCCTGGCGCCGGACCTGGCAAGCGTGCACAGCGGCGAGCCATTCGTCCATGGTGTTCCTCATCGGATTGGGTAGTGGCTGCCTGGGTTCAGCTTCTTCGATAGCTTGATCTTGAGCCCGCGGGCGGCGTCCGGATCGAGTTTCTCCAACGACACGTCCTGAGGATGTCCACGATCGTCGTGGCGTCGTGCAGCTGCTGATGTTTGAGTCCCTCGATCAACTCATGGAGGAATCGTGTCGTCTCGGTGCTGGGCGAGCTGACGACGGACCGCGCGGTCCTCCTCGGCTCGGTTCCGGGTCGTGACGGTCGATCTTGTCCCTTGAGTTGCCGCTAGCCGGGTTGGGGGATGGCGAGGATAGCGTCGAGCTTCTCGCCTCGGCGAGCTTGCCCCGTGGTGGCGTAGGAGCAGCCGTAGCGGTGGTGTCAACAGCGGCCGCGTCGAGGTGGCGTTCGGTGTGACCGGGCAGCGGTGCGGGATTCGGAGAACGGCTCCGGACCCGTCCCGTGGTTCGGTGTGCGGACTTGGGGGATCTTCGTTCGAACCGGATCGGGTTCGTTGTCGTAGTGCCCCAGCGGGGGACCGACAACGGAAGGGATCCCGATCATGTTCCGTCGCCGTACGTTCCTGGCCGCCGCCGTCGCCGTGCCGGTTGCCACGACCGCCCTTGCCAGCCCGGCGAGCGCGGACCACGTGTTCCCGACGGAGTTTCCGCTGCCGAACGGGTTCCTGCCCGAGGGGATCGCCACCGGGCCGGGGCCGTTCGCGTACTTCGGGTCGCGGGCCGACGGGCGGATCTACCGGGCGAACCTGGTCACCGGCACCGGACAGGTGGTCAGCGCGGGCCCCGGCACCCCGTCGGTCGGGCTGAAGACCGACAATCGCCGGATCTTCGTGGCCGGCGGCACCGCGGGCAACGGCCGAGTCATCGACCTGCGCACCGGCGAGATCCTCGCCAGCCACCAGTTCACCACCGGCACGAGCTTCGTCAACGACGTCGTGCTCACCCCGGGGGCCGCCTGGTTCACCGACTCCATGAACCCCGTCCTCTACCGGCTGAGTCGCGGTGAGGTGACCAACGTCGCGCTGTCCGGCGACTACGTGCACGTCGCGGGGTTCAACGCCAACGGCATCGCCCGCACCCCGGACGGGCGCGCCCTGCTGATCGTCCAGTCCGCCACCGGCAAGCTGTTCCGGGTCGACCCGCGCACCGGCGCGGCGCTGCTGGTCGACCTCGGCGGCGAGCTGCTCACCAACGGCGACGGCCTGCTGCTCGACGGCCGCACGCTGTTCGCCGTGCAGAACCAGCTCAACCGGGTCGCCGTGATCCGCCTCAACCACGCCGGAACCGCCGGCCGGGTCGTCGAGCACCGCACCGACCCGCGATTCGACATCCCCACCACGGTCGCCGCCTTCGGCAACCGCCTCTACCTGCCCAACGCCCGCTTCAACACGCCGCCGGAGCCGACCACCCCGTACAACGTCATCGCGATCCGTCGCTGACCGACGGCTCGGCCCGCTCCAGCCAGGGGCGCCAGCTCGCCGCGCAGTGGGCGGGCTCGGTCCACGGCTGGGAGCAGCGGACCATCCGGGTGCCGGGCCGGTCCAGCCAACG
This sequence comes from Actinophytocola sp., assembly GCF_035942955.1. Lineage (GTDB taxonomy): Bacteria > Actinomycetota > Actinomycetes > Mycobacteriales > Pseudonocardiaceae > DASYTH01. The sequence goes on along the minus strand of NZ_DASZCQ010000322.1, from coordinate 3,643 downwards.
CAGCACCGCGGCCACCTCCTCGGCCGGGGCGCCGCGCAACGGCCCGGCGCCCGGCCGCACGGTCTCGCCCGCGGCGATCAGCTCCTCGACAACGGGCATCGGCGGCACGCCGCGGCGCGCCACCCCGGCAGAGGCCAGCCGGCCATGCCGGACGACCGCGAACTCCCAACCACCGTGGGAGTCCGGCCGGGCGGCGACCAGCTCCGGCACGGCGGCCAGTGCGGCGAGTCGCTGACCCCGGTCCAACGCCCGGATCAGCGTGCGCATCCGGTCGCGGTCGAGGGCCGCCTGCTCGTAGCGGCCGGCCGCGGCCAGCCGGGCGAGCCGATCCGCCAAGTGCCGCAACGGGTCCAGCCGCCGCCCGGCGACCAGCAGGTTGATCGCCTCGACCGACGGGCGGTACTCCTCGACGCTCTGCCGGCCGGCGCACGGCGCTTTGCACCGGCCCAGCTCGGCCAGCGCGCACGGCCGGCCGTGCGGTGCGTGGGCCGGGATCCGCACGGTGCACGGCCGGATGCCGGTGGCCTCCTGCAGGGCGAGCGCGGCCTGCTCGGCGAGGCGGGAGGAGCGGAACGGGCCGAGCGCGCCGTCGCGCGGGGAGCGCACCACCGACAGCCGCGGGAAGGCCTCGTGGGTCAGCGTGATCCACCAGGTGCCGCGCGGATTCTTGGACCGGCGGTTGTACATCGGCTTGTGCGCGGCGATCAGGCGCAGCTCGCGCACCTCCGCCTCGAGCGGGTGCGCGCAGGTCACCGCGTCCACCCGGACCGCGAGCCGGACCATCTCGCGCAGCCGCCGCCGGGTCTCGCTTGCCGTGAAGTACTGCCGCACCCGGCGCCGCAGGTCCGACGCCGTGCCCACGTAGAGGACCTCTTCGCGCGGCCCCCGGAACAGGTACACGCCGGGCTCGTGCGGCAGGTGCTCCGCCAGGGTGCGCTTGCGGCGCTGCTCCGGCGTGACGTCCGGGATGTAGTCGAGCAGCTCCTCCAGCGTGTGCACGCCCAACGAACCTACCCGCTCCAGCAGCCCGTGCAGCACGTCCACGGTGGCTTTGGCGTCCGGCAGCGCGCGGTGGATCGGGGCGACGGTCGCGTGGAACATCGTGGCCAGGGCGGACAGCCGGCACGACGGCGCCTCGTCGCGGGTGAGCACCCGCCGGGCCAGCTTGGCCGTGCACACCACGGCCGGCTTCGGCCAGCGGTACCCGAACCTGGTGCACGCCGCCCGCATGAACCCGATGTCGAACCCGGAGTTGTGCGCCACCAGCACCGAACCCACGCTGAACTCCAGGAACGCCGGCAGCACCTGCTCCAGCTTCGGGGCGGTGTACACCATCGCGTTGGTGATTCCGGTCAGCGAGACGATCTCCGGCGGGATGCCGCGGCCGGGGTCGACCAGCGTGGCGAACTCGCCGAGCACCTCACCGCCGCGCACCTTGACCGCGCCGATCTCGGTGACCGTGTCGGACTCCGGGCTTCCGCCGGTGGTCTCGAGGTCGAACACGACGAACGTGGTCGACCGCAGCGGCGTGCCGAGCTCGTCGAAGGAGAGCTGGCTCTTGCCGTCCCGAAGCCTGGACATCGAGCGCGACGCTAGGGCACGGCACCGACAGAAACCGACAGAAACAGTGTCATGACGGCCACCCGGTTAACCTTGGGGGATGGCACCGTCATCCGAGCCGGTCGAGCCGACGCCGCCCGCCGCGCCGGCCGAGCCGTCCACCGTGGACGGAGCGGATGACGCCCATCCCAACGGGTCCACTGTGGACTGGAGCCGGCTGCCCGACGCGGTCCGCACCCGGCTTGCCGAGCTGGGCTCCGAGGCCATCGGCGTCCTGCCGCGCGTGGACATCCCGCAGCAGCTCCGGGCCGTCGCCCGGTTCGCGCCGGCCAAGCGTGCCCGGCTGGGCGCCGGCACGATCATCGGCAGCCTGCGCGACTCGATCGCCTTCCGCACCGCGGTCGTGGAGTGGTGCCGCGAGCACCGACCGGCCGCGCTCGACCTCGGCGGCGGCGACCCGGTCTCGGTGGCCGCGGCCGCCGTCCTGCTCGGCGAGGACACCGCGGAGCACTACCTGGAGCTGGTCTCCCGACGCGCCTCGGACGCCACCCTGCGCGCCGAACGCGACGCCGCCGTGGCCAAGCTGGAACGCCTCGAGGCCGACCTGCGCCGGGTGCAGGCCGACCTGGACGCGGCGCACGGCCTTGCCGACCGGGTCCGCGCGGAGGGCGAGACCGAGCTGGAGCGGCTCCGCAAGAAGCTGCGCGAGCAGGGCGTCAAGCTGCGCGAGGCGCGCGACGAGGCCGCGCGGGCGGTCTCCGAGATCAACCGGGTCAGGGCCGAGGCCATGGCCGAGGTGGCCGCCCTGACCGAGCAGCGGGACCGCGAGCGCGACCGCGCCGAGCACGAGCGGACCAGGGCCGAACGCGCCGAGGCCGACGCCGAGATCGCCCGCCAGTCCGCGCGCGAGGCCCGGCAGGCCGACGAGGTCCGGCTCGCGCTGCTGGTCGACACGCTGGACGGCGCCGTCACCGGGCTGCGCAGGGAGCTGGCCCTCGGCGGCGCCGGTCCGCGCCCGGCCGACCTGGTCCGCGGCGCCACCGCCGCGCAGGGCGTCGTCGGCCGGGTGGAGGACCCGGCCGCGCTTGACCGGCTGCTCGCGCTGCCGTCGGTGCACCTTGTCGTGGACGGCTACAACGTCACCAAGACCGGCTATCCCGAGCTGTCCCTGTCCGACCAGCGCGACCGGCTGATCCGCCAGCTGGCCGCGCTGTCCGCCCGGACGTCGGCCGAGGTCACGCTCGTGTTCGACGGCGCTGGCGTGGTCGCCGTCCCGACCGCCGCGCCGCGCGGCGTGCGGGTCCTGTTCAGCGACCCTGGCGTCCTCGCCGACGACGTGATCCGCGCCCTGGTCACCGCGGAGCCCGAGGGCCGCCCCGTGGTCGTGGTCACCTCCGACCGCGCCGTCGCCGACTCCGTCCGCAGGCGGGGCGCCCACCCGGTGCCCTCCGCCGTGCTTCTGGCCCGCCTCGGCCGGGTGTGACCCGTTACGTGATCGCTTTCGCGGCGTTAGACCACACGTGGAGACGGGAGCGCGGGCGGGTGCCGTGGCCGGTGTCGCGCTCCTGCTCGCCGCCCTGCTGGTGAGCCAGCCGCCGGCCGCCGCGCAGCCCGATCCCGACCGGGTGGAGGCCGGCGTCGCGCCCGGCGCGCCGGTGCCGGACACCCGGCCGGGCGAGGCGTTCGCCGACCCCAAGGTGGCCCAGCTCCAGCGCACCGCCTCGGCCGTCCAGCGGGAGCTCGGCGACCTGGCCGGGCAGATCCATCTCGCCGAGGTTGAGTTGCAGAAAGCGACCGACCAACTCGCCAGGGCCCGCGCCGAGCGCGAGGCGGCCGACGCGACCGTCGCCGCGCAGCAGCAGGAGGTCGACGCCTACTCCGCGGCGGTGTTCTCCGCCATGTCCCGGCCGAGCGGCGTGCAGGTGCTGCTCACCGCCGCCAACCCGGACGACTTCCTGCACGGCTCGGAGCTCGTCGCGGCCATCCGCGCCGACCAGGACGGACGCCTGTCCGCCGCGCTGCGCCGCCAGGGCGCCGCGCTGGCCGCCGAGCGCGCCGCGGCCGACGCCGAGCGGGCCGCGGG
>NZ_DASZCQ010000321.1:0-8703 GCF_035942955.1 Actinophytocola sp. | reverse complement strand
CAGGGTCAGCGCGTTGTCGGACAGCCGGGTGTACGCCAGGTACACCACCGAGGTCTGGGCGAAGTCCGGCGCCGGGACGATGCCGAGCAGGCCGCGCTCGTTGGACACGCTGCTCACCCGGCCGGTGATGTCCAGCACCGGGGCGGGCGCCAGCCCGGTGTCCGGGTGGAACGCGCGCACTGTCCCCCGCTTCTCCGCGATCAGCAGCCGGCCGTCGGGCACCGCGGCGATCGCGGTTGGCCGCGCCAAACCGGAGGCCACCTGCGTGGTGACCACCCTCAGCTCCTCCAGCGGCACGTCGGCCGCGGCCGGCGCCGCCGGCACCATCAGAACGGCCGCCATCGCGACCAGTATGGACAGTCGAGCTCCCCGCCGATGTCGAGACATCTGAAATCCCCTTATGGTGACGATCCCCGTCACCATACGACTACGCGAGGGAGTCAGCCTTGGTTCAACCGGTACTCGGCGTGCACGAGCTCGAGCAGCTCGGCCACCGAGGTGTCCCGTGACGGCTTGTCGACGGTGATCTCGCCGTGCTGCAGCAGGTTCACCCGGTCACAGACGTCGACGACTTGGCTGTAGTTGTGCGCGATGAGGATGATCGCCACGTCGCCGCGCTGCTTGAGCTGGTGCAGCAGCTTCAGGATCAGGCCGCTCTCCTTGGCCCCCATGGCGGCCAGCGGCTCGTCGAGCAGCAGCAGCTTCGCGTTGGAGTACACCGCGCGGGCCACCGCGATGGCCTGCCGCTGGCCGCCGGAGAGCATGCCCACCTCGGCGTTCACCGACGGGATGTTGATGCCGATCGAGTCCAGCGCCTCCCGCGCCCGGCGGCGCATCTCCCGGCGCCGCAGGAACGGCAGCGGCTTGTACACCACTTCCTTGTTCAGATGGAGGTTGAGGTACACCGGCAGGTCGTTGACCAGCGCGAGATCCTGGAAGACCGTCTCGATGCCCAGCGACCGGGCGTGCGACACCGAGCGCAGCGTGACCGGCTGCCCCTCGAACGTCAGGCTGCCGCCGTCGGGCTGGTGGAAGCCGGTCAGAATTTTGATCAAAGTGGACTTTCCGGCCCCGTTGTCCCCGATCAGCCCGAGGATCTCGCCCCGGCGCACGTGCATGTTGACATCGGTCAGCGCGCTCACCGGCCCGAACGACTTGCTGAGGTGCTCGGCCCTGATGACTTCGGGGCGCCCGTTCTGCTCGGTCATGCCAGCCTCCGGGCGCCCAGTCTGGTGCGGATCAGGATCAGCGACGCGTTCAACGCCATAGCCACCAGGATCGCGATACCGAGCAACACGTTGAACGAGATCGCGCTCACGCCGACGACGTTGAACCCGATCTTGACCATGGCCAGCAGCAACGCGCCGAGGAACGCGCCGATCACCGTGCCCGACCCGCCGAGCAGGGCGGTGCCCCCGATGACCGCCGCGGCCACGGCGAAGAACATCGCGTTGAAGCCGCCGTTGGTCGGATCGATGGACTCCACCCGCATGCCCTGCAGGATGCCGCCGAGGCCGGCGAAGGTGCTGGTGAGCGCGAAGTTGATCACCTTGACTCGGTTGATCTTGATCCCGGCTTCCGCGGCGCCGATCGGGTTTCCGCCGGTGGCCTGGGTGGACACGCCGAACCGGGTCGCCGACAGGATGATCTGCATGATCGCGACGATGCCGATCACCCAGAGGAACTCCGACCACTGGCCGCCGCCGAAGACGGTGACCACCCAGTGGTCGGTCGGCGCCGCGACCGGGTGGGCGTCGGAGATGACCAGGGTCATGCCCTGCAGGAAGAACGCCATGCCCAGCGTGGTGATGAACGACGGCAGGTTGAGCATCGTGCGGATCAGCCCGTTGGCCACGCCGATCAGCGTGGCCACCAGCACCGCGCCCACCACGGCGAGGAGCAGCGGCGCGCCGTTGACGAAGAACAGCATCATCACGAACGGGGTCAGCGCGTACACGAACCCCGCGGACAGGTCGATCTCTCCGCAGATCAGCAGCATGACCTGGCCCGCGGCGATGATTGCCCACGGCGCCAGCTCGTGGGCGATCGTCTCGTAGTTGCCGACCGAGTTGAACCCCGTGCCGCTGGCCGAGAAGTAGATCGCGGCCGCGATGGTGACCAGCACGATGCTGAGTTCCTTGACCCGCGTCACGCCGAGCAGGAAGTTCATGGTGCTACCGGGTCAGCACGGTTGCCGGCGGCAGCGGGATCGAGGACGGCATGTTGATCAGGTCGCTCTTCGATCCACCTTCGAACTTGCTGTCCGCCGACTTGTACGGCCCGATGTTCTGCTTGGTCACAAACGTCAGGCCGGTGTTGGTGTTCGGCGGGAACACCAGCGTTCCGGACAGCCGGAACAGGTACAGGTACAGCACCGACAGGAAACCCTGCAGGTACGGCGACTGGTCGATGGTGAAGTCCAGCGCGCCCGAGTCCACGCCGTCGATGGTCCCCTTGAGCAGGTCGAACCCGCCGCCGTGCACCTTGCCGGTCAGGCCGCGGTCGGTGATCAGCTTCGCGCACGCCTCGGTGCTGCCCGCGTCGACCGCGTAGATGCCCTGGGCGTCGGGGGCGCCGGTGTAGGCCGCGGTCATCGCGTTGAGCTCGCCGGCCTGCTCGGCGCCGGTGTTCACCGACTGCACGGTCACGCCGGGCGCGGCCTGCTTGAGCGCGTCGATGATCCCGTCCAGCCGGGGCTGGACGTTGTTGCCACCGGGCTGCGAGATGCCGACCAGGATCCTCCCGGACTTGACGTCGTTGGCGATCCGCTGGCCCATCTGGAAACCGGACAGGTACAGGTCCTGGCCGATGTAGGCGAGCGGGAAGTTGTTGGCCGCGTTGGCGTTGTAGGCCACCACCGGAATGCCCTTGCCCAGCGCGTCCTTGGTGAGCTGAACGAACGCGTTGTTGTCGGTGAGCGCCACGGCGATGCCGTCGGCGTTGTTGTCCACGGCGGTCTTCATGGCGGCGGCCATCTGCGGGACGTTGCCGTTCTCCGAGCCGGTCCACTGCGGCTCGGGGATGCCGAGCAGGGCCGCGGCGTCGGCCATGCCGGTCCTGGTCGGCACGAAGAACGAGTTCGTGGTGACGTGGTTGACGAACACGAACCGCCAGTCCGGCGTGTCCGGGAACCTGCCGGTGCCCCCGCCACCCTGCTGCTGTTGCTGGCCCTCCTGGACGCCGGTACACGCGGCCAGCAGTGCGCCCGCGGCCGCCGCGCCGCCACCCGCACCGAGGAACTTCAGTGCGGCCCGACGGGAAGTGGTGCTGGTTACGTCCGTCATCATCGACCCCGCTCCATCGTGGCGATCAGTGCATGAATCATTCGATGATTGGTCTATAGAGTCAAGAGCGAAAGAGCAGTCAAGAGCGCAGCGCCTGGCGGCGCTCCCAGCCGTCGGCGAACAGGTTGAAGTCGACCCGGACCCGGGGATGCGCGGCCAGCGCCTCGTGGTCGAGCCGCACCCCGAGGCCCGGCCCGTCGGGCAGCGCGAAGTACCCGTCGACCACCTCGGGCAGGCCGGGCGCGCACTCCTTGACGAACGAGTCGGCGAAGTCGTTGAAGTGCTCCTGGATCTTGAAGTTGACCGTGGTGGCCGCGAGGTGCAGGTTGGCCGCGGTGGAGATCGTGCCGCCCACGTTGTGCGGGGCCATCAGAAGGTAGTGCGTCTCGGCGGCGCCGGCCAGCTTCTTGCCCTCCAGCAGGCCGCCGGAGTGGGTGATGTCGGTCTGGAGGATGTCGGCCGCCTGCAGCTCGAACAGCTCGCGCCAGTCGTACCGGGTGTGCAGCCGCTCGCCGGTGGCGATCGGGATGTCGGTGTGCGCGGCCACCTTGGCCAGCGCCTTGAGGTTCTCCGGCGGCACCGGCTCCTCGATCCACCCTGGACGGTACGGCTCGAGCAGGTTGGCGATCCGGATGGCCGTCGCCGCGTTGAACCGGCCGTGCATCTCGATGAGGATGTCCACGTCCGGCCCGACCGCGGCGCGCACCGCCTCGACCAGCGCGATCGACCGGGCCGTCTCCTCGGCGTCGAGCTCGAACATGCCGGCGCCGAACGGGTCGAGCTTCAGGGCGCGGTAGCCCCGTTCGACCACCTTGCGCGCGGCGTCGTGGAACTCCTCTGGGGTGCGCTCGACCTGGTACCAGCCGTTGGCGTAGGCCAGGATCCGGTCCCGCACGGGGCCGCCGAGCAGCTTGTACACCGGCAGGCCGAGCGCCTTGCCCTTGATGTCCCAGCACGCGATCTCCACGATCGCCAGCGCCGACATGGCGATCTCGCCAGGGCGGGCGTAGTCGTGCCGCATCATCCGGTGCACCAGGCTCTCCACGTCGAACGGGTCGGAGCCGATGATGTGCCGCGGCGCCGCCTCCTCGAGGTAGGCGTGCAGCGCGTCGGTGTGGTTGAGCATCCGCACCTCACCGAGGCCGCTGATCCCCTCGTCGGTGAGCACCTCGACGATGGTCAGGTTCCGCCACGGCGTGCCGAGCACGTGCGTGCGCACCCCGGTAATCTTCATGAGCGCGACTCTAGGGCGTTTGACTTTATCTATCAATCATTCGATGATTCGCGGGTGAGCGTGGTGGTGGGATGAGCGTGACGGAAGGGCCGCTCGGCCGGCACCGGACGATGCACGGCCAGGTGGTGGAGTGGATCGGCCGGCGGATCGTGTCCGGCGAGCTGTCGCACGGCAGCCAGCTGCCCAACGAGGCGGACCTGGCGGCACAGCTCAAGGTCAGCCGCGGCGGGATCCGGGAGGCGGTCAAGGCCCTCGCCGCCAAGGGACTCGTCGAACCGCGACCCCGGCTCGGCACCCGGGTCCTCCCCCGCGACCAGTGGAACCTCATGGACCGTGAGGTGATCACCTGGCACAGCACGGCCCAGGACTTCCTCACCGACCTGCTCGAGCTGCGCCTCATGGTGGAGCCCGGCGCCGCGACGCTGGCCGCCGAGCGCGCCACCGACGAGCAGATCGCCACCCTGGAGACCGCATACGCGGGCATGGCCGAGCACGCCCCGCGGCTGCCCGAGGCCGAGGAGGAGTTCGTAAGGGCCGACCTGACCTTCCACCTGACCCTGTTGCGCGCCAGCGGAAACCAGCTCGTCGAGCAGCTCGGCCGGCTGCTCGAGCCCGGCCTGCACCACGGGCTGGAGGCCAGCTCGCACGCCCCCGGCGGAGTGGCAAGCACCCTTCCGCTGCACCGCTCGGTGCTGCTCGCCGTCCGCGGGCACCGGCCGGCGGCCGCGGCACGGGCGATGCGCCGGCTGATCGAGACCACCACGGCGGCCGTGCAGAAGATGATCGAAGCGGAAGAGCCGAAATGACCATAGTGGACACCCCGCGTGCGGTGTACATCGACGAGCCTCACCGGATTCGGGTCGCGGCCGCCGAGCCCCGGCCGCCGAGGCCCGGCGAGGCGCTTGTGCGGGTGGCCTGGAGCGGGATCTGCGGCTCCGACCGGGAGATGCTCGCCGGCGGGCGGCCGGAGGGGTTCGTCCGCTATCCGGTGGTCCCCGGCCACGAGTGGTCCGGCACCGTGGAATCGGTCGGCGACCCCATCGACGCCGCGCTCGTCGGCAAGGCCGTCGTCGGCGAAGGCTTCCGCTCCTGCGGGCGGTGCGACGCGTGCCGGCGCGGCGACAACAACCTGTGCGGGGCGCCCTACGACGAGACCGGCTTCACCCGGCCCGGCGCCTGGTCGGACTACCTGACGTTGCCGGCGCGCCTGCTGCACGTGCTCCCCGACGGCAGCGACCTGCGGGCGGCCGCGGCGCTGGAGCCGGCCGCGTGCGTCGCCGCGGCCTGCCTGAAGGTGGCGCCGGTGCCGGGTGAACGGGTCGCGGTCGTGGGCGCCGGAACCCTCGGCATGCTGGCCACCCAGCTGCTGCACGCCGGCGGCCCGGCCGAGCTTGCCGTGGTGGTCCGCCGGCCGGACCGGGTCGAGCTGGCCCATCGCTGCGGCGCCACCGGGGTGCTCTCCCCGGCCGAGGCCGACCGGCTGGCCGGCCGGTTCGACGTCGTCGTGGAGGCGGCCGGCACCACCGGGGCCGCGCGCACCGCCGTGCGGCTGGCCGGCCGGGGCGGTCGGGTGGCGCTGACCGGGATCCCGAGCGTCGACGAGGCGCCGCCGTCGCCGACCGACCTGGTGCTCAACCAGATCACCGTGCACACGGTGTTCGGCGCGCCGTCCCGCGCCTGGTCGCATGCGGTGCGCGCGTTCGCGTCGGGCGCGCTCGACCCGGCGGCGCTGATCACCCACGAGATCCCGCTCGACGACGTGACCGAGGCGTTCCGCGTGCTGAGCAACCCCGCGGCCGGTGCGGTTAAGGTACTCCTGAGGCCGTGAAAGGGGTTTCCGATGAGCGGGACACCACAGTCCACAATGGACACTGAGCTGGACGCGGTGCTGGCGGCGGCGTGGGACGCCCGCGCGGCAATGGCCGACCTCCCGCTGACCACGCGTGCCGACGCGATGCGGGCCGTGGCCGACGCGCTGGACGCGGCGGCCGGCGAGCTGGTGCCGGTGGCCGGGCGGGAGACGAAGCTGGCGGAGGCCAGGCTGAGCGGCGAGCTCGCCCGGACCACGTTCCAGCTGCGGCTGCTGGCCGACGTGACGCAGGAGGGCGGCTTCCTCGAGGCCACCATCGATCCCCCGGATCCCGACTGGCCGCCGGCCGGCCGGCCGGACCTGCGCCGGATGCTGCTGCCGGTCGGACCGGTCGCGGTGTACTCGGCGAGCAACTTCCCGTTCGCGTTCAGCGTCGCCGGCGGTGACACCGCGGCCGCGCTGGCCGCCGGGTGCCCGGTCGTGCTCAAGGCGCACTCCGGCCACCCCGAGCTGAGCCGGCAGACCGGCGCGGTGGTGGCCGCGGCACTGGCCGAGGGCGGCGCGCCGAAGGGCGCCTTCGCGGTGGTGTACGGGCAGCAAACCGGCCGGACCCTCATCCAGGACCCGCGGATCAAGGCCGGCGCGTTCACCGGCTCGCTCACCGGCGGGCGCGCCCTTTTCGACCTGGCCTGCGCGCGCCCGGACCCGATCCCGTTCTACGCCGAGATGGGCAGCGTCAACCCGGTCTTCGTCACCGAGGCGGCCGCCACCGCACGGGCCGCCGAGATCGCCGACGGGTACGTCGGCTCCTACACGCTCGGCGCCGGGCAGTTCTGCACCAAGCCGGGCCTGCTGTTCGTGCCCGACACGCCGGCCGCCGACGAGATCGAGCGGCGGCTGACCGCCGCGGTGGCCGGGCTGGCCGAGGCGCCGCTGCTCAACGACCGCATCGCCGCCGGGTACACCGAAGTCCTGCAGGCGCTGTCCGGACACCGCGCCATCCGCGTGCTGCACGCCGGGCGGGACAACGGAAACGGGCCGAGCCCCACCCTGCTCGGCACGACCGCCGCCGATCTCCTTGCCACGTTTGAGGAACTGACCACCGAGTGCTTCGGGCCAACCTCGATCGTCGTCCGCTACACCGACGAGGCCGAGCTGCTCGCCGCCGCGCGGATGTTCCCCGGCCAGCTCACCGCCACCGTGCACGGCGAGGACGGCGACCCGGTCGCCGGCCGGTTGTTCGCCGAGCTGACCGAGCGGGCCGGGCGGGTGCTGTGGAACGGCTGGCCGACCGGGGTCGCGGTGTCCTACGCCATGCACCACGGCGGCCCGTACCCGGCGACCAGCATGCCGGCGCACACGTCGGTCGGCACCACCTCGATCCGCCGGTTCCAGCGCCCGGTGTGCTACCAGAACGTGCCGCAGCACCTGCTGCCGGAGGCGCTGCGGGACGGCAACCCGCTCGGCATCCCCCAACGCGTGAACGGTGTCCTCGTCCTGCCGTAGCAAGGGAAACCTATGTCCACAGTGGAGCAGATCACCGATCCGCACGCCGACCACGGCGAGGGTCCGGTGTGGCATGCCGGATGGCCGGGCCTGCGCTGGGTGGACATGCTCGCCGGTGACGTGCTCGAGCTCGACCCGGACACGGCGGAGGTGCGCCGGCACCACGTGGGCACGGTGGCCGCGGTGCTTCGGCCCCGGGTGGACGGCGGCGTCGTGCTCGCCGTGGAACGCGGGTTCGCCCTCGCCGACGCGAAACTTCAGGACGTGCGCCCGCTCGGCGAGCTGTGGACCGACCCCGGCATCCGGATGAACGAGGGCGACTGCGACCCCGACGGCCGCTTCTACTGCGGCAGCATGGCCTACGACACCCGACCCGGCGCCGGCGCCGTCTACCGCCTCGACCCCGATGGCGCCGTCACCACCGTGCTCACCGGCGTCACCATCTCCAACGGCCTCACCTGGAGCCCGGACGACGCCACCGCCTACTACATCGACACCCCCACGCAGGCCGTCGACGCCTTCGACTACTCCCCCGAGACCGGCCTGTCGAACCGCCGCACCCTGTTCCACATCCCCGAATCCGACGGCGCCCCCGACGGCATGACGATCGACACCGAGGGCCGCCTGTGGATCGCCCTCTGGGGCGGCGCCGCCGTCCGCTGCTACCAACCCGACGGCACCCTCGTCGAGCACCTCACCCTCCCGGTCACCCAGGTCACCGCCTGCACCTTCGGCGGCCCCACCCTGGAGGACCTCTACATCACCACGTCCAAACAGGACATCGACCCCACCACCCAACCCCAGGCCGGCGCCCTCTTCCACGCCCGCCCCGGCGCCAAGGGCCGCCCCACCCGCAGCTACGGTTGACC
>NZ_DASZCQ010000320.1:0-17004 GCF_035942955.1 Actinophytocola sp. | reverse complement strand
CGTGAGTCTTTTGTGGTGCTATAACCCCACAAAAGACTCACGACGGTTCTGCCGGGGTCCGCGGAGCGAACCAGTCGATCGTGGCGGACACGATGGCGGCCAGGGACAGGAACACCGCCGCCTGGGCCGCGGCGCCGTAGGCCCAGTCCTGGCCATAGCCGAGCAGCCGGCCGGTCACGGCGATCACGGTGGCCGTGGCCATGCCGCCGGCGGCGAGGACGATCACTCCCGGCCGCCGCAGGACGCGGACGAGCAGGCAGCCGATCAGCAGCACGAGCGGGAGCATGCCGCCGAGCAGCGTGAGGATCACGACGAGGGCCACCGGGATCCACCGCGCGCCGCCCGGCCGGACCTCGGTGGGGCGCCACCGCCGGACCGGGACGAGGACCATGACCACGAGGCCGAGCGCGGCCAGCGCGCCGATCAGCAGGCGGGTGCGGTAGTTGGAGTCCGGGGTGAAGGCGAGGCGGACGGTGCCGCCCTGGCCGGCCGGGAGCAGCCAGGCCTGCTGCCAGCCGTCCACCCGGATGCGGCGCAGCTCCTGCCCGCCGATCGTGGCCACCCAGCCGTTGTTGGCGTTCTCCGGGACGGTGAGCACGGCGGACGGCCCGGGCCCGACGTCCACCGCGCGCCGGGTGGCGTCCCACTGCCGGACCGTGGTCGTCCGGTAGGTGGGCTGATCGCGCGGGACGGCGCTCGAGGTGAGCCAGAGATCCTGGACGATGAACGAGTCCGAGCGCTCGGTGCGCAGCACGTGCTCGCCGGCCGGCAGCTGGACGCCCTGCTGCAGGTCGCGGCAGGTGCCAAGGAGCAGCGGGCGGTGCCGGTAGACGTCGGCCAGCGAGCCGGAGACCGTCGTGTCGTAGGAGAAGCCGTCGATGACGAGCTTGGGTCCCGCGCCGCACGGCACGGTGAACCGGGTCTCCGGCTGCAGCAACGGGGCCAGATCGTCCACACCGGACAGTTGGAGTTCGCTGATGCCGGCCGGATCCCGGTCCCTCGCCGGGCCGATCGCGTCGACCGCCCGGTTGCCGGTCACCCGGGTCACGGCGATCTCGACCTGGTCGGTGGTGACCGAGAAGCTGGCCCGGCCGTTGGAGTCCAGCTCGACGACGCGGTTGCCGGCCGGCGTCCTGATGTCCAGTTCGGACGGTTGGGTGGCCCCGGAGGACGGCTCGGTGGCCAGCCGCACGCCGGTGATCGTGCGCTGGCCCGGCCACTTCAGCCGCAGCGTCGGGCGGGAGTCGGTGACGTCGGCGATCCACGTGGTGGCCGGGTCGGCGTCGACCGCGGCGAGCGGCCCGGCGGCCGGGTCGCCGGCGAGCTGCGAGGAGCCGGACACCTCGAACCCCGCCACGGTCACCGGGTTGCGGCCGCCCACGGCGGGCAGCACCATGCCGGCCACCCCGTAGTCGCCCGCCGCGGTGGTCGGGAACAGCCGGGTGATCCCGTCCGGCTCCTCGCCGGACCGGGCCAGGGCGGCGTTGCACCGCTGGCCCGCCTCGTCGGTGACGCAGGCGTACCGCGGCAGGTTTCCCCGGGAGAACGCGAGGCTCACCCGCTGGCCGCGCGCCGGGGTGGCGTCCGCGGGCACCTGCAGCGCGCGCTGTGGCGTCACGTCCGGGATCGTGAGCTCGGCGATGCCGACGTTGCCGGTCTGCCGGTCGGCCGCCACCGACAGCACGGTCACCCGGACCCGGTTGGTCAGCCCCGGCGCGGCGGCCAGGACCTGCGGCTCGGATCCGGCGGCCACGTCGTGGTCGACCGAGCCGGCGTCGGTGGTGATCCGGACCCGGGTCACCGGCCAGCCGACCCGCAGGTCGTAGACCATCCGCAGGGTCACGTTCGCCACCGTGCGCGGGGTGTCCAGCTCGACCTCGAGCCACTGCCCCCGCGGCCCGGAGAAGCTGGACGACTGCCAGTGGGTGAGCGGATCCCCGTCGATGGCCGCGAACGGCTGCAGGGACGGGTCGCTGCCCCCGACGGCGTCGGCGAAGCTGGCCGCGGTGGACGCGGTGACCTCGCGGATGCCCCGGAACGCGGCCACCGTCTGGTGCCGGATTCCCTGGAACGGCAACACGTCCACGGCCGGGCGGTCCTGCCGGACCGGCTCGTCGGCGGTCATCGTCTGGCTGAGGTTGTTGCGCGGCCGGCCGACGTTGCGCTCCCGGTGCCGCAGCCCGTCGGTGATCAGCCACTCCCGCGCCTCGGGCGCGCCGCCGTCGCCGGCGAGCACGGCCGGGCTGTCCCGGGCGAGCAGCTGCGCGTCGATCAGCGGCAGCAACGACTCCGGCCCGCCGCTCACGGTCACCGAGTCCTGTGTGGACACCGCGTTGACGATCGGGACCGGGCGCTGCACCTCGAAGATCTCCAGTGCCTTGGCGGGCGCCGCGGCCAGGTCGACCGGGCTGACCGCGGGCACGGACCCGGGCGCGATGTCCGGGCCGAACCCGGTCACCCTGGCGATGAACGGGGACTCGGCCAGCCCGGCACGCAGCATGCTCACCGGCGGCGAGCCGGTCGCCCGCCGGTCGATGTCGTTGCGCAGCAACAGGTAGCGGTAGCCGGACCGGGCGAGGAAGTCGGCCAGTCCCGGCGAGCCGCGCCCGTTGGCCAGCGCGTCCTCGACGGCGTCCATCACCCGGGTGTTGCCCTCGGAGCCCAGCGGGATCTGGCTGCGCACCGCCCACGGCGCCCTGGCCAGCGCCTGCGCCGGCTCGTCGACCGTGCGCCCCCAGGTGTACTCGCCGAAGCCGGACGCGGGCAGCAGCAGCGTGCGCGCGTTCGGATCGGCCTCACCAAGCCAGGTCATGGCCGAGCGCCAGTAGCCGGGCACCTCGTCCCAGCCGGGCCCCGGGCGCAGGGTGAGCAGCCACGCCGGCGCGGCCATCACCAGCACCAGCAGGAACCCCACGGCCAGCCGGGCCCTGGTGGCCACCACCGCGGAGGTGGTGCGGGCCCGCCACGGCAGCCGGCCGGACACCGCGTGCACGAACGCCAGCATCAGCGGCAGCCGCAGGCCCGGCTCGAACTTGTGCACGTTGCGCAGCGGGGCCAGCGGCCCGTCCAGCAGCGCCCGGACCGGCCCGGCGACCGGGCTGTCCAGCGTCCCGACGTAGCCGATGGTCAGCAGGGTGATCCCGACCAGCACGCCGAGCGTGAGGAACAGCCGCTCCGGCAGGTGCGCACGGACCAGGCCGGCCAGGCCGATCGCGGCGACCAGGCCGGTGGCCAGCATCAGCAGCGGGTTGTCGATCAGCATGAACCCCGACGGCCACCACGGCTCGCCGAACACCACGTAGGCGACCCACTGGTTGGTCCCGCGCAGCGCCTCGAACAGCGACATCGGCGCGGTGGTGTTGCTCGCCGACTCGATGTAGTCAAGGAACGGCAGGCTGTACTGGCCGAGCAGCAGCAGCGGCAGGATCCACCAGAGGGTGGCGCCAAGCACCCCGGCGCACCACCACAGCACCAGCTTGACGTGCGCGCGGGTCCACCGGCGGGTGGCCAGCCACAGCCCGGGCAGCACCAGCACCATGACCACCATGGCGCCGTTGACCCCGCCGATGCACAGCACGGCGAGCGCGGACAGGCCGGCCGCCCGGCGCGGCGAGCCGATCCGGCCGGCCCGCACCAGCGGCAGCATGATCCACGGCAGCAGCGCGGCGGGCAGCATCTCCGCCGACACCGGCCCGATCTCGGTGAGCATCCGCGGCGCCAGCGCGTAGGCGAGGGCGCCCGCGTAGCGCGCCGGCTCCGAGCCGATCCGCAGCGCCCTGGCAAGCAGCAGCGCGCCGCCGAAGGCCAGGCACAGGATCAGCGCGCACCAGATGCGCTGGGCGACCCACGGCGGGACGCCGAGCAGGTGGGTGGCGGCGAAGAACGGCCCCATCGGGAACAGGTAGCCGTACGCCTGGTTCTGCAGCTCGCCGCCGGTGGCCTCGGGGTTCCACAGGTGCAGCGCGCGGCCGAGGAAGGCCACCGGGTCCACGACCAGGTCGAGCTTGGTGTCGAAGGTGGTCCGGCCGGGGCGCTGCAGGAAGGACAGCACGACCAGGCCGAGCATGAACCACGCGGTCGGGTTCCGGGTCAGCCCGACCAACCGCACGCTGGTAACCATTTGGCAGGAATCGTAGGGGTCACCCGATCCGGCGAATCACGTACCGGGTGCTGCGCCAGTGGGCGGCGGGATCGTCGTGGTCCCGCGTGTCGACCACCTCGCCGCCTTTGGCGGTGACCACCGCGCGGAGGTGGTCCGGGTCGACGGCGGTCATCCGCATCGGCGCGGGGTAGCGGAGGATCACGCGCTGGCCGAGGCGGACCAGCCAGCCGGGGGCGAACCGCCAGATCGCGCCCTTGATCGTCCACAGTGGACTAGTGACGCACTGCAGGACGGCGATCCCGTCCGGCCGCAGCACCCGCATGAACTCGGCGAGGTAGGTGTCGATGATCGGCGCCGGCAGGTGCTGCAGGACCAGCTCGGAGTAGACGAGGTCGAAGCTCGCGTCGTCGAACCGGCGCAGGTCCGGGGCGTCGTTGAGGAGGAACCGGCAGGCGCCGCCGGTGCGGTCCAGGCGCCGGGCCGCGTCGAGCATGGGCACCGAGACGTCCACCCCGACCACGGCGTCGGCATACTCGGCGAGGGCCTGGGACAGCCGCCCCGCGCCGCAGCCGAAGTCGAGCACCCGCCCCCACCGGCGCAGCAGGCCGAGCTCGTCCAGCCACGCCATCGCCGCGCCGACGTCCGCGCGCCCCTTGGCGAGGAACTGGTCGACGTCCCACCGCCCGCCGCGCTTGCCCGGCGCGACGTACACCGCCCACAGCGGGTCGCGCTCGCCAAGCCGGGTCCAGTCGTGGCGGACCTCGTCGAAGTCAGACAACCGGCTCACCGACTATGACCTTCGTGACGCACACGGGCGCGACCGGGGTCGCCCGGCGGAAGGTCAGCGTGTCGAGCTCGCCGTCGACCGGGATGTGCAGCGTGTGCACGCCCCGCTCGAAGTCGACCCTGATGGTCCGGCCGGCGACCGTCACCCAGCCCGGCCCGCCGTCGCCGGTGAAGTACTCCACCCGCGCCAGCAGCTTGCCGCGCACGCCCGCGGTCAGCCCGACCGGCGTGGGCCTATCGTCGATCAGGTGCCCGCAATCCCTTGCGGTGCCAGGGATGTCGGTCACCGCGTCGTCCAGGCGCTCGATCGGCCGCGGCCGGCCGGTGGAGTCCAACTGGTACATCGTCTCGGCCGGCAGGTCGAACCGCGGCGGCCCGGGCAGCAGGCCGATCACCCGCGAGGCGCGGGCGTCCCGGCCGAACCAGTTGATCAGGATGTCCACCGGGACGCCGCCGTCGTACAGCACGATGCCCGGCGTGCGGGACAGCTCGGCGGCCGCGGTGGCCACGTATCGCTTGGCGTGCGCGGCCTGGGCGGCCGGCGCGAGCCGCAGGTGGCTCACGGTGGCGTTGGCCGCGAACGCGACGACCAGCACCGTCATGAGGACCGTCCGGAGACGCGGACGGGGTCGGTGGGTCGGCTCCGGCAGCGACTCCAGCGGCCGCAGGTAGGCGAAGGCGGCGAAGAGCACGGCCACCGGCACCGCGTCGGCGACGTAGCGGGGATCCGCGCCCACCAGCGAGCCGACCAGCCCCAGCCGGGTCAGCGCGACCAGGGCCAGGTCCGCCGCGAGGTAGCCGGCGAGCAGCAGCCAGGCGTGCCGGGCCCGGCGCCCGCCGACGATCAGCCCGCCGATCACGACGCCGGCCGCGAGCGCCGCGGCCAGGATCCGGACCGCAAGGCCCGGCGGGTGCCAGGAGACCCCGCCGCCGGCCGCACCCAGCGGACCGCCGAAGACGCCGGGCAGGAAGGTGTCCAGGAGCAGCCGGCCGGCCAGGTCGGCGTACCGGCCACCGCCGGTACCGGGCGCGCCGACCGCCGGGCTGCTGACGCTGAGGTAGACGGCGGCGTAGCCGGCGAGCAGCCCGAGCTGGCTCAGCCACACCCGGCGATGGGTGCGCAGCGCCCAGCCGAGCGCCCACCGCTCGCCGGGCGGAGCGAGCAGGATCGTCACCGCGAGCAGCAGGGCGGGCAACAGCGCCGCCTTCTCGTAGAAGGCCATGCCCGCGGCCGTCCACAGCAACGCGTACCCCGCATCCCGGCGCCGGCCGCCGGTGAGGTACCGCACGTGCGCGCCGAGCGCGCCCACCATGGTCAGCAGCAGCGGGATCAGCTGCACCCCGTATGCCCACCACAGCGTCGGCAGCAGGATCAGCGGCGACGCCGTGAACACCGCGAACGGCACGAGCAGCGCCGGCCGCGGGCCGAAGCAGCGCACCAGCAGCCGCCAGAACAGCACCGACGCCAGGGCCTGCATGGCCAGCAGCGGCAGCACCGCCACCGGGTAGCTCAGCGGGGCGATCCAGGTGACCAGCCAGGCCAGCAGCAGCATGCCGGGCGCAAGGTGCTCGCGGTTGTACGCCTGGAACAGGTAGTCCGGATCGAACGGGCTCGCCTGCGCCGCGCGGTAGGTGATGATGAAGTCGTCCTGCCAGAAGTAGCCGTTGAGCGCGGCCCATGCGTGCATGGCGAACGGCGCCGCCCCGATCAGCAGCGCGAGGGCGGCGAGTGGGACACGCGGCCGCCCGGTCAGGCTGCTTGACCGAGGTGGCGCCGGCCTGGCCAGCGGACGGTCGAGCGTCATCGCACACCTTGTAGCAGGGATATCGCGCGCTCGCTAGAGTGCGCCGGTGGCAGAGTCCGTCGACTTCGAGGCGGCGTGGGCCCTGGCGGAGGACATCCCCGGCTGGCTGACGCGGGACCAGGGCCGGGCGCTGTGGGACGCCGCGCACCGGCTCGGCCCCGGCCGGACCGTTCTGGAGATCGGCAGCCACCAGGGCCGCTCGACCGTCATCCTCGGCATCGCCGCCCGATCCGTCGGCGCCTCGGTGATCGCGGTCGACCCCTTCGTCGACTGGCTCGGCGGCGCCTCGATCCGGGAACGCTTCGCGGCCAACGTCGCCAAGGCCGGCCTCGACGGGGTGGTCGAGCTGGTGGTCGGCTACAGCACCAAGCTGCGTCCCACCTGGACCCGCCCCATCCACCTGCTCTACATCGACGGCAAGCACGACTACTGGACCTACACCGACGACCTCCGCTGGTCCGCCCACCTCCCACCCGACGCCGAGATCCTGGTGCACGACTGCTTCTCCTCGATCGGCGTCACCAGCGGCACCCTGGCCAAGGTCCTTGCCGGCACCCGATACTCCTATGTGGACCGAGTCGGCTCCCTCGCCAGGTTCACCCTCCGCCGTCCGTCCCTTGCGGACAGATGGCGGGTGGTGCGCGAGCTCCCCTGGTTCACCCGCAACGTCATCATCAAAGTGTTGCTACGCCTACGATTGCGCCCCGCCACCCGCCTCCTCGGCCACCGCGCGGCACACGACCCGTACTGACCGCACGCCTCGATGCGCCGCTGCACCAGCAGGACCGGGTGGCCATCGGGGTCGGCGATCCAGCGGCGATGTCCGGGTCAGGGTTTGCGACCGACGGCGGCGCAGATCACGGCCGGCGCCAGGGGGTCGGCGGTGCCGGTCTCCGGCCGCCAGTGCGGGGCCCAGACCATGCCGGGCTCGACCAGCTCGGTGCCGGCCATGAAGGTCAGGATCCGCTCGCGGGTGCGGACGGCCGCCGGGGTGCTGCTCTGGTCGTACATCCGCCGGAGGGCCTGGTACCGCTCCTGGCCGGTGTCCGCGCCGTGGGAAAGCACGAGGAAGCTGCCCGGCGCCATGGCGTCGACGTAGCGCGCCACGACGCCGTGCGGGTCGGCCTCGTCGGGGATGAAATGCAGCACGGCGGCCATGATCACGGCCATCGGCCGCGTGAAGTCGATCAACCGCCGTACCGGCTCGGCGCCGAGCACGGCGTCCACCTTGAGCAGGTCGGCCAGCACCACGTCGGCGTCGTCGTTGTCCTCGAGCATCAGCTCGCTGTGCGCCACGGCGATCGGCTCGTTGTCGACGTAGACGATCCGGCAGCCGGGAGCGAGGCGCTGGGCGATCTCATGCACGTTGCCGACGGTGGGAATGCCCGATCCGAGGTCGAGGAACTGCCGGATGCCCTGCTCGACGCAGAACCGCACCGCCCGCCCCAGGAACGCCCGGTTGTGCCGGAGAATCACCCCCGCCTCGGGCGCGCGTTCCAGCAGCCGGTGCGCGAACACCCGGTCCACCTCGAAGTTCGACGCCCCGCCGAGCAGGTAGTCGTACACCCGAGCCGCATTCGGCCGCTGAAGATCAATGTCCGCTGGCGCCCATCCCGGCAGCTCGGTTCGCATGGCGCCACCCTAGTCGTCAGGATGCGTGCTCGTCGTTGCCAGATATATCGCGTGCCGATATATTCGGTACGTGACGAGTAGGGCCATGAGCGAGCAGGCGTTCTTCGTCCTCACGGCGTTGGTGGACCGGCCGCGGCACGGGTACGGGATCGTCGGCGAGGCGGCCGAGCTGTCGGACGGCCGGGTGCGGCTCAAGGTGGGCACCCTGTACGGGGTGCTGGACCGGCTGGTCGCCGACGGGCTGGTCGAGCCGGACCGCGAGGAGATCGCCAACGGCCGGCTGCGCCGCTACTACCGGCTGACCGAGCGCGGCCGGGACGCGCTGGCGGCCGAGGCGGCGCGGCAGGCGGCGAACGCCAGGGCCGCCACGAAACGGTTGCGGGCATGGCAACCCAGGACCGCGGGCGGCCCGGCGTGACCGCGCTGGAGCGGCGCTACCGGCGCCTGCTGCGCCTGCTTCCGGCCTCCTACCGGGCGGCGTGGGAGGAGGACATGGTCGCCACCTTCCTGGCCGGCGCGCTCCCCGACGACCCCGAGGATGCGGAGTTCGCCGCCGAGTACGGCCGCCCGGACTGGTCCGAAGTGGTCAGTGTCCTGGGATTGGCGGCGCGGCTGCGTTTCGGTGGCGCCGGCGCGCCGCCGCGCTACCTTGCCCTGGGGGAGGCGGTGCGGCGGGTGGCGCTGGTGGGTCTGCTGGCGCACGCCGTCACCGCGGTGGCCGGTGTGGGATCGCTGCTGTGGCTGCCGGTGCGGTTTCCGGACGTCCCCGCCGCCGGCCGGGCGGACACGGTGTGGACGCTGCTCGGCCTGGGGTGGGTGGCGGCGTACCTGTTGCTGGTGCTCGGACGCTGGCGGGCGGCGCGGCTGCTCGCCGGGCTGTCGCTGCTGCCCTCCATGATCATCACCGGCCTCGACCTGGCCACCACCGGCGGCGCCTACCTGCTCTCCCGCACCGTCGGCCTGCTCGTCGCCGCCATCCCGGTGCTGGCCCTCGCCGCGTTCCACCGGGACGCGATGCCGGTCCCGCCCCGCCCCTGGCTCATCGCCCTGCCGGTCGGCGCCACCCTGCTCACCGGCGTGCTCCTGCTCACCCAGTACCCCGCGGGCTGGGTGATCGTGGACTGGCCCGGCCTCACCTGCGCCGCCGTCGTCGCCGCCGCGCTCGTCCACCAGATCGCACGCTTCACCGGACGCACCGCCCCGGCCTGGCCGGCCGCCCTCGCGCTGCTCGCCCTCGCCATCCTCACCCTGCGCGCCGCGACCCTCCTTGACAACCTCCGGTACACCGCCCCAGCCCCGGACCGGAACACCCTCGTCACCGCCGCCCTCCTCGAATCCCTCGCCGTCCTGCTCATCACCCTCCCCCTCACCCGCCAAGCCGCGCGCACACTCCGCACCCTGCCCGCCGCCGACCCGGCAAAGCCATGAGGAACCGGCCCGCTCGGATGGTCCGGGCCATCATCACCGACTGCCGCCGGTAGCCTGACGGGCGAAGAGGCCTACTCCGCGAGCAAGGTTGGATCCGATGCCTGGCGCATCGACATCACGTCCGGAGCCGTCCGAGATCGGTCAGCGTGCCCGTGTCATTCGCCGGCGTCGGGGGCTGAGCCTGGACGTGGCGGCCGGCCTCGCCGGGATCTCCAAGTCGTATCTGTCCATGCTCGAGCGGGGTTTGCGCGGGTTCGAACGTCGCGGCCTGATCGAGGATCTGGCGAACGCGCTCGGGTGCGCGGTGGCCGACCTGACCGGCCAGCCCTATCTTCCCGCGGACCGCGACATCGCCGACGGCAAGCGGGTGATCGTTCGCATTGAGCGCGGCCTGAACGACGCCGCGCTTGACGACGCGCCGGACGTCCCACCGCGACCGCTCGACGAGTTGGAGCCATTGGTCGCCGGCGCCGCGAGGTTGCGTGACGAAGGGCTGTACGGCGCGGCGGCCAACGACGCTGATCGCCTGCTGGTCGAGCTGCAGGCGCACGTGGCGACCGGGCGTGGCGACCATCGCCGAGCCGCCGCAGACCTGGTGACCCACGCCGCCTACAACGCCTTCGTGGTGGCCACGACCTACGGTTATCTGCATCTCGCCCAGCATGCGGCGCAACGCGCTTGGGAGGCCGCAATCCTGACCGAGGACCCCGAGCTCGTCGCCTTCGCCATGTTCGCTCGCGCACCCGCCATCGCGCGTAACGGCGGCCGCGGCAGGGCGAAACGGCTCCTCGACCGGGCAATCTCCGAGGCACGCCCGTTGACCGCGATCCGCGACGGCGCGACAAGGGGAGCGGAGACATTCGGTCTGCTCAACCTGATGCGGGCGCACCTCGCCGCGCGTGCTGAGGACGCCGACACCGCGCACGCGCACCTCGAGGCGGCGTCGGACGTGGCGGTCCGCACAGGTGAGCGCAACGGCTTCGGGCAGCACTTCGGGCCGACGAACGTCCAACTGTGGCGGGTCTCGATCGGCGTCGAGCTCGGCCAAGGGCCGGACATCGCCGAGCGATTCGAGCGCGAACCCATCGACCTGTCGGCGCTCGACAGCCGCGACCGGACCGCCGCACTGCATTTCGATCTTGCGAGGGCGTACGCGCAGGCCGATGGCGCACGCGACGCCGAGACGGTCCGGCACCTCGATCTCGCCGACCGCATGGCCCCGCAACGGATTCGGCAGGACCCCATCGCCCACGACATCGTGACCAGCCTGCTACGGCGCGCCCGCCGCCGAGCCTGGGAGCTCGACTCGCTGCGCAACCGCTTCGGACTTGCCTGACCGCGCCCCCGTTCACAGATTGTGAACACTGTCCGATGAGTCGCACCTAGCGTCATGATCATGACGCTAGGTCGGAGTGGGGTCCCCTACATCACCACGTGGAGTGCCGAGGAGTCGCTGCCGACGACCGTGATTCAACGTCCCGGAGGCGGTATCGCTTATCTGGACGAGACATTGGTTGATCGGGATGAGAACGGTGTGCTGTGGCAGCGGGTGCCGTCGCGGCCGGGTCGGGGGCGGCCGGAGTTCGGCAAGGTTCATCCGTTGCGGCAGCGTCGGGCTATGCGTCGGCTGCTGTGTGGGATCTGTGGTGGGGTGCCGGATCGCACCGATGAGGGTGTGCTGTGGCTGGTGAGAGACTTCCGTGGGGATTGGCCGGATTGGCCGGACGGCATGGCCGCGACCGAACCACCGGTGTGCCTGCCCTGTGCGCATCGGTCCGTCGGTGCCTGTCCGGCTCTGCGCATCGGGTTTGTCGCCGTCCGGGTGGGACAGTCCACTGTAGCCGGCGTCTACGGTACCGTCTATCAAGGGGGACAACCGTTCCCTGCCCCCGTGGATGACGCCGTCGTCGCCTTCGACGACTCTGCCATCCGGTGGGTCCAGGCCGCTCAACTGGTCCGGGAACTCGGTGACTGCACCATCCTGCGCGCCATGCCGGAACGCCGGGACCAGCTCTGGCAACGGGACCGACCCGGCGTTCCGAACGGAGTCGGGGACGGCACCCAGGCTCACCCCGCGTGAAGTGGAGTTATGGGACCCGGCTTGCGGGCGGCGGGTGGTCGCCGGCCATCTCGAGGAGGTGGGCGCGGACAGCGGCCAGGCGGTGCGTCGTGTTGAGGCGGGGAGGGGGCGGGCAGGTCGGGGCCGAACGGACTCAGCCGCCGCCGTTGCCGGGCTGGCAGGTGGGCGGCTGGCAGAGCATCTTGGACAGCGCCGCGTAGAACACGTCGCGGATCTTGGTCGGGTCCGGGGTGGTGAACGCCTGGCCGCCGGTGGCCTCGGAGATGCGCTTCAGCTCGCCGGGGTCGATGTCCGGACCGATGCCGATGCCGATGATCCGCAACGGCCGGCGCGGGTCCTGCAGCTTGCCCAGCTCGGCGAGCAGGGTGTCCAGGGAGATCCCGTCGGGGTCCTCGTTCTTCCCGTCGGTCATGACGACCACGGCGTTGATCCGGCCCGGTTCCCAGTTCTGCCGGCCGTCCTGGTAGGCGGCCAGCACGCTGTCGTACATGCCGGTGCCGCCGTTCGGCTTGGCCTTGACCGCGCGCAGCTTGTCCAGCGCGCCCGCGGCCAGCTGCTCGCTGACCGTCCGCACCGGAAGCAGCACCGAGTAGTCCTTGTCGCCGTCCAGTTTGGTCGAGAACAGCCACATGCCCAGCTTCGTCGTCGGCTTGAACAGGCCCATGCCCTGCGACGCCGCCTGGACGGTCACGTCCATCCGGTTCAACCCGGTGCCCGGCACCGGCTCGTTCATCGACCCGGACACGTCGAGCAGCACCAGCAGCCGGCCGCTGAGGTTGACCGCGGCCCACGCGTTGAGCACCTGCTCCACCTGCTCGCCCTCGGGTTGCTGCACCGGCGTCATCGGATCGGAGCTGGTGCGCTTGTCCTGCGAGCGGTCGCGCAGCGCCCGGCCGTCCGGGGTGCGGAACCCGGCGTCGGCCAGCGCCTCGGAGGTCTCCTGGTTGAGCAGTCGCTCGAGGAACCGCTTGGCGGCCGTGCGCTTGGCGTCCGACGACTCCGGCATCACGACGTACGGGTAGTCCAGCGACGGCACGGCAGGGTCGGCGTAGACCGCGACCAGCTGCATGCCGTCCTGCTTGACGTTGTGCCGCAGCAGGGCGTTCTCCGAGGTGGGGAACGCCGACAGCGGCTCGGCGGGGCTGGTGCCGCCGGGCAGCCGGGAGAACAGCTCGGACGCCTGGGACACCGTGTTCGGCGACAGCTTGCGCATCGCGGCGGTGCTGGCGCCGCCGGGGTCGGGCGCGTTCTTGATCAGCTCGCGCAGCCCGAAGAGCGTGGACACCCCGACCGGATCGCGGGCCGGGTCGGGGAAGCCGATCGTGAGCGATCTGGCTTCCGGCCCGATCACGTCGGCCCAGGACAGTGGCCGGTTCGGCCAGCCGAGCTCGGTCGCGGCCGCGTCGGTGAGCGCGAGCACCACCGGCGAGCTGGCGATCGAGTCCCCGGCGACCGGCGTGGCCCAGGCGCCCTTGTCCTGGGCGCGCTGCAACCACATGGTGGATTCCGGGATCCACACGTCGGGCCGCTCCGTGCCGTCGGACACGGCGAGCGACTCCGCGGTCGCCGCGGACTCCCGACTGGACACATTGACCCGGTAGCAGCTTTCCGCGTCCTCTTCGGACACTTTGCGTCCGATCGCGGTCACGATCGGTGCGATGTCGGGCGCCGCCACCACATTGAGGGTCGTCGTGGTGTCGCAACCGGACGCTCGCAGACGGTCACGGAGGAAGTCGAACGTGAACCAGCCCACCAGTGCGAGCACGAGCAGGATGCTCAGTAGAACAGCGGGCGACCGCATGCCGCGTCGCGATCCGCGCCGGGTGGTCGCCGAGTGCCGCCCCATCGCCGCAGTCCTCCATCCACCCCGAATGCGTGACAGCGTCAACCGGTTGTACGTAGCCCGCGGACGTATCCGCTAGGCCGAATGCAGTAATACGTATGGGAACAGTTAACCTAATGTAGGTTCTTCTGGAAAGGTTATTACCATCCCGCCATTGTCAAGAATACAGAGCGTCTACATCGCTGGCGAAGTCCTTCATGATCACATTCCGCTTGAGCTTCAGCGAGGGCGTCAGGTAGCCGTTCTCCGGGGTGAACTCCGTGGCCAGCACCCGGAACCTGCGCACCGACTCCGCCTTCGACACCGCCGCGTTGCCCTCGTCGACCGCGTGCTGCAGCTCTTCGAGCAGGTCGGGGTCCTCGGCCAGGTCCGCGACCGAGGCGGCGACCGGCTTGCCGCGGGTGGTCTTCCAGTAGTCGAAGTAGTCCTGGTCGATCGTGATCAACGCGGCCACGTACTTCTGACCGTCGCCGACCACCATCGCCTGGCCGACCAGCGGATGCGCGGAGATGCGGTCCTCGATGACCGCGGGCGCGACGTTCTTGCCGCCGCTTGTGACAAGAATCTCCTTCTTCCTGCCGGTGATCTTGAGGAAGCCGTCGTCGTCGAGCTCACCGAGGTCGCCGGTGTGGAAGAAGCCCTCCTCGTCGATGGCCTCCCTGGTGGCCTCCTCGTTCTGCCAGTAGCCGGTGAACACGCCCGCGCCGCGCAGCAGGATCTCGCCGTCGTCGTCGATGCGCACGGTGGTGCCGGGCAGCGGCTGGCCGACCGTGCCCGCCCGGAACTTCTCCGGCGAGTTCACCACCGACGCCGCGGTGGACTCGGTGAGCCCGTAGCCCTCGAACACCTGGATGCCGACGCCGCGGAAGAAGTGGGTCAGCCGGGTGCCGAGCGCCGCGCCGCCGGAGATGGCGTAGCGCACCCGCCCGCCGAGCGCGGCCCGCAGCTTGGCGTAGACCAGCTTGTCGAACACGAAGTGCCGCAGGCGCAGCCCGAGGCTCGGGTTGCCGCCGGCCTCGCTGTAGGCGATCGCGGTGTCCGCGGCCGCGTCGAAGATCTTGCCCTTGCCCGAGGCGTGCGCCTTCTGCCTCGCTCCGTTGTAGACCTTCTCCAGGACGTACGGCACGGACAGGATGAACGTCGGCCGGAACGCCGCCAGGTTGTCGGTCAGCGTCTTGACGTCCGACCAGTGGCCCAGCGTGGCCCGCGCCATCACCGCGCCCACCTCGACGATGCGCCCGAAGACGTGCGCGATCGGCAGGAAGAGCAAAGTGGACGCTTCGGTGTCGTTGTCGCCTTTGAACAACGGAGCCAGGTACTCGACGGAGTTGCCGCCGGAGGCGAAGAAGTTCGCGTGGGTGAGCATGCAGCCCTTCGGCCGGCCGGTGGTGCCCGACGTGTAGATGATCGTCGCCAGGTCCGCCGGCCGGACCGCGGCGCGCCGGGCCTCGACCTCGGCGGGGTCGGTGTCCCTGCCGAGCTCGACGATGCTCGCCACCCCGTCGTCGGTCAGCCACCACACGTGCTCGAGGTTGGGCAGATGACCGCGGATCCCGTCGATCTTCGCGGCCTGGTCGTCGTTCTCCACGAGCACCGCGACCGCGCCCGAGTTGCTCATGATCCACTCGATCTGCTCGGCCGAGGACGTCACGTAGATCGGCACCGGCACCGCGCCTGCCGCCCAGATCGCGAAGTCGAACAGCGTCCACTCGTACCGGGTCGCCGCCAGGATCCCCACCCGGTCGCCGGCCGCGATCCCGGCCGCGATCAGGCCCCGTGCCACGTCGACGACCTCGTCGCGGAACCGCTCGGCCGTCACGTCCCGCCAGCCGCCCGCACCCTTGCGCCGGAACACCACGTGCCGCGGCGCCTCACGCGCGTTGGTGAAGACGAGGTCGGCCAGGCCCCCGCGGTCCGGGATCGTGACCCGCGTCGGGACGGCGAGCTCGCGCATGGTGATCCTCCGATCGGCTACCTGGCGGTAACTTCGGGTGTATCTTGCCTGCAACACGCCGCGAAGGCCACCTCCGCTCGTGGAGGTGGCCTTCGCGGTACCGGCGTGTTCGCCTCTGGCGTCGGCGTGTCGGCGCGTGGCGAGGCGGGGCTCGGGTGTCAGAGGGTGAGCTTCCAGCGGTCGATGCGGCCGACGTCCTGGGCGGCGGCGTCGCGGACGCGCAGGTTCCAGGTGCCGTTGGCGACTTCGGAGGACAGGTTGACGGCGAAGATCTGGTCGACGTTGTCCGCGCTGTCGCCGGAGCGGTTGAGCAGGTTGTAGGTGCTGCCGTCGGGGGCGACCAGGTCGACGACGAGGTCGCCGCGGTAGGTGTGGACGATGTGGACCTCGACGGTGCTGGACGCAAGGGCGTTGCCGGGGACGCCGCTGGCCGTCACCGGGCTGCTCACCGTTGAGAGGTCGGGGATGGCGACGTCGGTGGTGTTCTCGAAGGAGACGCCGGCGCGGGGTGGGGTGCCACCGCCGCCGCCGAGGCTGTTGGCCGCGGCGGTGATGTCGGCGGCGAACGTGCTCACCTCGGTGTAGACGCCGGGCTTGCCGGGCCGGGCGCAGCCCTCGCCCCAGCTGGTGATGCCGACCTGGACCCAGGCGTTGTTGTTGTCCCGGCGGAACATCGGGCCGCCGGAGTCACCCTGGCAGGTGTCCACGCCGCCGTTGTTCCAGTCGCCGGCGCAGATCTCCTCGGCGAAGATCAGTCCACTGTAGGATCCGCCGGCCGAGCGGCACTGGGTGTCGCTGATGAACGGGACGTTGGCCTTGAGCAGGAAGCGTTGCTGTGACCCGCCTTCGCGGTTGGCGCCCCAGCCGGCGACGGTGAACGTGCCGCTGTTGAACGCGGTCGTGGTGGCGATCTGCAGGACGGGCAGGTTGAACGACGACTGCAGCCGGATCAGCGCCCAGTCCTTGCCGTTGCCGTTGTAGCCGGGCGCCCGGTGCACGTAGTTCGATCTGATCTGGATCCGAGCCGAGGACTGCAGGTCGACGACGCCGCCGGTGGCGGTGATGCTGGTGTTGTTGCCGGTCGAGCCGACGCAGTGCGCCGCGGTCAGGACGATGTTGGGCCGGATCAGGCTGCCGCCACAGCCCATGGACAGCCGGACCATCCAGGGGAACTCGCCCTGTGCGGCCGGGGTTCCGCCTACGACCTGGGGGAAGACGTCATCGGGTTCCGGGTCGGCGGCGGCGAGCTGGGTGGCCGTACCGAGGACGGCCGCGAAGCCCGCGACCAGGACGGCGGTGCGCCGGAGCGTGGCGCGCCAGGGGAACGTGCGCACGGGAATGTCCTTCCACGTAAGGGATGCAGGGGTCTGGTGG
>NZ_DASZCQ010000319.1:0-46455 GCF_035942955.1 Actinophytocola sp. | reverse complement strand
ACCGGGGCCGGATCGGTGGCGACCCGCGGACCCACCGCCGTCCCCGCGGCGGGCCTGGCGGTCGCGACTGTACCGATTGGACGTCAAGGGCTCGCCGTACCTCTACATCGCACCGTTCTTCCTGCTGTTCGCGGTGTTCGGGCTGTTTCCTTTGCTGTACACGGCACTCATCTCGACCACGGCGTGGAGCCCGCGCCGGCCCGGCAGCGAGAACGACTCGGTCGGCCTCGGCAACTACCGCGCCCTGTGGGCCGACGACAACTTCTGGAACGCGCTGATCAACACGCTGGGCATTGGCGTCCTGTCCACTGTGCCCCAACTGTTCCTGGCACTGTGGATCGCGCACCTGCTCAACTACCGGCTGAAAGCGCGGCTGTTCCTGCGGATGGGCGTGCTGGTGCCGTACGTGACGTCGGTCGCGGCCGTGGCGCTGATCTTCAACCAGATCTTCGCGCGCGACTTCGGGCTGCTGAACTGGGCGCTGCAACCGTTCCTCGACAACCCGATCGACTGGCGGGCCAGCAAGGCCGCCTCCTGGGTCGCCGTGTCGGTCATGGTGACCTGGCACTGGACCGGCTACAACGCGCTGATCTACCTCGCCGCGATGCAGACCGTCCCGTACGACCTCTACGAGTCCGCGGCCATCGACGGGGCCGGCCGGTGGCGCCAGTTCTGGTCGATCACGATCCCGGGCATCCGGCCCACCATCATCTTCACGGCCATCGTGTCGACGATCGGCGCCCTGCAACTGTTCGCCGAACCCTTCCTGTTCGACACCACGCGCAACCACAACGGCGGCTCCACCCGCCAGTTCCAGACCGTCGTTCTCTACCTGTACCAACAGTTCTGGACCAACGGCCGCTACGGCTACGCCGCCGCGATAGCCTGGTCCCTTTTCCTCGTCACGGTGGTCATCGTGCTGATCAACCTGCTGCTGGTCCGCCGGATCAGGTCGTCGGATGACTAGGCGGAAATTCGGCAGACGGGCCCAGGTGCCGCACCGCACCGGCCAGGATCGAGACCGTGAAGCGGGGGTTGCGCCGCAACCCCCGCTCAACCGCAACGATCCAGGTCGGCCGGTCCCCGACGATGTGCGCCGAGGGGTCGCCATGACTAGGCGGAACCGCGACGGTGGGCCCCCGGGGGATCGCCAGGTGGCTGAACCAAGCCAACCAGCGCGCCCAGCCCCGGCGCAGGTCGCGCAGCGACCGAGCAGCGCTCCAGCGCGCGGAGCGGCCGCCGGTGTCTGGACCGAGGAGCGCCAAAGGCCGCCCCGCGGCCGACGCGCGACGAGGGAAGACACCGGATCAAGGCCGCGAGCACGCTGGAGCAGTCAAACACTGCTGATTATGATCGTCATCTTTTCGGCGTTTCCGCTGTACTGGTCGGTGGTGGTGTCGTCCCGGGATCAGTCGGCCATCGGGCGGTATCCGCCGCCGCTGGTGCCCGGGGGAAACCTGTGGGACAACCTGGCCGCGGCGTTCGAGCAGGGCAACTTCGGGACCGCGCTGGTCAACTCGGTCATCGTGGCCGGCACGATCACGGTATCGGTGGTGCTCACCTCGACGATGGCCGGTTTTGCCTTCGCCAAGTTGGGATTCCGCGGCCGCAACGCGCTGTTCGGGATGGTGGTGGCCACCATGCTGGTGCCCACCCAGCTGGCGATCATCCCGCTGTACATCATGGTCACGCAGTGGTTCGGCTGGGCCAACGACCTGCGCGGCGTGATCGTCCCGGCGCTGGTCGTGGCATTCGGGGTGTTCTTCATGCGGCAGTACCTGTCCTCGGCCATCCCGACCGAGCTGATCGAGTCCGGCCGGGTGGACGGCGCCACGACCTGGCGGATCTACTGGAACATCGTGCTGCCGGCGGCCCGGCCGGGCGCCGCGGTGCTCGGCCTGCTGACGTTCATCACGTACTGGAACGACCTGTTCTGGCCGCTGATCCTGCTCAACACTCAGAATCCCACGGTCCAGGTGGCCATCGCCAACACCGCCGGCGGCATTGAGGTGGACTACTCGCTGGTGCTGGCCGGCACGGTGATCGCGACCTTCCCCATGTTGATCGTCTTTCTGCTACTCGGACGCCAGATTATTGGAGGCATCATGCAGGGTGCGGTGAAGGGATGACGGTGTTCCCCGAGGGCTTCGTGTGGGGTGCGGCCACGGCCGCGTACCAGGTCGAAGGGTCGACCACAGTGGACGGTCGCGGAGCGTCCATCTGGGACACGTTCGCGCAAACCCCGGGCAAGGTGCTCGGCGGGGACACCGGCGACGTGGCCGCCGACCACTACCGCCGGTTCCGCGCGGACGTCGCGCTGATGGCCGAGTTGGGCCTGTCGGCGTACCGGTTCTCGGTGTCCTGGCCCAGGGTGCAGCCGGGCGGCCGGGGACCGGTCAACGAGCCCGGCCTCGACCACTACGAGGCGCTGGTCGACGAGCTGCTCGGGCACGGCATCATGCCGGTGCTCACGCTGTACCACTGGGATCTGCCGCAGGAGCTCGAGGACGCCGGCGGCTGGGGCGAGCGGGACACGGCCAACCGGTTCGCCGAGTACGCCGCGTCGGTAGCCGGGCGGCTGGGTGATCGCGTTCCACTGTGGACGACGCTGAACGAGCCGTGGTGCGCGGCGTTCCTCGGCTACGCGTCCGGCGAGCACGCGCCCGGCCGCACCGACCCCGCGCTCGCCCTGCGCGCGGCCCACCACCTGCTGCTGGCGCACGGCCTCGGCGTCCAGGCCCTGCGCTCCGCGCTGCCGGGCGGCGCGCAGGTGTCGATCAGCGTGAACCCGTTCGTGGTGCTGCCGGCGTCGGACACCCCCGAGGCGGCCGACGCGGCCCGCCGGATCGACGGGCTCGGCACCCGGCTGTTCCTCGATCCGTTGCTGCGCAACGGCTACCCGGACGACGTGCGGCACGACACCGCCGCGCTCACCGACTGGAGCTTCGTCACCGACGGCGACGAGAAGACCATCGCCGCGCCGATCGACCTGCTGGGGATCAACTACTACACGACGAACACGGTCGACGGCGGCGGGCGACCGTCCGGGAATCCCTCCCCGTGGCCCGGATGCGACGACGTCCGGTGGATCGCGGCGCGGGGGCCGGCGACCGCGATGGGCTGGACGATCGACGCGGGCGGGCTGCGCGGGCTGGTGCACCGGGTGCACGAGGAGTACGGCGGGATCCCGATGATGATCACCGAGAACGGCGCCGCGTTCGACGACCGGATGCACGCCGACGGGGTGCGCGACGCCGAGCGGATCTCGTACCTGCGCGACCACCTGGCGGTGGTGCACGAGGCGATCTCCGCAGGCGTGGACCTTCGGGGATACTTCGTGTGGTCGCTACTGGACAACTTCGAATGGTCGTTCGGCTACTCGAAGCGGTTCGGCATCGTCCACGTCGACTACCCCACCCAGCGCCGGGTCTGGAAGGACAGCGCACACTGGTACCGCGACGTGATCCGAGCGAACGGCGTTGTATGAGCGTTGACGAGGCGGGCCCGCGACGGCAGCCCACCCTGGACACGGTGGCCGCCGAGGCCGGCGTGTCCAGGGCGACCGTGTCCCGGGTGATCAACGGCTCGACCCGGGTGTCGCCCGAGGTCAAGATCGCGGTCGACCGCACCATCGCCCGCCTCGGCTACGTGCCCAACCGCGCCGCCCGCAGCCTGGTCAAGCGCCGCACCGACTCGATCGCCCTGGTCCTGCGGGAACCGTCGGCCACCGTGCTCGCCGACCCGTACCTGGCCAGCATCATCATCGCCACCAGCCAGGCCCTGATCGGCACCGGCGTGCAGCTGGTTCTGGTCAACGCCGAGAACGACGCCGAGCACGAACGGCTCGCCGACTACGTCCGCGGCGGCCACGTCGACGGCGTGCTTCTGGCGTCCATGCACGGCAACGACCCGCTGCCGTCGATCCTCATCCGCGCCGGGGTCCCGACCGTGGTCGGCGGCCGGCCGGACCGTCCCGTCCCCGGCCTGACCTATGTGGACACCGACAACGTCGGCGGCGGCCAGCTCGCCACCGAGCGGTTGATCACCGCGGGGCGAAAGCGGATCGCCACGATCGCCGGCCCGCCCGACATGACCGCCGCCGCCGACCGGTTGACCGGCTACCACCGCGCGCTGGCCAGGGCCGGCCAGCAGGCCGGTCAGGTCGCCTACGGCCGCTTCACCCGCGAGTCCGGCGAGCGCGCCATGGCCGAGCTCCTCGACCGCGCGCCCGACCTCGACGGCGTGTTCGCCGCCAACGACATGATGGCCATCGGCGCGCTGCGCACCCTGCGCTCCGCCGGCCGCCGCGTCCCCGAGGACGTCGCCGTCGTCGGCTACGACGACATCGAGCTCGCCCGACACACCGAGCCGGCGCTGACCACCGTCCGCCAACCGATCGCCGTCCAGGCCCGCACCATGACCGAGCTCCTCCTCGCCCAGATCGGCGGCCACCCACCCGCCGACCCCGTGGTCCTGCCAACCGAACTGGTGGAACGCGACTCCGCGTAACCACGGTCGCCAACCTGTGGACAACCGGGCCCCGCGAAGATCAACTCTCGGTGTCGGTCGGTAAACTGCCCACGAACCCGCCCCCCACCCAAAATTAGGGGTGGGGGCTGCTTAGGTTGGGTCTGGGGTAGGTCTAGGCGAAATCGGGCGGCCGGTGGCTTTGGTCCACGCGGCGCGGGCGTTGTTCCCGGGACCTCGAACTGCGTGACCTTCCGGCCGACTCGGCGATCATGTGGGCGGGGTCCGTGGCGAGGGGGAGGGCGGCTCGGGTGGTACGGTCCGGGCGCTGGTCACGTCCTGTGATCGGCGGCGCGGCGCGGTGGCGAAGTCCGGTGGGAATCCGGCGCTGTCCCGCAACTGTGATGGTGTGAGCCTAGCCAGGTCGACTGCCGGCGGCGCGTGGAGTAGCGACGGTCATGAGGTGAGGGTTGTCCGGAGTGAGTGCTCGCGGGCGCGCGCGACGCCTGGCGGTGGTTGTTCTGGTGGGGGTGCTGGCCGCAACCGGGTGTGCGAACCGGGAGCGGGCGGCGGGGCCGGCGACGGGGGCGCCGGCGGCGCAGGCGTTTCCGGCGCAGGTGACGGCGCCCGACGGAAGTGTGATCCTGTTGCGGCGGAAGCCGGAGCGGATCGTGTCGCTGTCGGCGAGCAGCACGGAGGCGCTGTTCGCGATCGGGGCCGGCGAGCAGGTGGTCGCGGTCGATGATCAGTCGACGTTCCCGGCGGATGCGCCGAGGACGACGCTGTCCGGGTTGACGCCGAACGTGGAGGCGATCGCGGCGTACCAGCCCGACCTGGTGGTGGCGCAGGCGGATGCCAACGATCTGGTTGCGGGTATGGAGAAGTTGCACCGGCCGGTGCTGCTTCTGCCGTCGGCGCGGAGCATCGACGACGCGTACGCACAGTTTCGGTTGCTGGGCAAGGCGACCGGGCACGTCAAGGAGGCCGAGGACCTCGCGACGCGCACCCAGGACGAGATCGCCGGCATCGTCGCGGGGATGCCGAAGCCGGCCACGCCGTTGAGCTACTACCACGAGCTGACGACGGAGCTGTACACGGCGACGTCGAAGACGTTCATCGGGCAGGTGTACGGCCTTTTCGGGTTGACGAACGTGGCCGATCCTGCGGACACCGTCGACTCCGGCGGCTATCCGAAGCTGTCGGCGGAGCACATCCTGCGGTCCAATCCGGACCTGATCTTCCTGGCGGACACCAAGTGCTGCGGGCAGGATGCGGCGACGGTCGGCGCGCGGCCGGGGTGGAGCACGCTGAAGGCGGTCAGGGGCGGCAATGTCGTGGCGCTGGACGATGATCTGGCCTCGCGGTGGGGTCCGCGGATCGTGGATCTGGTGCGCTCGGTCGGGGAGGCCGTGAGCAAGGCGAGCCAGACAGCGGGTGGATAGGACCCGCAGCCGGCTGGCGCCGGTCACGCTCGGGGTGTCGGTGCTGGTGCTGGTCGCCGTGGCGGTCGGCGCGACGCTGATCGGCGCCGCGGGGCTGGGCTGGACCCGGGTGGCGCGCGAGCTGATCGCCCAGCTGACCGGCGGCACGTCGCCGCTGTCCGAGCAGGAGGCCGCGATCGTCTGGCAGCTGCGGGTGCCGCGGGTGGTGCTGGCCGGGCTGGTCGGCGCGGCGCTGGCGGTGGCGGGGGCGGCGTTCCAGGGCGTGTTCCGCAATCCGCTGGCCGATCCGTTCCTGCTCGGCGCCGCGGCGGGGGCGGGCATGGCGGCCACGCTGGTGGTGGTCGCGGCGCCGGCGCGGAGCGGCTGGCCGGTCGACCCGCTGCCGCTGGCCGCGTTCGCCGGCGCGCTCGGCGGGGTGGCGCTGAGCTGGCTGCTCGGCCGCTCGGCCGGCGGCGGCACCGCGGTGCTGCTGCTGGCCGGGATCGCGGTGGCCGCGTTCCTCACCGCGATCCAGACGTTCGCCCAGCAGCTGAACACCGACACGATCAAGGACGTGTACACCTGGATGCTCGGCGGGCTGACCACCGCGGGCTGGCACGAGGTGCTGCTCACGTTGCCGTACATCGGATCCGCGGCGATGGTGCTGTGGCAGTGCGGGCGGCTGCTCGACGTGCTGGCGGTCGGCGACGACGAGGCGGCGTCGCTCGGCATCCGGCCGGGCCGGGTGCGCCTCGTGGTGCTGGCGGCCGCGTCGCTGGCCACCGCGGCGGCGGTCGCGGTCAGCGGGCTGATCGGTTTCGTGGGCATCGTCGTGCCGCACGTGGTGCGGTTGCTGGCCGGCGCGAGCTACCGGATCGTGGTGCCGCTGTCGCTGATCGGCGGCGCGGCGTTCCTGATCGTGGCCGACGAGATCGCCCGCACCGCGGTCGCCCCGGCCGAGCTGCCGATCGGCGTGATCACGGCGTTCGCCGGCGCGCCGTTCTTCGTCGTGGTGCTGCGGCTGAACCGGGGGCGGATCCGATGACGGCATTGGTGCTCCGTTCGGTGAGCGCGGGTTACGGTTCGAATCGGGTGGTCTTCAATGTGAGCACTGCTCTCGAGCCGGGCGGGTGGCTGGCGATCATCGGGCCGAACGGCGCCGGCAAGTCGACGCTGCTGAAGTCGATCGTCGGGCTGGCCGACAGCGACGGCGAGATCCTGCTGCACGGCCGGCCCGCGGTGGGCCTCGGCGCCCGGGAGCGGGCCCGCGCGATCGGGTACGCGCCGCAGATCCCGGTGCTGCCGGACCGCCTCACGGTCACCGACTACGCGCTGCTCGGCCGCACCCCGCATCTCGGCCTGCTGGCCAAGGAGGGCCGCCGCGACCTGATGATCGTGGAGCAGGTGCTGGCCCGGCTCGACCTGTCCGACCTCGCCGGCCGCCTGCTGCGCACCCTGTCCGGCGGCGAGCGCCAGCGCGCGGTGCTGGCCAGGGTGTTGGCCCAGCAGGCCGGGCTGCTGCTGCTCGACGAGCCCACCACCGGCCTGGACATCGGCCACGCTCAGGCCCTGCTCGACCTGGTGGACCGGCTGCGTGCCGAGGACGGCGCCACGGTGGTCAGCACCCTGCACGACCTCACGTTCGCCGCGCAGTACGCCGATCACCTGCTGCTGCTCGACGGAGGCGAGGTGGTCGCCGCCGGCGCCCCGGCCGAGGTTCTCACCCGCGACGCCGTGCGGCGCCACTTCGACGCCGAGGTCGAGGTGCTCAGCACCGCCCGCGGGCAGCTCGTGGTGGCACCCGCACGGCTACCCGGTGGGCCGGTCTGAGCTGCGGCGGAAGAGCTTTCAAGATTCTTTTGAACCGTTCGCGCCGCTGTTACGTGTGCACGCTGTCGGCACCACACCCGCAAGGGGGCTTTGTGATGATCGCGTCCGCGATCGAGCTCACCGCCACCGAGTTCGACACCGTCTGGCACGAGCTGGGGTTGGGCCAGGTTCCCTACCCGCTCACCATGCCAAGGACCGAGGCCACCACGCGGCAGCGGGTGGCGACGGCCGAGCGGGTGCGTCGGGCGTTGGGCGAACGCGGGTTGACCTACGAGGCATCCGACTCCGACCTCGCGAGGTTCCTCGGCGTGCTGGCCGAGGGCGAGGTGTCCGTGGACGCCGTCGGTCAGCTGGGCGGTCCCCTGCGCGGTCTGACGGCCGCGGTCCGCGGGCTGGGTGTCACCGCCACGATCAGCCAGAACACGGTGTGGCTGATGGAGGTCTGGCCGGAGCTGATCGTTGAGTCTATTGTGGACATCGTGCCACCGGAGTGGCCAGGCCCCGGCGCCGCGCGGGTCGTGCCGATCATCTCGCTGGCGGCGGTGATGGCCGGCCGGGTCGGTTCCGGCGAGTTCGGCGTCACGGTGGCCGGCCCTGGCGGCACCCGGCGCCGCGCCGACCAACCGGTGCGCTGGTTCGACACCCGGGACGGCCGTTATCTGCTGGCGCGCCAGGGCGACTGGGTCAGCGTCACGCCGGCGGACAACCAGCGCATCGCGCACCGGATCCGCGAGGTGATCGGCGCCCTCACGACGCGTGCTCGATGAGGGAGAGGTTGTCGACGGTCAGCGGGTAGTCCCGCTCGTCGACGCCACCGAGGTGGAACGCGAACACGCCTTCCCGCGTGCCCACCGGGTCAAGGAGGTAGTCGGCGCCGCCTCCCGAATGAGATAGAACGTGTTACTGTCCTGGGCGTGATCCTCGACCTGTTCAGGCTCGACGACAAGGTTGCCGTGGTGACCGGCGCGGGGCGCGGAATCGGTGCGGCCACGGCGATCGCGCTCGCCGAGGCCGGCGCCGACGTGGTCATCTCCTCCCGTACCGAGAGCGATCTGGCACGGGTGGCCAAGCAGATCGAGGCGGCCGGGCGGCGCGCGGCGGTCGTGCCGGCCGATCTGTCCGAATTGGACTCCATGGCGAGGCTGGCCGCGGTCGCCCGGGACGAGCTCGGGCGGCTGGACATCGTGATCAACAATGTCGGCGGGACGTATCCCCGGCCGTTCATGGAGACCGAGGTCGAGTTCCTCGAGGAGGCGTTCCGGTTCAACGTCGGCACCGCGCACGCCCTCACCAGGGCCGCGGTGCCGGTCATGCTGGAGCGCGGCGGCGGCTCGGTGGTCAACATCTCGTCGGTGATGGGCCGGGTCAGCGGGCGCGGGTTTCTGGCCTACGGCACGGCGAAGGCCGCGCTCGCGCACTTCACCGAGCTGGCGGCGTTCGACCTGGCGCCGCGCATCCGGGTGAACGCGATCGCGGTCGGCTCGGTCGCCACGTCGGCGCTGGACATCGTGCTCACCAACGACGAGATCCGCGCCAGGATGGAGCAGGCCACCCCGCTCAAGCGGATCGGCGACGCGCGGGAGATCGCGGCCACCGCGCTGTTCCTGGCCTCGGCCGCCGGCGGGTTCGTCACCGGCAAGGTGATCGAGGTCGACGGCGGCACCCAGGCACCCAACCTCGACCTCGGCCTCCCGGATCTGTGATGGCCTACCGGGTGGTGCAGTGGAGCACCGGCAACGTGGGGCGGCACGCGATCGCCGGCATCAACGCGCGACCGGACCTCTCGCTGACCGGCGTCTGGGTGTCCACTTCGGACAAGGTGGGCAGGGACGCCGGGGAGCTGGCCGGGCTCGGCCGCCGGCTCGGCGTCACGGCCACCGACGACGCGGCGGGGCTCATCGCCGGCAAACCGGACTGTGTGGTCTACACCGCGATGGCCGACGACCGGCTGGGCGAGGCGGTCGAGGATCTCGTCGGGTTCCTGCGCGCCGGGATCAACGTGGTGTCCAGCTCGCCGGTGTTCCTCCAGTTCCCGGACGGCGTGGTGCCCGAGGAGATGCTCGAGCCGATCCGCCGCGCGGCGCTGGACGGCGGCGCGTCCCTGTGGGTCAACGGCGTCGACCCCGGCTTCGCCAACGACTGGCTGCCGCTGGTGCTCACCGGTGTGTGCCAGCGCATCGACGAGGTGCGCTGCCTGGAGATCCTGGACTACGGCACGTACGACAACGCCAAGGTGCTGTTCGACATCATGGGCTTCGGCAAGCCGGTCGACGACATCCCACTGCTGCTGCAGCCCGGCATCCTGTCGCTGGCCTGGGGCAGCGTGGTGCGCCAGCTCGCCGCCGGCCTCGGCATCACGCTCGACCGCGTCGAGGACTCCTACCAAAGACTTGCCGCGCCCGAGACCTTCGACGTCCGCTCCGGCACGATCGCCGAGGGCACCGCGGCCGCCCTGCGGTTCGAGGTGCGCGGCATGGTCGGCGACCGCGCGGTGTGCGTCCTCGAGCACGTCACCCGGTTGCGCCCCGACCTCGGCCCGGACTGGCCGCAACCGGCCGGCCAGGGTTGCTACCGGGTCGTGGTCACCGGCGAGCCCAACTACACCCTGGACCTGCAGCTGCTCGGCTCCGACGGCGACCACAACACCGCCGGCCTCAAGGCCACCGCCATGCGCCTGGTCAACGCGATCCCCGCGGTGGTCGACGCGAAGCCGGGCCTGCTGACCGCGCTGGACCTGCCGCTGATCACCGGGCGGGGCCTGGTGTCCGGTCCTTCAGCACCGTGAGCAGGTGCTGCCGCAGCGTCCGGTACGAACGGTGCGCCGCGGAGTCCGGCCGCACGATCGAACGGTGATCCCCGGGCAGCCCGAACGCCTTGTCGTCCGGGAAGACACTCTTGGCCGACGGCGGAGTGACGATCTTGTCGTCCGAGCCGGCGTAGACGAACACCGGGATCGGGCACCTGATGTCGGAGTGCTCGGTCGCGTGCACGATCCGGCTCAGCACCACGCCCTGCGCCGTCATCGTCGGGCCGTCCAGCGGGCGCAGCGACCGCTCCTGCGGGTGCCGCCACAGAAACGTCCACCGCCGCAGGGCCAGACCGAAGTTCGAGCCCGAGTTGGGGCAGGCGAACATGACGACCCGGCGGATCCGGGCCAGGTCCCTGCCCCGGGCGCTGTTGATCATCCTGGCCAGGTATCGCTGCACCACCAGCCCGCCCTGGCTGTGCGACACGAACACGATCGCGGAGTAGCCGGCCGCGTCCACCTCGAGGTAGTTCTTCAGATCGTCGGCGAGATCGTCGAACTCGGGAATGCGGCGGTGCGGGGCGAACCTGGCGAACGGTGACGAGTAGCTGAAGTACAGCAGCGTCAACGGATCGAGCTCCGGGTCGTCGGTGATCAACCGGTGGAACGCCGACCACACGTCCGGCGACGAGAACAGCCCGTGCACGAACACCACCGCGACACCGCCCGGCTCGCCCGGCCGCTCGGCGACCCGCGGGGCGGATGGTGGCCCGGCGAGGGGCGGCATTTCCGGCGCCGGGCGGGGTTTCGGCGGACGGGAGGGCGCCGACAGCCGCACGGTCAGCGCGCGGACGCCCAGCAGGAGGGCAAGGACGCCGGCCCCGACCGGCAGCGCCCACAACGCGTTGGACAGCGCGCCCGCCATCGCGCCGGCGATGCCGCCGCAGACGACCGCGGCGGCGGTCGCCGGTTCCCTGAGCCGATCCCCTACGGCCATGGCGTTCAGAAGTTCCGGAACACCGAGACGAACACGTCCTCGATGTCGAACGGGTTGCTTGCGGGGTAGGTGCCGGCCTTGGATGCGACCGCGATCCTCTCCAGGACCTCCTTGTGGCCCTCCTTGCTGTAGGGGATCGTGAAGATCCGCACCGAGTTCTCAAGCCGATCGGCGTTGATCTCGTTCAGCAGCAGGTCGAGATCCTGGCTGGCCGGATCGGGGTTGCCGGGCTCGTGGTTCTCGCCGTCGCTCAGCAGCACGATCGCGTTGATCAGCTTGGTGTCGAGGCGCTCGAGCATCGCCTTGTGCGCGGCCCTCGTCGTCCGGTACAGCGCCGTGTCCCCGCCGGGCTGCAGCCCATTGACGGCCTCGACCAGCCGTTGTTTGACGGCAGGCACCGGGGACATCGGAACGAGCTCGGTGTAGGGAAGCTGGCCCGGCGGCCCGGTGGAGAACGTCCAGAGGCCCACCTCGTCATGCGGCCCCAGCAGCTCGATGCCCTTCAGCGCGGCCGGTTTGACCAGGTCCAACCGCGTCTTGTTGTCCGACCCCGAGGGGTTCGCCAGCTCCTTCATGGACCCGGACACGTCCAGCACGAGCAGCACCCGGGCGGGCCGGCGGACCGCGTCCCAGCCGGCGATCATCCGGTTGAGCTCATCGGGCTGGGGCGGATTGATGACCTCCAAGTCCTCGCCCACGTTGAAGTCGAGCGTGTCGGCGAGGTCCTGGCGCGGCCGGTCGGCCAGGTCGCGGAAACCGAAGTCGGCGAACCGGTTCTGCTGCTCGGGCTTGAGGAGGAACTCGCGGAAGTCGTCCGCGGCCGCCCGCTGGTCGGGCGTGGCGCTGGCCAGCACGACGTACGGATGGTCCAGCACGACGGTGCCCTCGGCGGGATGGATGGCGACCAGCGGATTGTGGGGCGTTGCGCCCTTTCCGAGCTGAGCTGGGTCTCCCGTCGGCGCGCCCTTGTTGTACAGGAAC
The DNA here is from genome assembly GCF_035942955.1 of Actinophytocola sp. Classification (GTDB taxonomy): domain Bacteria; phylum Actinomycetota; class Actinomycetes; order Mycobacteriales; family Pseudonocardiaceae; genus DASYTH01. The sequence continues at coordinate 34,013 of NZ_DASZCQ010000319.1, read as the reverse complement.
GCGAGCTGTTCCTGAACCACGACGGCGCTGATGTACGGGACCTCGGGTTGTTTCTGATCCTCGTCGTAGAGGGTTTTCATGAAGAGCGTGGCGTCCTCGCCGTAATGGGCGACCGAGGACTCGACGTCGTGCACGAACTTGACAACCGCACTGCTGTCGACATCGGCTCTGGTGACACCCGCTTTCTGCACCGCGAGGGTCGCGGCGTGGTAAATGGCGATGGTCGCGGCCAGCCCCGAGGTGGAGATGTGCGGGTTGTCCCGGCCGAGCTGGAACTTCCCCCATTCCCGCTTCGCTCCGGTGACCGTGCCCCATCCGCCCTCCCTGGCCGCCAGCTTGAGAATGTCGGACCAGCCCGGCTCACCGCGGGCCTCGCGCCGCAGGACGTCGGCCATCTGCTTGGGCATCGCCACCGACAGGACGCTGCGGGTGATCGACGCCGGCTTCGCGTCGCGCAGCAGTTGCCCCTTGCCTTTCTCGCGAAGCAGATCCAGCCACATCGACGACGTCGGGGTCCACACCTGCGGCTCGCGCGCGTCGGTGCGCTTGGTGTTCCAACCCTCGGCGAGCGCGTCCATCGCCGTGCCGGACGTCGTCTTGCCGACCTCCACCACGGCGCAGCGGCCGCCGTCGAGCACGCGGTTCGCCGCGTTGTACCGATTGGCGAGCTCGTTGAGCAGATCGGCCTTCTCCGTCGACGAGTTCAGGTCGAGCTGGATCCGTTGTTCGCAGGTCTTCCGGGCAGCGTCCGGTTTGAAGATCAGATATGTCGCCACGATGGCAGCGATTCCGACAATGACGACGGGAATGAGCGGAAGCATGCCGAACCGTTGTGCGGGCATGCGGTCAGGCACGTGCAACCTCCAGGATCCCTCGCAGAGGGATCAGTGTGACACGTCGACCACGGTTAGTGAATGCCGGACCTAGGAATCGGTAGAGCGCGGTGATCCGGAGTCGACTTCGGCCTTCTCGGCCTTCTCGCGCTCCTCGTCTGCGGGCTCGCCCTCCTCGGCTTTCGCGCCCTCGTCGGCATCCGCCTCGGCTTCCTCGGCCGTGCCGGTTTCCCCGGTCTCGGAATCGGACTCGGTATCGGCCGCCTCGGCCCCGGGCTCGGCGGGTTCGCCCTCCCTGGCGGCGGTGAGGGCGGCGAGGTCCTCGCGCTCGCCGAGCCGGCGCGCCCAGATGAAGTAGGCGACGGCGGCGATGAAGACGATGGCCGAGACCCAGACGTTGATGCGGACGCCGGCGATGTGGGTGGCGTCGTCGGTGCGCATGAGCTCGATCCAGGTGCGGCCGGCCGTGTAGCCGGCGACGTAGAGGGCGAACGCGCGGCCGTGGCCGAGGCGGAAGCGGCGGTCGGCCCAGATCACCAGCGCGGCGACGGCCAGGTTCCAGAGCAGCTCGTAGAGGAACGTGGGGTGCACGACCTGCACGGGGATGTGGCTTTCGGCCACGCCGCCCAGCGGGTCGTCCAGCCCGGCCTCGTTGACCCGGCGGTAGATCTCCAATCCCCACGGCAGATCGGTCGGTCCACCGTACAGCTCCTGGTTGAAGTAGTTGCCGATCCGGCCGATGGCCTGCGCGACGACGATGCCCGGCGCCACCGCGTCGGCGAACGCGGGCAGCGGCACACCCTTGCGGCGGCAGCCGATCCAGGCGCCGAGCGCGCCGAGCGCGATGGCCCCCCAGATGCCCAGCCCGCCGTCCCAGATGCGCAGCGCGTCGACGGGATTCCTGCCCTCGCCGAAGTACCGGTGCCAGTCGGTGGCCACGTGGTAAAGCCGGCCGCCGACCAACCCGAACGGCACGGCGAACACCGCGACGTCGATCACGGTCCCGGCCTGGCCGCCGCGGGCGACGAACCGCCGCTCGCCCCACCAGATCGCCACGATGATCCCGACGATGATGCACAGCGCGTAGGCCCGGATCGGGATCGGACCGAGCTCCCACACGCCGCGGTCGGGGCTGGGGAAGCTGGCCAACATCACACTGGAGGCACTTACCACGGCGCTCACCGTAATGGGCGACACATCGGGCCCACCGACTGGGGGGTTGTGGCAGGGACCAGGCGGGGTCGTGCGGGCGGCCACCGCAGCTGGGCACGGCGGAGCTCGGCCGGCCACCGGGGTGGTCGTGTGGCCGAGCATGTCTCCCTTGGCGAAGCGACCTGCGTGCGGCGGGCCTTGCGCGCGGGGCTTACCGTGTGCTGGCCACCGGCCGGCGCACGCCCGCTGCCAGCTCCGACGTGAGCGCGCGCACGGACGCCTCGCCGTCGCCTGCGGCGGTCACCAGGGCGGAGCCGACGATGACGGCGTCGGCGAAGCCGGCCACCTCGGCGGCCTGGTCGCCGGAGCGGACGCCGAGGCCCACGCCGATCGGCAGGGCGGTGTGGGCGCGGGCCCTCGCCACCAGGCCGGCGGCCGCGCTGCCCACCGAGTCGCGGGCGCCGGTGACGCCCATGACGGCCGTGGCGTACAGGAAGCCCGACGCGGCGCCGGCGGTGCGGACGATGCGCTCCTCGGTGGACGACGGGGCGATCAGGAAGATCCGGTCCAGGTGGTGCGCGTCGGAGGCGGCCAGCCAGTCGGCGGCCTCGTCCGGGATGAGGTCCGGGGTGATCATGCCCAGCCCGCCGGCTGCGGCGAGGTCGCGGGCGAACGCGTCGACCCCGTAGCGGTGCACGGGGTTCCAGTAGGTCATGACGACCGCCCGGCCGCCGGCCGCGGACACCGCCTCGACCACGCGGAACAGGTCGCGCAGCCGGAAACCGCCGCGCAGCGCCACGTCCGCGGCCGCCTGGATGGTCGGGCCGTCGATCACCGGGTCGGAGTAGGGCACGCCGACCTCGACCAGGTCGGCGCCGGCGTCGATGATCGCGCGCAGCAGCTCGACGGAGGCGTCGACGGTCGGGTAGCCGGCCGGCAGGTAGCCGACGAGGGCGGCCCGCCCCTCGGCTGACGTCGCGGCGAACAGCGGGTCCAACCGGCCCATCATGACTCCATGAAGCCGAAGTAGGCGGCCGCGGTGTCCATGTCCTTGTCGCCGCGCCCGGAGAGGCTGACCAGGATCAGCCCGTCCGGGCCGAGCTCACGGCCAAGCACGAGCGCGCCGGCAAGGGCGTGCGCGGACTCGATGGCCGGGATGATCCCCTCGGTGCGGGACAGCAGCCGGAAGGCGTCCATGGCCTCGGCGTCGGTCACCGAGCGGTACTCGGCGCGCCCGGTGTCCTTGAGCCACGCGTGCTCGGGGCCGACGCCAGGGTAGTCCAGGCCGGCGGAGATCGAGTAGGCCTCGATCGTCTGGCCGTCCTCGTCCTGCAGCAGGTAGGACAGCGCGCCGTGCAGCATGCCGGGGCTGCCCTCGGACAGGGTCGCGCCGTGCTCGCCGGTCTCGATGCCCTTGCCGCCCGGCTCCAGGCCGACCAGCCGCACCGAAGGGTCGTCGATGAACCCGTGGAAGATGCCGATCGCGTTGGACCCGCCGCCGACGCAGGCCGCGACCACGTCCGGCAGCCGCCCGGCCTTCGCCAGGATCTGCTCGCGCGCCTCGATCCCGATGATCCGGTGGAAGTTGCGCACCATCACCGGGAACGGGTGCCCGCCGGCCGCGGTGCCGAGCAGGTAGTGCGTGGTGTCCACATTGGTCACCCAGTCGCGCAGCGCCTCGTTGATCGCGTCCTTCAGCGTCCGCGAGCCGGACTTCACCGGGATCACCTCGGCGCCGAGCAGCCGCATCCGGGCCACGTTGAGCGCCTGCCGCTTGGTGTCCACCTCGCCCATGTAGACCACGCAGTCCAGGCCCATCAGCGCGCAGGCGGTGGCGGTGGCCACGCCGTGCTGGCCGGCCCCGGTCTCGGCGATCACCCGCTTCTTGCCCATCCGCCTGGTGAGCAGCGCCTGGCCCAGCACATTGTTGATCTTGTGGGAGCCGGTGTGGTTGAGGTCCTCGCGCTTGAGGAAGATCCGCGCCCCGCCGGCGTGCTCGGCGAACCGCGGCGCCTCGGTCAGCAGCGACGGCCGGCCGGCGTAGTCCCGCAGCAGCCGGTTCAGCTCGCCGGTGAAGTCCGGGTCGACGCGGGCCTTGTCGTACTCGGCGGCCAGCTCGTCGAGCGCGGCGATCAGCGCCTCGGGCAGGAACCGGCCGCCGTACGGGCCGAAGTGTCCCCGCTCGTCCGGGCCGTGCTCGTCGGCCGGCTCGTCCTGGCGCGGCCGGTCGGTCACCGGCTCGGCCTCGGGCACGCCGGGTGCGACCCCGCGGTCACCAGCTGGACCAGGGCGGCCCTCGGGTCCTCCGTGGCCACCAGGCCCTCGCCGACGAGCACCGCGTCCGCGCCGGCGCCGGCGTAGGCCATCAGGTCGCCGGGCCCGCGCACCCCGGACTCGGCGATCTTGACGACGTCGAACGGCAGGCCCGGCGCGATCCGGCCGAACACGTCCCGGTCGACCTCGAGGGTGTGCAGGTCGCGCGCGTTGACGCCGATGACCTTGGCGCCGGCCTCCAGCGCGCGGTCGGCCTCCTCGGGGGTGTGCACCTCGACCAGCGCGGTCATGCCGAGCGACTCGACCCGGTCGAGCAGCGCGACCAGCGCGTTCTGCTCCAGCGCGGCCACGATCAGCAGCACGATGTCGGCGCCGTGCAGCCGGGCCTCGTGCACCTGGTACGGGCTGACGATGAAGTCCTTGCGCAGCAACGGAACGTCCACCACGGCGCGCACCGCGTCGAGGTCGGCCAGCGAGCCGCCGAACCGCCGCTGCTCGGTCAGCACGCTGATCGCGACGGCGCCCGCCTCGGCGTAGTCCTTGGCCAGCGCCGCCGGATCCGCGATCGGCGCCAGCTCCCCGCGCGACGGGCTGCGCCGCTTCACCTCCGCGATCACGCCGATGGCGCTGCTGCGCAACGCGGCCATGGCATTGCGCGGCGGCGCGGCCTTGGCGGCGAGCTCCTTGAGGGCATCGAACGGAAGGGCTGCCTCGCGGGCGGCGAGATCCTCCCGTACACCATCGACAATCGACTCGAGAACACTCACCACAAGAATTTGCCCCTTCCCGCCGAAAGGGATGCTAACCCCGGGCCGAACGGCACTGGGGCACGGGGTGGCAGTGCGGGCCCACCGGCGCCGAGGCCGGGCCGGAGGCCCGCCGAGGGGTCGGTGACTCGCAATCGCCGCCCAGCAACGCCAAGTAGTGCTTCCAGCCTTGCCCGCACTTTGAGCTCAACGCTGTCACGGCTCATCGGTAGTGGGATCCTTACCCTGAGACAGCGCCTGCCAGAGATCGCCGTCGCGATCGTCCTCCCGCCGGGTCGCTCCGGGCACCTCGTACGTTGCGCCGAGCCTCGGCAGCCGGCCGCCGCGCCACACCAGCAGCACCCCGGCCAGGACGATCAGGACGCCGGCCGCGACCCCCAGGATGCGGCCCCACGGAACGAAGTCCGTCGTCACGGTGGCGTCGGCGAACACGCCCATCGCGACCGCGGCGAGCCCGGCGCCGGCCAGCAGCACGCCGAGGATCCGGCGCGGCCACCCGGACAGCGCCACCGCCGCGGCGATCCCGGCCAGTGCCACGACCGCCAGCGGCACCAGCGGCGCGACCCCGGCGCCATGGGTCAGGACCACCGTCGTGGCGTCCGTACCGGGGTGCTGCAGCCGGCTCGTCCCCCAGGTCAGCCGGGACGACACCCACAGCCCGAGCGCGCCGGCCAGCAGCGCTCCCGTGACTATCCACAGTGGACGTTTGAGCATGTTACGTCTCGGCTGGTCGCATGGTTTCGGCGGTGGCGATCGCGGCGAGGACGGCGCCGGCCTTGTTGACGCACTCGGTGTCCTCGGCGATCGGGTCGGAGTCGGCGACGATGCCGGCGCCGGCCTGGACGTAGGCCACGCCGTCGCGGATCAGCGCGGTGCGGATGGCGATCGCGGTGTCCCCGTCGCCGGCGAAGTCGAGATAGCCGACCACGCCGCCGTACAGGCCGCGCCGGGTGGGCTCGAGCTCCTCGATCAGCTCCATGGCCCGCGGCTTGGGCGCGCCGGACAGCGTGCCGGCCGGGAAGCACGCGGCCACCGCGTCGAACGCGGTCTTGCCGTCGGCCAGCTCGCCGGTGACCGTCGAGACGATGTGCATGACGTGGCTGTAGCGCTCGACCCGGAAGAAGTCGACGACGGTCACGGTGCCCGGCTTGCACACCCGGCCGAGGTCGTTGCGGCCGAGGTCGACCAGCATCACGTGCTCGGCGCGCTCCTTCTCGTCGGCCAGCAGGTCCTTCTCCAGCAGCGCGTCCTCCTCGGGATCGGGACTGCGCCACCGGGTGCCGGCGATCGGGTGCGTGGTGGCCTTGCCGTCCCGCACGGTCACCAGCGACTCCGGGCTGGACCCGACGATGTCGAACCCGTCGAGCCGCAGCAGGTACATGTACGGGCTGGGGTTGGTGGTGCGCAGCACCCGGTACACGTCCAGCGGGTCGGCCCTTGTGGTCATCTCGAACCGCTGGGACACGACGATCTGGAACGCCTCGCCGGCCCGGATGGCCTCCTTGGCCGCCCGCACCGCGGCGCAGTAGTCCTCACGGTCGCGGCGGCGCCGGTACTCCGGCCGGGGCCGGCTGAACACCACGGCGGTCGGCGCGGCCGACGTCTGCAGCTGGGCGGTCATCGCGTCCAGCCGGGCCACCGCGTCGTCGTAGGCCGCGTCGACCCGCTTGGGGGTGTTGTCCCAGTTGACGGCGTTGGCGATGAGCGTGACCGTGCCCTCGTGGTGGTCGAGCGCCGCCAGGTCGGTGGCGAACAGCATGATCAGCTCGGGCAGCCGCAGGTCGTCGGCGGCGCGCTCGGGCAGGCGCTCGAGCCGGCGCACCGCGTCGTAGCCGATGTAGCCGACCATGCCGCCGGTCAGCGGGGGCAGCCCGGGCAGCGGGTCGGTGTGCAGCAGTTGAACCGTCTCGCGCAGCGCCTCCAGCGGGTCGCCGGTCGTCGGCAGGCCGACCGGAGGTGTGCCGGTCCAGCGCGCCTCGCCGCCGTGCGCGGTGAGCGCCGCCGGGCTGTTCACGCCCACGAACGACCAGCGCGACCAGGAGCGGCCGTTCTCGGCGGACTCGAAGAGGAAGGTGCCCGGCCGGTCCCCGGCCAGCTTGCGGTAGACCCCAACCGGCGTCTCGGCGTCGGCGAGCACCCGGCGTACCACCGGGATGACCCGGCGATCGGCCGCGAGCAGGTGGAACTCTTCGCGCGTGGGGCTGACCGCGCCCATCCCGGCTGCCAGGCTCAGATCCTGCCCGACCGTGGTGACCATGCCGACGATTGTGCCGTGTGCCCCGGTCGTCCGGGCTCGGGCGGGGTCGGTGGGGGCCCGATCGGGCTCGGCCGGAATTCATGTACCGTTGAAAAAGCTTGCCCGACCGGTCATGATGGATCCGTGACCAAGTCCGTTGACCAGACCAAGGCCAGGCGGCGCGGGCGCAGGCCGGGCGGCGCGGACACCAGGGCCGCGCTGCTGGACGCCGCGCGCGAGGTGTTCGCCGAGCAGGGCTACGACGGCGCGACCGTGCGCACCATCGCCACCAGGGCCGGCGTGGACGCGGCCATGGTCAACCACTGGTTCGGCAGCAAGGAGGGCCTGTTCATCAAGGCCGTGCTGCAACTGCCGTTCGACCCGGCCGAGCTGATCGACCGCCTGGTCGACGGTCCACCGGAGACGCTCGGCGAGCGCATCGTGCGCACCTTCCTGACCATCTGGGACACCACCGGCGGCGCATACTTCACGGCGATCATCCGCAGCGTCTCCAGCCAGGAGCAGGCCGCCCACCTGCTGCACGACTTCTTCGTCAAGCAGGTGTTCTCCCGGATCGCCGGCTCGGTCGCCCCGGACCGCGCGCTGTTCCGCGGCAGCCTGGTCGCCTCGCAGATCGTGGGAATGGGCATGGCCCGCTACGTCGTCAAGTTCGAACCCCTGGCCGGCACCGACATCGACACCATGGTCACGGCCGTGGCCCCCAACGTGCAGCGCTACCTGACCGGCGACCTCAGCTGATCAGCCCGTCGTCGAAGCAGGTGCGGGTGCCGGTGTGGCAGGCGGGGCCGGTCTGGTCGACGATCACCAGGACCGTGTCGCCGTCGCAGTCGATGCGGACCTCGTGCACGTGCTGGGTGTGGCCCGAGGTGTCGCCCTTGACCCAGAGTTCGTTGCGGCTGCGGGAGAAGTAGGTGCCGCGCCGCGTGGTCAGGGTGCGCTCGAGGGCTTCGTCGTTCATCCAGGCGACCATGAGCACCTCGCCGCTGCCGCGCTGCTGGGCCACGGCGCAGATCAGCCCGTCGGAATTGCGCTTGAGCCGGGCCGCGATCTCCGGCGCTAGGCGGTGTTTTCCAGCTCGGGCAGGGCCGCCGGTCGCCTTCGGCGAGCGGCCTTGGGTCGGGTTGGGTGGGGGGTTGCGGGCCGGGGTGGGTGGTTGGGTGTCTTTGGTGGTCGGCTGACGACGCCTGCGGGCAGGGGCTCGTTCCTCGCCCCTGCCCTGGTCGTCGTGTGGCGGCCGCCCTCGCCAAAGATCGGCCGACCCCAGCGCAGTTTTTGAACCACGCCCTAGTGCCATCGGACATCCACCCCCGCCTGGCGCAGCGCGGCCTTGACCGCGCAGCTCTCGGCAACCGAGGGGCGGGCGGGGTTCGGGCCCGCTGTCAGCCGAGGCGAGCGCAGCACGGGCAGCGGCTCGATCACCATTGTCGAAACACGCCTCATTGCCACCGGACCTCCACCCCCGCCTGGCGCAGCGCGGCCTTGACCTCCCCGATCCGCAACTGTCCGAAGTGGAACACGCTGGCGGCGAGGACGGCGTCGGCGCCGGCTTGGACGGCGGGGGCGAAGTGGTCGACCGCGCCGGCGCCGCCGCTGGCGATCAGCGGGACGTCGACCACGCGCCGCACCAGGCGGATCAGCTCGAGGTCGAAGCCGGCCTTGGTGCCGTCGGCGTCCATGGAGTTGAGCAGGATCTCCCCCACGCCCAGCTCCTGCCCGCGGGCGGCCCAGCCGATCGCGTCGATGCCGGTGCCCCGCCGCCCGCCGTGCGTGGTCACCTCGAAGCCGGTGCCGCCGGGGATCCGGCGGGCGTCCACCGACAGCACGATGCACTGTGCGCCAAAGCGTTGCGCCGCCTCGTGCAGCAGCTCGGGCCGCTCGATCGCCGCGGTGTTGATGCTGACCTTGTCGGCGCCGGCCCGCAGCAGCCGGTCCACATCGGACACACTGCGCACGCCGCCGCCGACGGTGAGCGGGATGAAGACCTGCTCTGCGGTGCGCCGCACCACGTCGTAGGTGGTCTCGCGGTCCGAAGAGGACGCCGTCACGTCGAGGAAGGTCAGCTCGTCGGCGCCCTCGGAATCGTAGGCGTCGGCCAGCTCGACCGGGTCGCCGGCGTCCCTGAGGTCGGTGAAGTTGACGCCCTTGACCACCCGGCCGGCGTCGACGTCGAGACACGGGATCACCCGGACCGCCACAGCCATGCCGGTAAGCCTACGGTGCGGGAATACTGGCGGGCATGGCGCGGACCGGTCGCCGTCCCGGACAGACGGAAACCCGAGAGCACATCCTTGCCGCGGCGCGCAACCAATTCGGCCAGCGCGGCTACGACGGCACGACGATCCGCGGCATCGCCGCCGAGGCCGGGGTGAACCCGGCCCTGATCCACCATTTCTTCGGCACCAAGGAGCAGGTGTTCGCGGCCGCGCTGCAGCTGCCGGTCGACCCGACCGTGGTGCTGGCCACGATCACCGAGGGCCCGCGCGGGGAGATCGCGCAGCGCATCCTGCGGTTGTTCCTGTCGCTGTGGCGGGAGCCGGAGACCCGCCAGTCGTTCCTCGCGCTGGTCCGCTCGGTGTCGACCAACGAGCAGGCAGCCGGCACGCTGCGGCAGTTCCTCGAGCAGGTGATGCTGACCAGGGTGGCCGACGCGCTCGGGATCTCCCGGCTGCGGCTGACCGGGGTGATGTCGCAGGTTATGGGCATCGCCATGGTGCGGTACATCATCAGGGCGGAGCCGCTGGCCTCGGCCGAGGAGGACGAGCTGGTCGCCCTGGTCGCCCCGGTGATCCAGCACTACATCGACGGCTGACCGCACCCGGGGTCAGCACTTGACAGGGCCTTTCAACGCGCACAGAATTAAACGTATGACTAATTCCTCCGCCATCGTGGTCGAGGGACTCCGGGTCCGCCGCGGTCGGCGCGAAGTCCTGCGCGACGTGAGCTTCGCCGTCCCGCGAGGCTCGGTCACCGGCCTGCTCGGCCCCAGCGGCTGCGGCAAGACCACGCTGATGCGCGCGATCGTCGGCGTGCAGATCGTCGAGGCCGGCGCCGTCACCGTGCTCGGCGAGCCCGCCGGCAGCCCCGCCCTGCGCAACCGCATCGGTTATTCCACCCAGAGCCCCTCCGTCTACGCCGACCTCACCGTCGTCGAGAACCTGCGCTACTTCGCCGCCGTGCTGCGCAAGCCCGCTTCCGAGGACGGCGCCGTGCGGCGGGTGATCGACGAGGTGGGCCTGTCCGATCACGCCGACCAGCTCGTCGGGCAGCTGTCCGGCGGCCAGCTGTCCCGGTCCAGCCTCGCGGTCGCCCTGCTCGGCGCCCCGGAGCTGCTGGTGCTCGACGAGCCCACGGTCGGGCTCGACCCGCTGCTGCGCGACGAGCTGTGGGCGCTGTTCCGCCGGCTCGCCGACCGCGGCGTCACCCTGCTGATCTCCAGCCACGTCATGGACGAGGCCGCCAGGTGCGAGCGGCTGCTGCTGATGCGCGAGGGTCAGATCCTCGCCGACGACACGCCCCTCGCGCTGCGCTCGTCCACCGGCACCCCGGATCTGGAGCAGGCCTTCCTGCACCTGGTCCGTGAGCGAGAGGCGCTCACGTCATGAACCCGTCGATCATGGTCGCCACCACCCACCGGATCCTCAGCCAGTTCCGGCACGACCGCCGCACCGTGGCCCTGATGATCCTGCTGCCCTCGGTCCTGATGATCCTGCTGCGCTATGTCTTCAACACCGAGGCCGCCTTCAGCCGGGCCGCACCCGCGCTGCTGGCCGTGTTTCCGTTCGCGATCATGTTCATCGTCACCTCGATCACGACGCTGCGCGAGCGCACCACCGCGACCCTCGAGCGGCTCATGACGATGCCGATCGCCAAGCTCGACCTGCTGTTCGGCTACGCCCTCGCGTTCGGCCTGATCGCCGTGCTCCAGGTGATGATCGCCGCCGGAATCTCCCTGACCTGGCTGGGCTTGGAGATCGGCGGCTCGGTCTGGATGCTCCTGCTGATCGCCGTGCTCGACGCGCTCCTCGGCACCGCGCTGGGCCTGTTCGCCAGCGCCTTCGCCCGCACCGAGTTCCAGGCCGTCCAGTTCATGCCCGCCTTCGTCATGCCCCAGGTCCTCCTCTGCGGCCTGTTCGCCCCCCGCGACCAGATGACCCCCATCCTCGACTGGCTGTCCGACGTCATGCCGTTGTCCTATGCCGTCGACGCCCTCACCCATGTCACGATCTCATCCGACATCACCGCCACCCTCATCCGCAACCTGCTGATCGTCGCCGGCTGCGCGGTCCTGGCCCTTGTCCTCGGCGCGGCAACCCTGCGGAGGCGGACGCCGTGACGGCGGCGCTGTTGACCCTGGGCCGGCTCGCCTTTCGCCTGGGCATCACCCCTCGGCCGTCGGACGTGGCCGACCACCGGCTGATGGAGGTGGTCGAGGGTCCGGACCGGCTGCCACCCGGCCGCGCCCTCGACGTCGGCACCGGCACCGGGCGCAACGCCAGGTACCTGGCCACCCGCGGGTGGGAGACGACCGGTGTCGAGCTGGACGAGCACATCCTGCGGATCGCCCGCCGCCACTCCTCACCCGTACGGTGGGTCCACGGCGACGTCACCCGACTGTCCGAACTGGACATCGGCACCGGCTACACGCTGCTGATGGACGGCGGCTGCTACCACATGATCCCCGAGGACCGCCGGGACGCCTACGTGCACAGCGTCTCGGCGGTGGCCGCCCCCGGCGCCATACTGATCATGGTCGGCTTCACGAAGCTCCTCGCCTTCGGCATGGACCGCGAGGAACTGGAGGAGCGCTTCACCGGCTGGGACCTGCTCGCCGCCGACCCCGTCCCCGGCGAGCAGATGCACCAGTACATCAGCGGTCCCGCACCCCTCCGCGCCGCCCTCCGCCGCGGCCACTTCCATCCCCACCGCTACCAGTTCCGCCGCCGAGCGCAGTGAGGTCTAGCGTGCGGGCATGGCTTCTGAGATGGACCGGCTGGCCGCTGGGAAGTACCTGCTGGTGACCACGTTTCGAAAGAGCGGGGCGGCGGTGGCGACGCCGGTCTGGGTGGCGCGGGATGGCGACGAGCTGGTGGTGTGGTCCGCTGTGGATGCTGGAAAGGTCAAGCGGATCCGAAACAATCCCGCGGTGGAGGTGGCGGCGTGTGACCTTCGGGGGAGGCCGAGCGGGGCGGCGGTGAAGGCGGTCGCGAGGGTGCTGGATGCCGAGGGGTCGGAGCGGGTGCGGCGGCTGCTCAGGGCGAAGTATGGGGTCATGGGATGGGTCTCGGTGACGGGGAGCGTGATCAGGCGGGGGAAGAGGGGAACCGTGGGGATCGCGATCAGGTTGACCTGACGCGGGCCAGGGAGAGCAGGTGGAGGACGATCATCAGGGGGACGCCGAAGGCGGGGATGAGGGCGACGGGGAAGGTGTCGACCACGGCGGTGGTGGGGTCGCCGGCGAGGAGGCCGAAGGGGCCGGGGGAATTGAGGATGCCGAGCGTGACGGCGACGACGAGGTCGAGGATGCCGAGCGCGGTCCAGGCGTAGAAGACCCGAGTCGGGCCGTGGGCGGCCGTGTGGCGGGCGACGAAGGGGGCCGCGGTGGCGATGGCGATGTCGCCGAGGCCGGCGGGGAGGGCGAAGCCGGCGGGGAGCAGGCCGGCGGCCCACAGGGCGATGAAGGCGAAGCCGCCGTAGCGCCAGGCCTGCATGGTGATCAGGAGTTGCAGGTCCAGGGAGCGGGCCCACGTTCGGGCGGTGGGTGAGAGCCACAGGGCGAGGCCGGCTGCCCCGATAGGCACAAGGATGGCGAGGCCGATACGCCACGGCGGCTCGTCCGCGGTGCCGACGAACGCGCCCGCATCGGCCAGCAGGTAGGCGGCGGCGAACCAGGCTGCGACCAGGAGCACCGGGAAAGTCTGGGGGCGGGTCGGCGCGAGCGTGGACATCAGGTCCTCCCAAGTTACTTGTGAATTGCAAGTCACAAGTAAACTAGCACGCGTGGCTAGGGTGGAGTTGCGGTCGGAGTGCGCGGTGGCGGCGACGCTGGACATCGTCGGGGATCGGTGGACGCTGCTGATCGTGCGCGATCTGCTGTTCGGCGGGGAGCTGCGGTACGGCGACTTCCTGGCGTCACGGGAGGGGATCCCGACGAACACGCTCGCGGACCGGCTGCGCAAGCTGGAGGACGCCGGGCTGGTGAGCAGGGAGCTGTACAGCCAGCGGCCGCCGCGGGCCAGCTACCGGCTGACCGAGCGCGGGCGGGCGCTGGGGCCGGTGCTGGACGCGATGGCGACGTGGGGGGTGGCGAACGTGCCGGGAACGCGGCGGTTGGGCGACTTCAGCGGACGGCGGCGAGGGCCTGGGGCAGGGTGAACGCGCCGGTGTAGAGCGCCTTGCCGATGATCGCGCCCTCGAGCCCGACCGGGGCCAGGGCGGCGAGCTGGGTGAGGTCGGTGAGGCTGGCGACCCCGCCGGAGGCGATCACCGGGGCGTCGGTGCGGGAGCAGACCGCCCGCAACAGGTCGCGGTTGGGCCCGGTGAGCGTGCCGTCCCGGGACACGTCGGTGACCACGTACCGGGCGCAGCCGTCCCGGTTGAGCCGGTCGAGGGTCTCCCACAGGTTGCCGCCGTCGCGGGTCCAGCCGCGCGCGGCCAGCCGGTGCTCACCCTCGTCGTTGATCCGCACGTCCAGCCCGACGGCGATCTTGTCGCCATGATCGGCAATCGCCTTGGCACACCAGTCGGGATCCTCCAGCGCGGCCGTGCCGAGGTTCACCCTGGCGCACCCGGTGGACAGCGCCGCCGCCAGCGACTCGTCGTCGCGGATCCCCCCGGACAGCTCCACCTGCACGTCGAGCCGGCCGATGACGTCGGCGATCAGCTCACGGTTGCTGCCCCGCCCGAACGCGGCGTCAAGATCGACAAGATGCACCCACTCGGCCCCGTCGTTCTGCCAGGCCAGAGCGGCGTCCCACGGCTCGCCGTAGAACGTCTCGGTGCCCTCGGCGCCCTGCACCAACCGCACGGCCTTGCCGTCGGCCACGTCGACGGCCGGAAGAAGGTAGAACGTCACCCCCGCAGATTAGCGAGGCCTACGATTGCCCGGTGGCGTGGGACTTCTTCGTCTCGTATACACAGGCCGACCGAGCCTGGGCCGAATGGATCGCCTGGATCCTCGAGGAGGACGGATACCAGGTACTGATCCAAGCATGGGACTTCGTGCCGGGCACCAACTGGACCCAGAGCATGCAGGAGGGCGTCACCGGTGCCGGTCGAACCATCGCCGTGCTGTCCAACGCCTACCTGAAGTCGGTGTACGGCAAAACGGAATGGCTGGCGGCATGGGCCGCCGATCCCCTTGGGGAGGAGCGCAAGCTTCTGCCGGTCAGGGTTGAGAATTGCGAACGGCCTGGATTCCTCGGGGGTGTGGTCGGCGTGGACTTGTTCGGCTTGGACGAGGCCGACGCCAAGGCCACTCTGCGCAGTTCCATTGCCGCCGCACTGTCCGGTCGCGCCAAGCGGAAAGTGGAGTTCCCCGGTCGGGCCGTGCCCCAGCCGGCCCGATTCCCGGGAGCGTTGCCCGCGGTGTGGAAAGTGGCGGCCCGCAACCCGAACTTCACCGGCCGCGACGCGGATCTCGCCGCCGTTGCCAAGAATTTGTCGGCCGGATCGACGGTGACGGTCCACTCGGTACACGGTCTGGGCGGGGTGGGCAAGACCCAGCTTGCCATCGAGTACGCCTACACCCACGCCAGGGAATACGACTTGGTGTGGTCCATCGCCGCCGAAGACCGGGCCACGATCCCGGACCAGTTCGCCACCCTGGCCCGCAAGATGGGTCTGACACCGGCCCCCGATCCCGACGACCTACGCGACCAGGTCCACGACGCACTACGCCACACCGCCGGCTGGCTACTGATCTTCGACAACGCCGACTCCGTCCCCGACATCCAACCGTGGCTGCCGAGCATCCCTCTCCCCGTCGGCACACCGGGACACGTCATCGTCACCACCCGCCGGGGCGGATTCGGCAGCATCGGACAAGTCCTGGACCTCGACGTGCTCGAACTGCCGGCCGCCGTCCGGTTGCTCCGGTCCCGCGTCCCCGACCTCGACCAAGACATTGCCGAACAGCTCGCCGAACAGTTGGGGCGTCTCCCCCTCGGCCTGGAACAAGCCGCCGCCTATCTCGACCGCACCCAAACCCCCGCCGCCGATTACCTCCATCTGCTGCAGACCGCACCACGGGCGATGCTCGCCGACGGTGTCGTCCACGCCCACGGCCACTCTCTCGCCACGGTCTGGAACCTCAGCTTGGACCGCATCGCCCGCGAGGATCCGGCAGCGATGGAGCTACTCGGCATCTGCGCTTATCTCGCGCCTGAAGCCATCCCGCTCGACCTGTTCACCCTCCATCCCGACGAACTCCCGCCACCACTGGCCAAAGCCGTCGCCGACCCGGTCGTCTTCAACAACGCAATAGCCACCCTGATCGACTACTCGCTCGCCAAACGCACATCGACCAGCCTCCAACTCCACCGGCTAGTGCAGGCCGCTGTCCGCCTGCGCCACCAGACCACTACTCCGGTGAACCCGTGACCACCCCCGCACAGCTGGCTCTGCGTCTACTGCGCGCAGACGCGCCCGGGACGATCACGGGTGCGCCGGAGAACTGGCCACGGTGGGCCCTCCTGCTCCCGCATGTCCTCGCCATCCTCGAACACCTCGAGACGATCGAGGGCCACGACGACACGACTAACAAGGCAGTGTCGTGGCTGCTGGACCGCACCGGTACCTACCTCCATGTCCACGGCCGCTCGCACGAAGCCCGACCGCTGTCCGAGCGGGCCGTTTCCATCGCCACGGCCACCTACGGACCCAACCACCCCGAGGTCGCCACCCGCCTGACCAACCTCGCACTGATCATGCGCGACCTCGGCGAACCGGCCACCGCCCGACCCCTGGCCGAACGTGCCCTAGCCATCGCCCAAGCCACCAATCCGCCCGACCATCCCACCGTGGCCACCCGCCTGACGATCCTCGCCATGATCCTGCAGGACCTGGGTGAGCTGACCAGCGCCCGACCCCTGGCCGAATTCGCCCTAGCGATCGCCGAAGCCACCTACGGACCCAACCACCCCGAGGTCGCCACCCGCCTGACCAACCTCGCCATGATCCTCCACGACCTCGGCGAACCGGCTACCGCCCGACCCCTGGCCGAACGTGCCTTAGCCATCGACGAAGCCACCTACAGACCTAACCACCCCGAGGTCGCCACCGACCTGAACAACCTCGCCCTGATCCTGCGCAACCTGCACGAATCGGCCGCCGCTCAACCCCTAGCCAAGCGAGCCTTGGCCATCGCCGAAGCCACCTATGGACCTGACCACCCCTCGATCGCCACCCACCTGACCAACCTCGCACTGATCATGCGCGACCTGGGCAAGCTCGCTACTGCCCGACCACTGGCCGAACGGGCCATGGCCATCGCCGAAGCCACCTACGGATCCGACCACCCCATCACCCAGGGAATCCGTGCGCGCCTGGATCGACCAAGCGATGAGTGAGCCGCGGACCCAAAAGCTGACCCCGCAACATGCCGTCGCGTTGCGTCTGCTGCGGGTGGACGCGCCTGGGAGGATCATGGGTGCGCCGGAGGACTGGCCGCGGTGGGCGGTCCTGCTCCCGCATGTCCTCGCCGCTCTGGATCACCTCGAGACCATCGAGGGTATCGACGAGACGATCAATGAGATGGTGTCGTGGCTGCTGGACCGCGCCGGTGTCTACCTCCACGTCCACGGCCGCGCCCGCGAAGGCAGGCCCATGGTCGAACAGGCCCTGGCCGTCGCCGAAGCCACCTATGGGCCCAACCACCCCACCGTCGCCGGCCGTCTGAACAACCTCGCCCTAATTCTGCGCGATCTGGCCGAGCTGCCTGCCGCCCGATCCGTGGCCGAACGGGCCCTAGCCGTCGCCGAGGCCGCCTACGGTCCCGACCACCCCACCGTCGCCATCGCCCTGATCAACCTCGCCACCATCCTGCGGCACCTGGGCGAGCTGGCCACTGCCCGACCGCTGGCCGAACGGGCCCTAGCCGTCACCGAAGCCACCTACGGACCCAACCACCCCACCGTCGCCATCCGCCTGAACAACCTCGCCCTAATTCTGCTGGATCTAAGCGAGCCGGCTAATGCCCGACCGCTGGCCGAACGGGCCCTAGCCCTCACCGAAGCCACCTACCGACCCGACCACCCAGAGGTCGCCAGCAGCCTGAACAACCTCGCCACCATCATGCATCACCTGCGCGAACCGGCCACCGCCCGACCCCTGGCCGAACGGGCCCTAGCCCTCGCCGAAGCCACCTACGGACCCAACCACCCCACCGTCGCCATACGCCTGCACAATCTCGCCGCCATCCTGGGCGACTTGGGCGACCCGGCTGCGGCCCGGCCCCTGGCCGAGCGTGCTCTAGCCGTCGCAGAAGCCGCCTACGGACCCGACCACCCCACCACCCAAGCAATCCGCGCGAACCTGGACAGGCTGACCCGGTCTCAGACGTAGTGATGGTGGAGGGAGAGCGTCATCGCTGCAGGTTGGCGATGAGGGCGCGCCAGCCCGTCAGGGGGAACTCGATCGTGGGGCCTGGGGTGCTCTTGGAGTCGCGGACGGCCACCGCGCGGTCTGGCCAGCTCACCTCAACGCAGTTGCCACCGTTGGCGCTGAAGCTGCTCTTCCTCCAGTTGATCATGATCCTCTCGATCCGCGTAGAGTTCGACCGCAAGTTTGCGAATCAGGTCCCTCGATTGTCCCTCATCGAGGGCGGTGTCCTCCAACGCGGTCAGGATGCGTCGATACGCGGCAATCTCCTCGGGCTCCTCAAGGAAGAGGCTCGACGTCTCGCTGTCCAGGTACACGACGGGCTTGAAGTCGGGGAACTCCATGAGCGAGAACGGCCCGGACATCGCGGCGTGTGCGCCGGCCTCGGCTGGGAGCACCCGAAGCGTGATGTACGGCCGCACGGAGAACTGCAGCAGCTCATGCAACTGCTCGGACATGATGACCGCCCCACCGACAGGTAGGCGCAGCACAAACTCATGGATGAAGAAAATGAATTTGGGAGGTCGTTCTCGGCTGAACAGGTTCCGTCGAGCGAGCCGAATGGCGACCCGGTCATCGATCTCGGACTCGGGCACCGACGGGGATGCCTTCATGACCGCTCGCGCGTAGGGCCCCGTCTGCAGCAGGCCATGAACCAAGGTGTTCTGGAAGTCGCGGATGGACACGGCCTTGGTCTCGTGGTCGACCAGGGTCTGGACCTGTTTGGGCATCCGGGAGCCGTGCTGCTGGAACCAGCCGGGCCTGTGCTGCTCCTTGCACAACCGCAGCAGGCGCTCCTTGTCTTTGCCCTTGACTCCGCAGAGGGCAAGGATGGATGCGACGTCCGATTCGGAACCGCCTCGAGTGCCGCTGAGCAGGCGGGAGACTCGGCTGTCGGACCATCCCAACTGGCGGGCGATTTGCCGGCCGGTGAGCCCCGCCTGCTTCATCGCCTGGCGCAGACCTTCGCCAAGTTCCCGACTGCGCACCGTAGGCTGACGATCTCGCATGTAGAAAGCTTGGCGCTTGACACTGGGACAATGCAATTTGTCACTCGGGTGGTCTCTTCGCTGTCCCGGCGTCACACGCTTGTATAAGATCACATGAAGCAACTCTCACCGGTGCTGTCCAGTGCGTTCCACTTGCTGCGGCAGGATATCTATCTCCATCTGGATGGCGCGGAGCTGACCGCGACCGAGCCCGCTGTCTGGTCCGAAGAGGACATCCAGTCGGCGCGGGCGCTCATCCAGGATCTGGTCACCGTGGTGCGCGGAGTCGTTGCCCTGCACGATACGCCGAACGGGACCCGGTGCCGCACCTGCGACATGGCCTGGCCGTGCCAGGCGTTGGAAACCCTGCACCGGCTGGTGAAGAATCCGGACGGCGAGTTCGTCAAGATCCTGAAACGGATGGATGGGCGGCGTTAGACCGACTTGAGCCAGTTGCGGAGCAGGTGGGCGCCGGCGTCGCCCGACTTTTCCGGGTGGAATTGGGTCGCGCACAACGGCCCGTTCTCCACTGCCGCAACGAAATCGTCGCCGTGGGTGGCCCAGGTGACGAGTGGGGCGGGCAGCGTCGAATTGGGCTCGAGGTCCCAGCGGCGGGCGGCGTAGGAGTGTACGAAGTAGAACCGGGTGTCGGGGTCGAGGCCGGCGAACAGCATGCTGCCTTCGGGGGCGCGGACGGTGTTCCAGCCCATGTGCGGGACGATGTCGGCTTCGAGGCGGTCGACGACGCCGGGCCATTCGCCGCAGCCGGCGGTCTCGACGCCGTGCTCGATCCCCCGCTGGAACAGGATCTGCATGCCCACGCAGATACCCAGCACCGGCCGGCCCCCGGCGAGGCGCCGGCTGATGATCCGCTCGCCGCGCACCGACCGCAGCCCCTCCATGCACGCGGCGAACGCGCCGACGCCGGGCACGACCAGACCGTCGCAGTCGAGCGCGGCATGCGGGTCGCCGGTGACCGTGACGTCGGCGCCGACCCGGCGCAGCGCCCGCTCCGCCGACCGCAGGTTGCCGGACCCGTAGTCCAGGACCACTACTCGTGCCACCGACCCAGGCTACCGAACTTCGACCTTGCTCGAGATTCGCGGGTAGGGTCGGTGGCGTGCCCAAACTGCCGGAGACGCTGACCATCGGTGAGGTTGCGCAGCGCAGCGGGGTGCCGCACACCGCGCTGCGGTTCTACGAGGAGCGCGGGCTGATCTCGTCCGAACGGACCGCGGGCAACCAGCGGAAGTACCGCCGGGCCGTGCTGCGGCGGCTGGCGTTCATCCGCACCGCGCAGCGGGTGGGCTTGAGCCTCGAGGAGATCCGCGACGCGCTTGAGAAGCTGCCCGACCGGCGCACCCCGACCAAGTCCGACTGGGCCAGGCTGTCCCACACCTGGCGCGCCGAGCTCGACGCCCGCATCGACGCGCTGCACCGCCTGCGCGACAACCTGACCGTCTGCATCGGGTGCGGCTGCCTGTCGCTCAAGACGTGCTACCTGCACAACTTCGACGATCAGATGGCCGTGCTCGGCCCCGGCGCGCCCCGGCTCAAGCCGGCGGCCGAGGGCGGCATCGACTAGACCGCCTCCGCGTGCAGCGCGACGAGCGGTGAGGTGAGCCGGCGGGCCCAGGAGGTCGGCACCTCGCCGGGGTCCGGCGCGCGGAAGTCGGTGACCTTCCAGCCGTGCTCGGCCAGCCGGGCGGCCAGCGTCTCGTCGACGTAGCGGGCGGTCAGCTCGGGCAGGCCGCGAATCTCGCGCGGCACCGGCGGGCGCCAGATGTCGGTGCCGACCACCACCCGGAGCCGGGCCCGCGGCCGGGCCAGCGCCCGCAGTCCGGCGCACACATCCGGCTCGCCGAGCACCACACCGGTCAGCAGCCGACCCCACGGCAGGTTGACGTACACCTCGTCGGCAAGGCCGAGCAGCTCCTCCGGTGGGGCCTCAATGGACGCACAGACGAACAGCGCGTTGGGCGCGCCGCCCTTGTCGGGCTTGCGCTGGGCGCGGGTCGCCGACCCGATCATCCGTTGCCAGGCCGGGTCCATGCCGACGACCAGGCGGTCCGGGTGGGCCCTTGCCATCCGGTGGACGAACCGGCCGTCTCCGGTTCCGACGTCGACCGCGACGGCGGTGTAGTCGGCTTAATGTGGACTGAACGAGGTCAGCCGCTTGCCCTGCACGACCTTCATGCGCTCACGATAACCGCGCGGTCCATCGGATTACGACGCCAGCCAGGCGACCGCGCCGCCCGCCGCGAGCAGCGCGAGGACGAGCAGCACGATCGCCATGGTCCTGGCGGTCTTCCAGGTCGTGTAGGCCCCGCCGACGAGGAAGCCGGCGAGGGCGATCAGCAGGATGACGGCGACCTCTTTGGACACGGCCGCCGAGCCTAGCCCCCGTTGACCGGGTGGTACGCCTTCGCCCCGAAGCTGCGGGCCGCCGGGGCGGCGCTGATCCGGGCGACGGCGTCCATCATGGTGCGGCCGAGCTTCGCGCGCGCCCGCAGTGCCGGGTGGGTGGCGCTGTAGTTGTCGGCGTTGGCGGCCGGGTCGCCGGTGTACTCCCCCGACGCGAACAGCGCGTAGGTCACCGTCGGCCGGCCCTCGGCGTCGAAGATCACGCCGGCCTCGTTGCGGCCGGTGGCGAACCAGCCGGCCTTGGTGGCCACCCGCAGCCGCTCGGCCGAGGACAGGTCGAGCCGGACGCCGTCGGTGAACGCGGTCAGCGAGCGCAGGACGTTGAGCAGGTACGCGCTGGACTCCGCGGACAGCAGCGTGCCGCCGACCAGCATCTGCAACAGCGTGTGCGTCTCGGCGGGTGTGGTCTTGCCGAGGAAGAACCGGTTCGGGTTGGCCACCGGCACGACCTGGGTGTGAACGAAACCCTTGGCGCGCAGGATCTCGTTGAGCTCGGCGGCCGGGCAGACCAGCCCGCACAGCCGCACGCAGGTGTTGTCCGAGACGGTCAGCAGCATGGCCAGCACGTGGCCGAGGGTGATCGAGCTGGGATAGGCGCCGTCCAGCGGGATGATGCCGTCGGTGTCGCGGATGACGATCGCCTCGGTGACGTCCACCCGCTGGTCCAGGGTGAGCAGCCCGCGGTCGATCTTGTCCAGCACCGCGGTGGCCACCGCGATCTTGTTGACGCTGTACGCCTCCACCACGGTGTCCGCGCCCTCGGCGACCGCCGCCTCCCCCGCCACGCTGATGTACGACGACCAGGTGCCGCCGGCCCGCTCCACCTCCCGCCGGTACACCCGGGCGATCCTCCGGCGCGCCTGCTCGGGCGTGGCCGGAACCGCCGTGTCGTCCTCCTGCGCGGCGGCCGACCCCTCGCCCGACACGAGCACCGTGCCCGCGGCCGCCGCGCCAACTCCGAATACCTGCCTGCGGTTCATCCTCATGACCAGGAAGACGATCAACCCGGCGGCCGGGTTGCCTGCGGTGCCGGGGCCGAACCCGTAGCCTGCTCAGTCGTGCTGTTCGTGCTGGACATGATCGGTGTGGTGGCGTTCGCCGCGTCCGGGGCGCTGGCCGCCGTGCGGGCCAGGCTGGACGTGTTCGGGGTGGTCGTCCTTGGCATGATCACCGCGCTGGGCGGTGGCGTGATCCTCGGGGTGCTGCTCGACATCACGCCGCCGACGTCGCTGCGGGAGTGGCCGTACCTGCTCGGCGCCGTGGCCACCTCGATCGTCGTGTTCGCCTTCCACCCGAAGCTGGCCGGGCTGCGGCCGGCGATGCCGGTCGCCGACGCGGTCGGGCTGGCCCTGTTCACCGTGGCGGGCACCGCGACCGCGCTGGCCCACGACGTGCCGGCGTACTCGGCGTGCCTGATCGGCATGGCCCCGGGGATCGGCGGCGGCGCGCTGCGCGACGTCCTGCTCCGGCAGATCCCGCTGGTGTTCCACCGGGAGATCTACGGGCTGGCCGCGCTGGCCGGCGCGGTCGTGGTCGCCGTCGGGGACACCGCGGGGCTGTCCACCGGGCCGGTCGCGGTGGTCGGCGCCGTGCTCATCGTGTCGCTGCGGCTGATCGCCCTGTGGCGCCGCTGGGACGCGCCGGTCGCTCCCGAAAGTTAGAGCACGCCCTTGGTCGACGGCACCCCGCCGAGCCGGGGGTCGGGCTCGACGGCCGCGCGCAGGGCCCTGGCCAGCGCCTTGTACTGGGCCTCGGTGATGTGGTGCGGGTCGCGGCCGTGCAGCACCCGCAGGTGCAGCGCGAGCCGGGCGTGGAAGGCGATCGACTCGAACACGTGCCGGTTGAGCACGGCCGGGTAGTTGCCGCCGATCACGAAGGTGACCATCGTCTCGGGCTCGCCGGTCAGCACGCAGTAGGGCCGGCCGGACACGTCCACGGCGGCGTGCGCCAGGGTCTCGTCCATGGGAATCCAGGCGTCGCCGAACCGGCGGACGCCCCGCTTGTCGCCCAGCGCGGTGCGGATCGCCTCGCCGAGCACGATGGCGACGTCCTCGACCGTGTGGTGGGCGTCGACGTCGACGTCACCGGTCGCGTGGATCGTCAGGTCGAACGCGCCGTGCACGCCGAACGAGGTGAGCATGTGGTCGTAGAACGGCACGCCGGTGGACACGTCGGCGCGGCCGGCGCCGTCGAGGTTGATCTCGACGGTCACCTTCGACTCCTTGGTGACTCGCTCGACCTTGGCGCTCCGGTTCATGCCGTCACCTCGCAAGCTCGGTGACGCTGAACGCCATCGCCTCGCAAGCTCGGCGCTGGCGCAGTGTCCAATGGTTCGCTCGCAAGCTCGCTCTCACCTGATCTCCTTGCTCGCGCTCAGAAACGCGTCGTTCTCCTCCGGCGTGCCGATGGTCACCCGCAGGTGCTCAGGAATGCCGACATCCCTGATCAGCACCCCGAGGTCCAGATAGGACCGCCAGGCGGCCGCAGCGTCCTCGAACCGTCCGAAGAGGACGAAGTTGGCGTCGCTGGGCACCGGGCTGAACCCGAGGCCGCTCAGCGCTTCTACGACCCGGTCGCGCTCGGTGGCCAGGGCGTGCACCGAGGCCAGGGTCTGCTCGGCGTGCCTGAGCGCCGCACGGGCGGCTGCCTGGGTCAGCGCGGACAGGTGGTACGGCAACCGGACCAGCTGCAGTGCGTCCACAATGGCCGGTGCCGCGGCCAGGTAGCCGAGCCGGCCGCCGGCGAACGCGAACGCCTTGCTCATCGTGCGGCTGACCACCACCTTGGCCGGGAACTCCGCGATCAGGTGCACCGCGCTCGGCCGGGCCGAGAACTCCGCGTACGCCTCGTCGATCACCACGAGCGCCGGCGCAGCGCGGATCACCTCGCGCAGGTCGGCCAGCGGGATCGAGCCGCCGGTCGGGTTGTTCGGACTGGTCAGGAACACCACGTCCGGCGCCAGCTCGGCGACGATCTCCGCGGCGCTCGCGGTGTCCACGGTGAAGTCCGGCCGCCGCGGCGTCGGCGTCCACTCGGTGCGGGTGCCGGCGGCGATGATCGGATGCATCGAGTAGGACGGCTCGAAGCCGAGCGCGGTCCGGCCGGGGCCGCCGAAGGCCTGCAGAATCTGCTGCAGGATCTCGTTGGAACCGTTGGCCGCCCACAGGTTCGCCGTGCGCAACGGGACCTTTGTGGACTCGGCGAGGTAGGCGGCGAGGTCGGTGCGCAGCGCGACCGCGTCGCGGTCCGGGTAGCGGTGCAGCGTCGCCGCCACCTCGTGCGCGGCCGCGGTCACGTCGGCGACCAGCTCCGGCGGCGGTGGGTACGGGTTCTCGTTGGTGTTGAGCCGGATCGGCACGTCGAGCTGCGGCGCTCCGTACGGGGTGCGGCCGCGCAGGTCCGCGCGCAGCGGCAGGTCGTCGAGCCGGACCTCGCCGCCGATCATGCGGGGAACCTGGCCGTGACGGCCTGGCCGTGCGCCGGGAGGTCCTCGGCGTTGGCCAGCGCGACCACCTTGCCGGCCACGGCCCGCAGCGCGTCCTCGGTGTACTCGACCACGTGGATGCCGCGCAGGAACGTCTGCACCGACAGGCCGCTCGAGTGCCGCGCGCAGCCCCCGGTCGGCAGCACATGGTTGGAGCCCGCGCAGTAGTCGCCGAGCGACACCGGGGCGTGCGGCCCCACGAAGATCGCACCCGCGTTGCGCACCTTTTGCGCGACGGCACGGGCATCCGCGGTCTGGATCTCCAGGTGCTCGGCGGCGTACGCGTCCACGACTTTCAAACCATCGTCCACAGTGGACACCAGCACGCACCCGGACTGCCGGCCGGCCAGCGCCGTCGCGATTCGCTGGCTGTGCTTGGTGTTGTGCACCTGGCGCGCCAGCTCCGCGTCCACCGCGTCGGCCAGCTCCACCGAATCGGTGACCAGAACGCTGGCCGCCAGCGTGTCATGCTCAGCCTGACTGATCAGGTCCGCGGCCACGTGCACCGGATCGGCCGTCGCGTCGGCCAGCACCGCGATCTCCGTCGGCCCCGCCTCGGAGTCGATGCCGACCAGCCCGCGCAGCAACCGTTTCGCCGCCGTCACGTAGATGTTCCCCGGGCCGGTCACCAGGTCCACCGGGGAAAGCTCGGTGCCGTCGGTGTCCGTGCCGCCGTACGCCAGCAGCGCCACCGCCTGCGCCCCGCCGACCGCCCACACCTCGTCGACGTTCAGCAGCGCCGCCGCCGCCAGGATCGTCGGATGCGGCAGCCCCCGCCACTCGGCCTGCGGCGGCGAGCACAGCACCAGCGACTCCACCCCGGCCGTCTGCGCCGGCACCACGTTCATGATCACGCTCGACGGGTACACGGCCAGCCCACCCGGCGCGTACAGCCCCACCCTGCCGACCGGCACCCACCGCTCGGTCACCGTCCCACCCGGCACGACCTGGGTAGTGGTGTCGGTCCGGCGCTGATCCGCATGCACCGCCCTGGCCCTGGTGATCGACTCCTCCAGCGCCTCCCGGACCTTGGGATCCAGCTCGTGCAGCGCCCCGCCCAGCTCCTCGGCCGGCACCCGCACGGTTTCATATTGCGCGCGGTCGAACCGCTGGTTGAGCTCCAGCACCGCCTCGACCCCGCGCTCCCGCACCGTGTCCACGATCGGCCGAACCTGATGCAGCACCGCGTCCACGTCCATCTCGGCCCGCGGCAGGCGCGCACGCAGCTCGGCCGCCGACGGAACCCGGCCACGCAGGTCGATACGGGTCAACATGGTCTTCAGGGTAGGCGGTGCCGCTCGGACCAGCTCCGGTGGAGGGGCGCCATGCAATGCGATGAATGCCGCCTTCGTCGCGCTGGGCGTGCGGAAAGGCCCCTTCGTCGCCCTTCAGCGCGGGGTCCATTTGTGGACGTTCCACCAGGCGCCCCAGGTGAAGTCGGGGTCCTGGGCGTCGATGACGGGTTCGTAGCCGTTCCAGGTTTCGCGCAGGACGTAGGTGTGCTGGGGGGCGGCGAGGACGACCATGCTGGGCGCGGTCAGGTAGGTGCGCTGGAGTTTGCGGTACGCGGTGGCGCGCTGGGCGGGGTCGGTGGCGGTGCGGCCGGTGTCGAGGGCGGCGTCAATGGTCGGGTTGGCGGCGAGGCGGCCGTCGGCCGAGGAGTGCAGGAGCTGGTAGAGGTACAGGTCGGGGTCGAAGGGGTTGCCGAAGCCGAACAGGACCGCGTCCTTGGTGGAGCGGGTGAGCAGCGTGTCGGCGTCGGCGGCCTCGGCGGAGACCTGGATGCCGATGCCCTTGGCGCCGGTGGCGAACGCGCTGGCCAGGTCGCGGGCGAGGGTGTCGCCGCTGCGGTAGAGCAGGGTGAAGCGGGCGGGGACGCCGGCCTTGGCGCGCATGCCGTCGGCGCCGGGCAGCCAGCCGGCCTCGGCGAGCAGGTCGAGGGCCCGGGTGACGTCGTACGGGAACTTGGCGGTGGGTTCGACGAACTCGGCGAGCGCCTCCGGCATCGGGGTGGACGCCTCGGTGCCCTTGCCGCCGAGGACGCCGTCGACGAGGGCCTTGCGGTTGACGCCGTAGTTGAGCGCCAGGCGCAGCGCGGGGTCACCGGTGACCGGCTCGCCGGCGGGCAGCGCGATCGCGTGCAGGTCGGCGGCGCTGTGCGCGACCACCCGCAGGCCGTCGGCGCCCTCGAAGGTGCGGGCAAGGGCGGGCGGCAGGGCGGCGCCGTCGAGCTTGCCGTCACGCATGCGGCGCGCCCTGGCGTCGTCGTCGGGGAGGAACTCCACGGTCACCTTGGTGATCGCCGGCGGACCGTCGAAATAGGACTTGTTGGCCTCCAGAACCATGCGCTGGCCCGGCGACCACTCGGTCACCCGGTACGGCCCGGTGCCGGCCGGCGGCGGGCCGCTCTCGGTGACCGGGCCGGGTTTGGCCAGCGCCTCGCTGGGCACGATGCCGAGCACGAGCAGCTGCGGGAAGGCGGCGTACGGCCGGTTGAGGTCGAACCGGACCGTGCGGGCGTCCAGCTGCCTGATCCCGGTGAGCATCCAGAACCGTTGCCGGACCGGGGAAGCGTAGGCCGGGTCGAGCAGCGCGCGGTAGGTGGCGACGACGTCGGCCGCGTCCAGCGCGGTGCCGTCGGAGAACGTGATGCCCTCGCGCAGCCGCGCCGTCCACGACTTGCCGTCCGGCGCCGGCTCGGGCGGCTCGACCGCGAGCGCGGGCCGCAGCGACAGGTTCGCCCGGTGCTCGAGGAGCCCGTCGAAGACCTTGGCCGCGCCGTGCTCGGCGTACCCGGCGAGCGGGTGCACGCTCACCGGCTCGTCGGCGATCGCGATCACCATCGAGGTGCCGGCCGGATCGCCGGACGCGGACGGGGCCGGGTCGCCGGTGCAGGCCGACGCGAGTGCGCACACCGCCAGCGCAGGCCAGAATCGAAGGCGGCGGGACAGGATGTGCACGACCCCCGACCCTAGCCGCCCGCGCCCGTCCGCGCGGGTGGATTACCTCCGGGAGGCCGGAAACCGTGCGAGTAGCGCTGTGCCAGATCACCTCGACCGACGATCCACAGGCGAACCTGAAGGAGGTGGAGGCGGGCGTGCGCCGGGCCGCCGCGGAGGGCGCCGCGGTGGCGCTGTTCCCGGAGGCCACGATGGCGTGCTTCGGGGTGCCGCTGGGTCCACTGGCCGAGCCGCTGGACGGACCGTGGGCGTCCGCCGTCCGCGAGCTGGCCGCCGCGCACGGGGTGCTGGTGGTCGCGGGGATGTTCACCCCGGCGCCGGACGGCCGGGTGTTCAACACGCTGCTGGTCACCGGGCGCGACCAGCACCTCGGGTACGACAAGATCCACCTGTTCGACGCGTTCGGGTTCACCGAGTCGCGGACCGTGGCGCCCGGCTCGACGCCGGTGACGGTCCCGGTCGGCGGCACCGTGCTCGGCGTGGCCACGTGCTACGACGTCCGCTTCCCCGGGCTGTTCACCGCGCTTGCCGACCGGGGCGCGGTGGCGATCCTGCTCGGCGCCTCCTGGGGCGCCGGCGAGGGCAAGCGCGAGCAGTGGGAGCTGCTGGTCCGGGCGCGCGCCCTTGACTCAACCTGCTGGCTGCTCGCCTGCGGCCAGGCCAACCCGCTGGCGTCCGGCCTGACCCCGAACCCCAAGGCCCCCACCGGGATCGGCTACAGCACCGTCGCCGACCCCACCGGCCGCATGCACGCCCAACTCGGCGCCGAGCCCGACACCTTGGTGGTGGACATCGATCTCGGGCTGGTCGACCAGACGCGAAAAGTCATCCCGGTGCTGGTCAACCGTCGTGAGCCTTTCCGTGGGTCATAGCACACAAAAGACTCGTGACCCCTACGCGCGCATCACCGTGGCGATGGGGATCCTGGCGGCGCGGACCGCGGGGACGAGCCCGCCGAGGAGCCCGGCCGCGACGCCGGCGATCACCCCGGCCACGCCGGCCTGCCACGGGAAGGTGACGTCGCGCAGCAGCGGTGCGAAGCGGTCGACGGCCCGGCCGACGTAGGTGAGGCCGACCATGCCGACCCCGATCGCGGCCAGCGCGGTGAACAGCCCGATGAACAGCGTCTCGGCCAGCACGATCCCGGCCAGTAGCAACCGCGGCGTGCCGACCGCCCGGCGCAGGGCGAACTCCTCGACGCGCTCGCCGACCGTGGCCAGGCCGACGTTGAGGATCCCGGCCACGCCGATCAGCAGCACCAGGATCGCCATGCCGTAGAAGATCCACCGCACCAGGGAGAGCTGGTCGGTGAAGTGCTCCCTGGAGTTGATCGTGCTGACGTAGATCTGGTCCATCGGGGCGCCCGCCGCGGCCAGGCGTGCCCGCAGGGTCTGCTCGATCCCGGTGGCCGTCGGCGCGAGGAGCACCATGACGCCGGGGCCGCCACCCCGGCTCGGGTCGGCGGTGGTGGCCTGCCAGTTGAGCAACTCGTCTGCGCGGACATAGGCGGTCGGGCCGTACCCGGCGTCGTGCACCACGCCGGTGATCCGCGGGGTCGGGTTGACCGTCGACCCGGTGAGGCGCATCTCGGCGGGCACCCGGTGGCGGGTGAAGCCCTTGAGCGCCTCCCGGTTGATCACCAGCCGGGGGGACAGCGACGCGTCGCCGGTGAAGTCCAGCCACTGGCCCGAGTCCGGCTCGAACGGGCGGAACCGGCGGATGTCCCCGGTCAGGCCGACCAGGCGGAGCTCGATCGCCTGGCCCGGTGGCGGGGCGCCGGCCGGGCCGCCGACGGGTCCGGTGGCGTAGCAGACGCCGCTGGCGTCGCAGAACGTCGGGTAGAACGAACCGCCGCCGAAGGACTGGTCGAACGGCGCGGCGCCGGGGTTGACCGGGGTGACGCCGGGCTCCCCGATGATCGCCTGGCCCTCGATCACCGCGACGGCGTCCGGCGCGTCCTTGAGCGTGTCCAGCACGATCGGGATCGTCCGCGGGTGCGCCGGCAGGTACATCTGGACCGTGCCGTCCTTGCCCTGGGCCAACTCCACGTCGGCGAGCAGCGCCCGGTCGGCGATCTCCGAGCCGGCCTGGACCGCGACGATCGCCAGCACGCCGAGGAACAGGCTGAGCATGGACAGCAACGCGCGCAGCTTGCGGGCCCGGATGCCCTGCCCGCCGATGATCAGCGCGGAGCGCAGCCGGCCGGACAGGCGGATCACCTCGACACCTCCTGCCGGGCCTCGTGCAGCACGCCGTCGGACAGCCGCAGCACGTGGCCCATCCGCTCGGCGTGATCATGGTCGTGGGTGACCAGGATCAGCGCGCAACCGTGGTTCGTGGTGGCGTGCAAGGCATCGACGACCAGGTTGCCGGTCTCGGTGTCCAGCGCCCCGGTGGGCTCGTCGGCCAGCAGCACCCTTGGCCGGCGCACCAGCGCGCGGGCGATGGCCACCCGCTGCTGCTCCCCGCCGGACAGCCGCGGCGGTTTCTGCTTGGCCAGGTGGGCGATGCCGACCTGGTCCAGCGCGGCCATGATCTTGGCGCGGCGCATGCGGCGGGGCAGCCAGCCCTGGCCGTTGACCAGCGCCATGGCCACGTTCTGCGCCGCAGTCAGGTGCTTGAGCAGGAAGAAGCGCTGGAACACGAACCCGAACGAGTCGCTGCGCAGCCGGGCGGCCCGGCGTTCCGACAGCCGGCTGATGT
Source organism: Actinophytocola sp. (assembly GCF_035942955.1). GTDB lineage: Bacteria > Actinomycetota > Actinomycetes > Mycobacteriales > Pseudonocardiaceae > DASYTH01. The sequence goes on along the minus strand of NZ_DASZCQ010000319.1, from coordinate 3,574 downwards.
CCTGCCCGGCGAACACGTACCGCCCGCCGTCCGGCCGGTCGAACAGGCCGATCAGGCTGAGCAGCGTGCTCTTGCCGGAGCCGGACCGGCCGAGGATGGCCACGCTCTCTCCACTGTGGACGGTGAGGTCCAGTCCGGAGAGGACGATCCGCGGCGCGCCCTGGCCCCTGAGCGTCTTGCTGATCCCGGCGAGCTGGATGAGCGGCGTCATGGTCACTTCCCGACGGGCCCGTTGGGTCCGTCGGGTCCCGGCGGGGCCTCCGGCAGGTTCGGGCCGGGCACCGCCAGCGTCTCGGTCCCGGTCAGCCCGGACTTGATCTCGATCACCCGGCCGTCGGTCAGGCCGAGCACGACGTCCTTGGTCTGCCGGCCGCCGTCCGGGCCGATCACGTCGACCTTGCCGTTGCCCTGCCGGCCGGCGACGGCCTCGACCGGGGCGACCATGGTCTGGGTGGCCCGCTGGGTGATCACCTCGATGGTGGCCGCGGCGCCGTTGATCAGCTTGACGTCGGCGGGCGGGATGCAGACCAGGCGCATGCCGGTCGCGTCGGATCCGTCCTGGCTGCCCGGGGTTCCTCCGGGGCCGCCGGGCGTGCCGGGGGCGTTGGGCGCGTTGGGCGCGGGGACCGGGGGCTGGTCGGGGTTCTGCGGGTTCTGCTGATCGGCCGGCGGCGGGGCCGGGGGCTCGGGAACCGTGCCGGCCGGGAGCGCGGCGATCGTGCCGAGCACCGTGCAGGGGAACGGCCCCGGCCCGTTCTTGATCTGGACCATGACCTCGCCGAGCGTGTCGGACAGCTGGTAGGCCTGGGCACTGTCGATCTCGGCGACGATCCCGTAGCCGGCGTGCTTGGCCGCGACGATGGGCATGCCCGCGGTGACGGCGGCCTTGTCGTCCACCAGCCGGCCGGCGAGGGTGGCCCCCGCCGGGATCTCGACGATGGTGGCCTTGCCTCGCACCCATACGCCGGCCACCTTCGTCGGCTTGGTCGGGGTGCGCCTCGGCGGCGTGACGTCGAGGTAGCGCACCTCGCCGTCGACCGGCGCCACGATCCCGAAGATCGGGTTCATCGTGACCTTCCCGGTCAGGCTGACCTTGTTCATCAGATCCTGCCTGGTCAGGGTGACCGTCGTCATCGTGGTTCCGCGCGCGGCAAGACCGGGAGGCTCGGGACGCGCGCTCGACGTCGAGCACGCCGCCACCCCCAGTGTGACGACTACCCCGGCGGCGATCCCCAGAAAGCTGCTTCGTCGCATCGTCAGTGCCCCCAATCGTCGTGAAGCTGCCCAAGGGCGTGGCGCGCACACTACAGTGGGTCTATACAACCTGTCTATACACCATGTGTATATATCGGTCGGCGCGAGCAAGGGTTGGCCATGCCCGACGCGGGCGCGCTCCTTAACTGCGCAATCGGGGATGCTAGGTGGTCCCGGCGCAGGCGAGGCCGATGGTGCACGCCCACATGCCGGCCGACGCGGTTAAGGTCATAGGTGATCCTCTCGGCCTCGCACCGGTGCGCCGGATTCACTAGACAGGAGGCATAGTCGCTGGATGGCCAATAACATCAAATTAGAATGGCGGCAGCTCGTTGACGCCGTTCGGGCAGGCGATTTTGAACCTGAAGGTGAATCGGGGCTTCCCAAGTTCTTGTATTCTCGCATCAGAAACGTATTCATCAGTGATCCCCATCTTGTGAAACAGATTCTCCAGGCCCGCCAGCATCGGAACCCGTTCATGCTGATAGGAGAGTTCGGGACCGGCAAAAACGTGTTTCTAGAGCTGGTTGCCCGCGGGAATCCTGGCGACGATACAGTCGAGTGCATCGATGAGAACGTCAATGGGACCCAGGATGAGATGCTCGAGAAATTCTTCGGCGTGAACGGTCTCGTCGAGCAACATCCGGGGTCACTGTTCCACTTCGACCTTCTCCAGAACGCCATAGGATGGCCGCTGTTCATCGACAAGGTGCACGAGTTGGCGCGGCGGAACATTCTCTATCGGACCGACGGTAAAGCCATCAGGAATCTGGGCATACGGGTGGTGGGTGGCGCCACCGTCGAGCTGGAGGACCTGCTCCAGGAGCAGGGCGCATCGAGCGCGAAGTACCTCTATGAGTATCTAGCTACCAACCAGCTGGCGAGAACTTCCAAGCTGACTGATCAACGCAGCAGGATCCGGGTCGTGCTATCAGAGGTATTAGCTGCACAATTGCTCGACTCCCGCAGCCAGATCTCCGAGGAGGACATCTCCGCGATCGAGCGGATTCCGACCGACGCATTGGAGCAACTGGAACAATACCACTGGCCAGACGGATTCTACGAGATCGTCCGCCTGGTGAGAACGTCGCTGGCGGAGAAGAGATGGGTGATTGAATCACTGCGACCGGTTCCGATGGAGCGGCTGAAAGTATTCGTCTCATACTCTTCGGCCGACCTCTCGATGGTGGCAGAGATGCGCGAGTGGCTCGTCGAGAACAACATCGACCCGTGGATTAGCGCCGAGCGGCTTCTTCCAGGACAGGATTGGGAGCTTGAGATCAACAAGGCGATCCACGGAAGCGATGCGATAGTCGTATGCATGTCCGGCCGATCAATCAGCAAGGCGGGATATGTACAGACGGAGATCAAGCGCGCCCTGGATATGGTCGAGCGTATACCCGAAGGCGAGATATACCTGATACCCGTACGATTGGAACCTTGCGAGCCTCCCTTCAGAATTTCCAGATATCAATACGTTGACTTTTTTCAGCCAGAAGGCAGGAGCCAGTTGATGCGAGCTTTGCGGAATCGCGCAACCACCCTTGGCAAAGCGCCACCGGGTTCGCGTCGATACATTGGGACACAGAGCAAAGCCTAGCAGGATCGCAGAGCCCCTGCTTTAATGGAAGCCGAGCTTCAGATGACGGGTGATCCGCCCAGACAATCAGACGCCGCGAGCTATGCGTTGAAACTCGCGAACGGCTCCTACGAATGGTATCGAGATCGTGCGATTCGATGCCGGCGCGCCTATCGGATCTCCGAAACGACACTTCTTGTCAGTACCACCGCCGTTCCTGCCTCTGCCGTACTGTCGCCGGGTAACTCGGCGGTCACCGGGACGCTGGGAGCGCTAGTCGTGATCCTTCATGGATTGCGAAGCATCTTCCACTGGCAGGACAATTTTCTGCGGTTCAGCAGAGCACGCGAGGCCATTGAGGCTGAGCGGCGACTCTACCATACTCATGCGAATCCGTATGACAACCCGGAGACCAGAGAGCAGCAGCTCGCGATGGCGGTGTCACGAATCGAACAAGAGGAAATGAGTGGCTGGATAAAAATTGCTGCCGACCGCCCGAAGTCCTAACATCATCTAATCCGGGAACGGGCCGGTCCGGCACCGCCGACGTCGGGACGATCGCCGCGGGCGCGGGGACCGGCGCGGAGCGCAGCACGGCCAGCTGGCCGCGCAGCCAGTCGAGCGCGGCGGAGACCAGGGTGAGGGCCGCGGACGCCTTGGCCAGCAGGGCCGCGGTGAGCACGGTGGCGGCCGCGTGCGCGGCGAGCATGGCCCAGCCGTCGACCGCGGCCGGCCCGGCGC
>NZ_DASZCQ010000318.1:0-3040 GCF_035942955.1 Actinophytocola sp. | reverse complement strand
GTCCCGGACAGCACCGTCCGGGACAGCGGACGGATGTCGATGCGCCAGAACGATTCCGGGGTTGCGCGGATGGCGTGGACGATGGCGGCCTTGATGACGGAGGGGTGGGTGACCGCCGCGATTCGGTTGTAGATGGTGGGGAGCTCGTCCAGCCAGTTGGCGACGCGGCCGAGAAGGTCCAGTGTGGACTCTCCGCCGTGCGGGGCGGAGGTGGGATCGGTGCGCCATCGTTGCACGGCTTCCGGCTCGGACTCGGTCAGCTCGGCGAGGGTGTGGCCGCGCCAGCGGCCGTAGTCGCACTCGCGGAGACGTTCCTCGATGGTGGGCTTGAGGCCGAGGTCGGCGGCCGTCTGGCGGCAGGGGGTCCCGGGGCCGGTCAGGGCGAGATCCACCCGCTCGGCCATGGGCAGTGGTGGGCGCTCGATCGGTTCGTCGTCCGGGAACGCGGCGCGCCGGGTGGCCGAGGTCGCCGCGTGGCAAACCAGCAGTACGCGGGTGGTCATCCGGCTCCTCCGGGTGGTACGTTGCGAAATCGACCCTGATGGTACGAGGAAGCCGGTGGGAATCCGGCACGGCCGCGCCACTGTATGTGCCCGGTGCACGAGTCAGACCCGGTGCCATCGACGCTCCACGAGTGGGCCGCGTGTGCCCGAGGAGGTGCCCCATGTCGCAGGTTGCGGCGATCCCTGCTCCCATCCCGGTGCGCATACCGGTGCGGCAGATCCTGCCGTACGCGATCTTCGCGGGAGTGCTGTTCCTGGTGGTGATGTACTTCGTCAGCACCGAGCAGGGCGCCCTGTCCCTGTTCTCCGGGACGTACCTGCACGAGCTGGTGCACGACGGGCGCCATCTGCTCGGCTTCCCATGCCACTGAGCGGCATCCGCACATGACGCTGCACATGCGCACCGTACTGGTGTGGGGGTTGCTCGCGGGTCTGCTCGGCGGGCTGCTCGCGCTCGGCTTCGCGTCGGTGTTCGGGGAGCCGCCGGTGGAGGTGGCGATCTCCCTCGAGGAGCAGGAGCACGGCGCCCAACCCGAGGAGGCGCCGCCGGTCGGCCGGGGGGTCCAGCGCACGGTCGGGTTGGCGATCGCGACCTGCGCGTTCGGGGTCGCGGTCGGCGGGCTGTTCGCGCTGGCGTTCGCGTTCGCCTACGGCCGGATCGGCCGGCTCGGCCCGCGCGGCACGGCGCTGGTGACGGCGGCCATCGCCTTCGTGGCCGTGGCCCTGGTGCCGTTCCTGACCTACCCGCCCAACCCGCCCGGGGTCGGCCGGGAGGAGACGATCGGCGACCGGACCGCGCTGTACTTCGCGATGGTGGCGATCTCGGTTCTCCTTGCGGTGGCGGCAATCTACGGCAGCCGGCGGCTTGGCGGCTGGCTCGGCGCGGTGGCGTCCGCGGTGGGCTACGTCGTCGCGGTCGCCGTGGCCGCCGCGCTGCTCCCGCACTTCGACGAGGTGCCGGCGGGCTTCCCGGCCCAGGTGCTGTGGGAGTTCCGGCTCGCGTCGCTGGGCACCCAGGCCGTGCTGTGGGCCACGATCGGCGTCGGGTTCGCGGTGCTGCTCGACCGGGAGGTGCGGCGGTTCACCGAGCGCGGCACCGGGGCCGGGCTCGCCGCCGGGTAGTGTCCATAGCGGACACCTACCACTCGATGCCCTTCTGTCCCTTGGCGCCGGTGTCCATCGGGTGCTTGACCTTGGTCATCCGGGTGACCAGGTCGGCCGCGTCGATGAGCTCGTCGGCCGCGTCCCGCCCGGTGATCACCACGTGCTGGTGGCCGGGCCGGTTCGCCAGGGTCTCGACCACCTCTCCGACGTCCACCCAGCCCCATTTCATCGGGTAGGTGAACTCGTCGAGCACGTAGAGGGTGTGGCGCCGCTCGGCGAGCCTTCTGGCGATCTCCCGCCAGCCCTCGCGCGCCGCCTCGGCGTGATCGAGCTCGGTGCCGTGCTTGCGCGACCAGGACCAGCCGGCGCCCATCTTGTGCCACTCCACCGGTCCGCCCTGCCCGGTCCGCGCGTGCACCTCGCCGAGCGCCAGCAGCGCGGCCTCCTCGCCCACCTTCCACTTGGCGGACTTGACGAACTGGAACACGCCGATCGACCAGCCCTGGTTCCAGCCGCGCAGCGCCAGCCCGAACGCCGCCGTGGACTTGCCCTTCATCTCTCCCGTGTGGACGATCAGCAGCGGGCGGTTGCGGCGCTGCCGGGTGGTCAGCCCGTCCTCCGGCACGGTGTCAGGTTTTCCTTGTGGCATCACCGGCTCCTCAGGCGGCCCGGCGGACGGCGCGGATGACCCCGGTGACCCGTTCCGCCGAAAGCTCATCGAGCCGCACGCAGGCGCCGCCGAGGGCGTCGGCGATGCGGGACGGCAGGCCCAGCCGCACCGGTCCGCGCTCGCAGTCGACCACGATGCTCGCCACCCCGTCCCCCGCGAGCAGCCGGGCCGCCCGCAGCGCGTCGGTCACCGCATCCTCGACGAGGGGAACGGTCGCCCGGCCGTCGGTGACGAGCACCAGCAGCGCACGCCGGCGAGGATCGCGCAGGCGTTCGATCTCCAGCGTGCGGCGTGCCCGCAGCAGGCCGCCGGCGAGCGGTGTCCGGCCACCGGTGCGCAGCCGGCGCAACCGGCTCACCGCGGCGTCCACCGAGGACGTCGGGGGCAGGGCCAGCTCGGCGGTATCGGCCCGGAAGGTCACCAGCCCGACCTTGTCCCGGCGCTGGTACGCGTCCAGCAGCAGGGAGATCACCGCGCCGGTGACCGCCGACATCCGCGTGCGCGCGGCCATCGAGCCGGACGCGTCCACCGCGAACAGCACCAGGTTGCTCTCCCGGCCCTCGCGCACCGCCCTGCGCAGGTCCGGCGGGCGGATCACCAGCCCGGCGCCGGACCGGCCGCGCGCCGGCTGATGCGGCGCGGCCGCGGTGAGCGTGCCCACCAGGTGGACGCCGTGCCCCTGTGCCGGCGACGCCCGCAGCGTGCGGCCGTGCGGCGAGCGGGCCCTCGACCGCCGGCCGGGTGCGCCGGCGCCGAGCCCGTT
>NZ_DASZCQ010000317.1:0-13684 GCF_035942955.1 Actinophytocola sp. | reverse complement strand
CCCTCCGGGGCGGCGGCGGCGAGCTGGACCGCGATGGGGTAGTTCCCGCGGTTGTCGATGGCGATCTTGTACTTCGCCCTGGCCGCGGCCTCCACCTTGGGCGGGACCACCTCGGCGGTCAGGTCGGCGAACGGGGCGACGTCGATGACGCCCTCCTCGACCACCGAGCCGGCCGGGTCCTCCTGGGAGGACACCCGGATGCCGAACGGCGCGGGACCGGCGACCACGTCGGCGGATCGCGGTGGGGCGAACCGGACGGTGACCGTGGTCGCCTCGCCCGGCAGCAGGTTGACGACCGGTGGCTCGGCGGTCGCCCAGTTTCCCGGCTCGCCGACGACCTCGATCACGAACTGGTCGACGACCATGCCGGAGTTGCGGACGGCGACCTCGCAGGTGGCCTGCTGGCCGCCCGCGACGGCCAGGCTGGTGGCGGAGAGCGTTGCGGTGGCACCCATGTGCTCAAGTCTCCTTCTTGTTGCTGGGCAAGCGAATGAGCGGACGGGAGAAGGCGGGGACGTTCGGCGTTGCACCGATGGGCAATCAGCGGATGATGAACTCCTGCGGCTTGAGCGTGCGGGCCACCACCAGGAACGGGTTCGACTCCACCGCGCCGAATCGCGGCCCGGCCACCGGTTCGGCCAGCAGCCTGCGCTCTCCCTTGATGTCCTTGTGGAACACCAGCGCCTGCGCGTCGATCGTCCCGTCCGGCCCGACCGTCGCCTCGCCGGGGATCTCCGAGATGCCGATCGACCACTTCAGCCGGATCCGTGCCCCGGCCGGGAAGTCCTTGCCCACCACGTGGGTGACGAACCCCTGCGGGCCGGCCGGTGGGTCGACCGCCAGCACCGGCCGGCGGATCACCACCCGCCCGGCGCCGGCATTGTCGGCCGGGTCGATGTCGGGCCCCGAGGTGGACACCGTCGCCGACACCGGCTGATCCACGGCGTCGACCGGCGTGAACGTCAGTCGCACCAGGACGGTCTGCCCGGGAGCCAGCGTGCCGAGGTCGCAGACCCCCGCGCAGCCGGCCGGACTCACCGCCGACGCCCGCAGCGTGGCCGGCAGCGTGCTGGTGAGCCGCACCGCCGGCATCGCCGCCGGACCGGCGTTGCGCACGCTGTGGGTGACCACCACCGGATCGCCGCCGACGAACCCGACCGCCGGCTCCACCGTCGTGCGCAGCGACAGCGCCCCCGGTGTGCGGCTCAGCGTCATCGTGGTCCGCACCACCACCGGCGGGTTCACCTTGTCGTCGACCGTCAGCGTGAGCTGGTACGTCCCCGGCTCGGTGCACGTGACCACAGTGGACAGCGCGGTCGAATCGCCGAACGAGCAGGCGGCCCCCGGGACCGGCGTGACCGCCCAGGTGGTGGTCAACCCCGGGCTGTTCGGCTCGGTCACCGTGCCCGCAATGGATACCGGATGGTCCTCCTCCCCCGTGTACGGCCCACCCGCCGACACCGCCGGCGCCGCCTTGATCGTGACGCTGCGACAGTCCGTCACCTCCCCCGGTCCCCCGCCGTCGGACCCCTTGGCGGTCACGCACAACCGGTGCGGACCGGCCTGGAGCGGCGTGGTGGCGACGCTGTAGTCCACAGTGGCCGGTCCAACGACTGGCAGCGGCGGTGTCACGTTGGTGATCCGAACGGGATTCCCGCCGTCCACCTGCACGCTCAGCTCGGTCAACCGGGACGCGATGATGCCGGGCACGACCTTGGGCAGGTCGGCGATCGTGTCCACGGGTGCGCAGCTGCCGCCGGTCTTGTCCGCGATCTTGGCGAGCGTGTTGCCCTCGGTCGTGCTGCCGCATTGGGCCAGGGAGCCGATCGCGAAGGTGTGGAACACTATTCCTTCGGCCTTCGCCTTGATCAGCAGATCGTCGATGTCCCCGCCGAAATTGTTGGCCCCGTCGGACATGAAGATCACGATCCGGGACGGCGCCCTGGTGGCGGTGGCCGCGCTCAGCGCCGCGGTGATGCCCGCCTCGAAGTTGGTGAAGTCGTTGCCCGCGGACTTTCGGGTGAACTCCTCGACCCCGCCCGGCGGGTCGGGCCGGTTCTCGCCCGCTCTGTTGTGGACCGAGGAGAGCACCTCGACGACATCGGGAACACCGTTGCCGTTGTCATCCGCCCTCGGGTGGGTGGTGGGCAGATCACCGTCCGCCTCGTTGAGGTCGGCGGTCGCGGCGCCCTTGCCGAAGACGGCGACGCTCACCTTCGCCACCGTCTGGGCGCGAACGGCTTCGCCGTTCAACGCCTTCGCCGCGGCGAGCTCGCAATCGAGGATGTCGTTGATCGGCCGGCCGTCCGGGGCTGTCGCGCCGTCGTTGTTCTCGTCGCCGCTGCATCCCTGGACCTCGTCCTGGGTGCTCCCCGAGACGTCCACCACGTAGGTGAGGGTCGTGTTCGGCACCGGCTGGCCTCCGCCGATCTCCGCTCTACCGGTGATGGTCACCGGGCCGGGCGGGAGGATCGCGTTGTCGGCCGGGGTGTTCATGGTGACGGCGATCCTGGTGCCGCCGGGCAGCGGGGCCTCCACGGCGGTGGCGGGGGTGGGGAAGACCGAGGAGGCGCCGACGAGGGCCAGGAGGGGTAACACGATCAGGGGGCGGTTGGCGCGCACGAGGGCTCTCCTATTAGGACACTTGCTCGAACAGCTCGATCTCCGAGATGGCTACGGTGTCGCCTTGGAGGGAGCGGTGCAGGTCGACGATGTGGATCTCGACGGTCGTGGCGCCGGCGCTGTTGGCGATGTCGACGGTCTGCTCCTCCGGGGTGTCGGCGAGCGTGACGTCGAACGCCTGGCCTGTGGAGTAGACCAGGTGCAGCTTGGCGGGGCGGTGGGCGGACTGGAAGTCGGCCGCGTTGCCGATACGCACGATCGCCCGGCGGATGTCGACCGGACGGTGGAACGTCAGCACGAGCGCCACCTCGCCGCCGGTCGCGGGGGCCGCCCAGAACGTGTTCTTGGCGTTGTCGGCGGCCAGGTTGGGTCCGTGGTCGGGCACCTCGGCGGTGGCGGTCACGCTGGTCGGCCGGATCGGGTCGTACTTGGTCACGAACACGCCCTTGACCCAGTCGCGCGCGCCGAGCACCCGGTGGTTCACCTCGGACCGAACGTCCGGCACGGCGGCGTACAGCACGGCGAGCAGCACCAGGACGGTGAGCACCACCCGGCGGACCCAGCGGGCCCAGGCCCGCCACGGCCGCCCACCCCGGGCCCGCGGCCGGTCACCGACGTGGCGCTTTCTGGTGCCACGCCGCGGAAGCAGCACCTGCCACCACCGGCGCTCGACGGTCTGGGCCTCGGCGAGCGAATGCCCGCAGTGCCGGCAGAACTTGCGCGCGGGCGCGTTGCCGGCGCCGCACTCGCCGCAGATGAGATCGCCGGGAGCGGGCGGGCGGCGCTCGGTGCCGGTCGGCGTGGTGCGCCGGTGCACCCGCTCGTCGGTCGGCTGCTGCACGGCCGGTTGCGGCACGGCCGGTTGCTCGACGCCGGGGCCCGCGGCCTGGGCGAGCGCCGGCTCCTCGGCGGGCGCGCCCTGCCATTCAAGGAACGTGCCGCAGTTGCCGCAGAACTCGGTGTCGGCGGCGTTGCGCGTCCCGCACCGGGTACAGACGATCATGCTTCCACCCCCTCGGGCGTGGCCACCTCGACGGTCACCGCCACATGCACGGGAACGGCGTCGGCGATCGCGGCGGTGAGCCAGCGCCGGTCGATCGCCGCCGGATCGGCGACCCGCACCCGGACCAGGACACGGGCCGGGTCGGTGCCGGGCAGCGGCTGCCCCGGCCGGTTGGCGGCCACGCACCCGCCGCTGTCGACGATCTCCACCTCGCCGCCGGTCAGCAGCCGCACGTGGGCGGCGAGCCCACGGGTGGTGCCCCGCCAGCGGTGCAGCTCGACCGCGTGGCCGACCAGGTCCCGCCGCTGCTGCTGGCTCCACCGCTCGTCGACGTCGAGGGCCACCCAGTGGGTGAGCCAGTCGAGGAAGTCCTTGGGGGCCAGGCTCGGATCCAGATAGTCGGCGAACCCGTCGAGCACCGCGATCACCGGGGCGAGCACCTCGTCCAAAGCGGACACCAGCCGCAGCGTGAAACCGTTCTCGAGGTAGATGCCCGGCAGCCGGTCCCCGATGGGATGCCGGACCGGCGGATCCACGGCTCCGTTGCGCACCGGTCAGCTCCTCGTCACTCGAACCTGGTGGCCGAACGGGAACACCAGGGCGTTGGGCGGAAGGTCGAGGCGGGGCACCGCGGGACCGCGCTCGCCGGTGACCGGGTTCGCGCCGAACAGGCGCACGTCCTCGACCAGCTCGACGCCGGAAAGCCCCTGCAGCGCGGCGAAGACCTCACCCTCCTGCACCGGCCGGCCGAACGGCCAGCCGTCGCCGTCCGGGCCGCCGCCCACCGGGTTGAAGTAGTCGTACAGCGCCTTGATCGCCCGGTCTTGCAGGCGATCCGGGGAGGTGCGGCGGCGGGCCCGCAGCTGCGCGACCACGGTCACCCCCTGGTAGAACGGCGGCTCGACCGCCACCCGGGCGCCGAGGCAGCGCCGCTCATCGAGGCTGCGCTCGATCGTGGCGCGCGTGCCGGCGTCGAGCATCAGCGTGGCGAACTCCAGCTCCCCGGTGGCGGCCACCGCGGGCACGACGAGCACCCGGATCCCGTTGCCGTCCTCGCCGTCCGGCACGCACCGCACGCGCGCCACCTGCGGCGCGGCCGCCCTGGTGAGCTGCTCGTAGTCCTCCGCGGTGACCGCGCGGTCCCGCGTCCGCAACAGCAGCGGACCGCGTGCCGAAGCGTCCGCAATGGACTCCGCGTCCACGCCGCCGGTGGCCGGCCGACGGTTGGTCACGCCGCTGACGAACGGCACCGGATCCCGCTGCACGGCGAGCATCCCGCGGGCGACGTTGCCCCGCCGGCCCCCGCCGGACCGGTACTCCGGCACCCGGATGACCGCGGACTTGGCCGGAACCGCGCCGTAGTAACGGAAGCTCCCATCGGGCTGGCGGATCGCCGGGCCGAACACGACCTCCCCGGTCACCCGGTCGAGCCGCACGTGCCGGTCGTCCGGACCGGAGCGGGCGAAGGTCGGAACCTCCCACCACTCCTCCCAGCCCGACTCCTCGGCCACCTCGACCAGCAGTGGGCCGTCGCCGGCCACGACCGGGCGCCGGGCGAGCGGGAACCGTTGCCCCGGCACGCCTTCGGACGTGCCGATGACCTCGTCACGGACCACGTCGGCGTGCACCGCGGGCACCGTGCCGCCGATGGTGGCCGCGGTGATCGTGTGCAGGGTGGGCGACGCGCGGTAGAACGGTTGCCCCGGCTCGGCCTCGACGGTCCGGCAGCGCAGCCAGCCGGCCCGCTCGTGGCCGACGATCGACGCGGTGTGGCCGGCCGGCACCAGCAGCTCGACGTCGCCGGCGGTGTTGAACCCGCCGGTGGTGTCCCGGTCCACCTCGCAGGCCGCCCAGGCCTCACCGTCCCAGGCCTCCCAGACCAGCGGCGGGTCGCGCGGGTCCACGCCGACCCCGTCGACCTCGCACTCCATCCGCAACAGCACCGTGCAACCCGGCACCGCCTCGGAAAGCCCTACGTAGACGGCGTTTCCGGGCTCGGGCGGCGTGCCGAAGCAGGCCGGTCCGCGCCCGGCGAGGACGTCCTCGGTGCGGTCGACCACCTGCCCGGTGTCGGATCCGGCCGTGGCCAGCCGGGTCCACGTGCACGGCACGATCGCCAGCGGCCGCTCGACGGTGAACACGACCGGCTCCTCCACCTCGGTGCGCAGGCTGGCCACCTGCGTGCCGGCCGGGATCCGCACGGTGCTCTCCTGCGGGGCGGACAGCCGGAACGTCGTGTCGCAGCGCGCCGCGGACGGCGGGAACAGCTGGACCCCGATCAGGTCGAGGAAGCGGAGGTAGTGCAGGTCGGGCACGCGGTTGAGCCGGTAGAGCAACTGGTCGACCATGAACGCGAACGTCTCGATCAGCGTCACGCCCGGGTCGGACACGTTGTGATCCGTCCACTCAGGACAGCGTTGCATCACCCGGCGCTTGGCCTCGTCGACGAGGTCCTGGAACCGGCGATCGTCCAGGTTGGGGGTCGGCAGCGGCATCACGCACCGTCCGGAACCGGGGCCTCGACGGCCTCGTGCTGCGGGATGACGTAGAACGGGAACACCAGGTTGCGCGGGTCGTTGGTGTTACGCATCGTGTACCGGACGTCGATCAGCAGCGTGCCCCGCTCCACCGCCTCGAAGCCGACCACCACGTCGGTCAGCGTGATGCGCGGCTCCCAGCGCTCGAGCGAGACCCTGACCTCGTAGGCGATCTGGCCGGCGGTGGCCGCGTCGGCCGGCGCGAACACCAGGTCGTGGATGGCGCAGCCGAACTCCGGGCGCATCGGCCGCTCCCCCAGCGCGGTGCCCAGGATCAGCCGGATGCTCTCCACGATCTCCCGGTCGCCGCCGACCAGCGCGACCGACCCGGTCGCATCGGTGTGCACCGGGAACGCCCAGCCCCTGCCGATGAAGTCCACCCCTTACCCTCCAATCAGGACGGTCGGGCAGCCCATGACGATCGGCGCGCCGCAGCCGGACAGGTCGCCCATCCTGGCCGCCGGCAGGCCGCCGATCAGCACGGTCGGGCAGCCGGGCGGCACGATCGGGGTGGGCGGATGCGGTGGCGGGGGCGGGAACGAGCAGGCGTGCAGGGTGCCGACGGTGGCCGCGGGCTGCCCGCCGATCAGCACGGTCGGCACGCCGGGTCCACTGATCACGCCGGGGTGCCCGGTGGGATCGCCGACTCTGGCCGCTGGTGGCATGTCGCCCTCCTCTAGTTGATCCGCACGAGGCTGCCGCGCACGGTGACCGCGCCGCTTGCGGTGAGCTCGGCCTGGCCCTGCCCGGTGACGGCGACCGTGGCGCCCTCGACCTGCACCCCGGCGGTGCCGGAGAGCTTCATCGAGGCGTTGGCCGATACCGCGACGTCGCTTGCCGACTCGACGGTCACCTTCTGGCCCTTGAGCTCGAGCGGGCCGCTGCCGGCGTCGACGGTCACGCCGTTGCGCGCCTTGACCGCGATTCCCTTGCCGCTGGTGACCTCGATCATCTGGTTCTTCTGGTCCAGCTTGACGACCAGCTTGCCGTCGCCGCTGGCGATGGTGATCCCGTCCGCCTCGACCAGCTCCAGCTTGTGGCCCTTGCGCGAGACGAAGCCGCGGACGGCGATCTCGCCCGTGCCGCCGTCGACCGGGTCGACCGACAGCGACGGCACCGTGTCCTTGCCGTTGTGCAGGCCGCCGAGCACGTACGGCGCGTCGAAGTTGCCGTGCTCGAAGCCGACCAGCACCTCGTCGCCCACCTCGGGAAGCACGAGGGCACCCCTGGCCTTGCCCGCGCCGAGCTGGGCCACCCGCGCCCAGTTGCTCGTGTAGCCCTTGTCCAGCCAGGGAAACGTCAGCTTCAGCCGGCCGAGCTTGGCCGGGTCGCGGGCGTCGCTGACAATTGCCGGAACCAGTCCACCGTGGACACTCGGCTGGTCCTGCCCGCCGGTGGCCAGGCCGTAGAGCGACCGCTCCTGCCGGCCGGACACGGCGAACTCCGTCGTGTAGCCGACCTCGCCGCTGAACAGGTGGCGGGTGCTGGTCAGGGTGTACTTGCCGGCGAACGGCTCGCCCACGTTGGCCAGCGTGACCGCGACCCCGGCGCGCAGCTTCGGGTTGCCCTTGGCCACCCCGGACAGCTCCACGCAGGCGCTGCCGAACTGGGCGGCGAGCGCGTCCGCGGCGGCGGTCGCCTCCGCCTGGGTGAGATGCGGCGCGGCGGCCAGCAGCGGTGGGCTGCCGAACTTCTTGGCCAGGGCAATGGGATCCGCGCCCGGAACCTCGATGCCGGCGTGCGTCGGCGTCGCGGTCGCGGTGACCGCCTGCTTGGTGTCGACGTCCCAGCCGCGCACCTGCACCTCGGGCACCTGCTCGGCGGCGGTCACCCCGGCCCGCAGCGAGATCAGCGTCCGGTGCGCCTCGAGCACCAGCGGGTCGGTGTGCGCCTTGGCGTTGGTGTCCGGCGCCGCGCTCGGCTGCTCCGGCAGTCTGAAGTGGAGCTTGCCCTCCAGCACGGCGATCTGTGCGCCGACCGCGTTGGCCAGCCGGGACAGGAACTCCCAGTCGCTCACGTTGTCCTGGCTGAACTGGGTGTGCGGCCGGCCGCCGACGCCGCGGACGGCATCGACCGTGCCCACGGCGATCCCGGCGCGCTGGGCGACCTTGCGGACCACGTCGGCGACGGTCATGTTCGGGTACACCGCGACCCGGCGGCCGCGGAACAACCGGTGCGCGTGGTCGTACCCGCGCACCTCGGTGAACGTGCCGGTGCGGTCCAGATCCAGCCCAACGGCGGTGATCTCGCCGCTCATCAGCGGCTGCGGCCCGCCGGGGTCGGCGGTCTGCACCTTCAGGTCGACCTTCGTGCCGACCGCGAACCCGCCCTTGGCCAGCACGACGTGGCCGGGGTCGCGGAACCGCAACACGAACAGGTCGGGGAGGTTCCGGCTGTCGTCGACGTAGGCGTAGGTGAGCAGGGTCTTGACGTCGTCGGGCAGCGGCCGGCCGGCGACCTCCACGACCAGGCTGTTGGCGAAGCTCTCATTGGCCATTCGACCGGCCCCCGATCTCCTCGAGGGCGGGCACAAGCAGCCGGTCCCCGGGGCGCAACCGCATCGGGTCGTCGACCTCGTTGGCGTACGCGATCTCCCGCCACAGCTCGGCGTTGCCGTAGGCCCGGAACGCCAGCGACTGCAACGTGTCCCCGGCCACCAGCTGGTGGGTGTCCCGGGCGGCAAGCGCGCCGGAGGTGGGGTTCTGCCCGGACTGCTCCCCGGCGATCTCCTCGAGGTTGACCGTGCAGACCGCGCGGACCGGGACGCCGCCCGGGGTGAAGAGGGTGTACTTGGCGGTGACGCTGGCCACGTAGGCGGGAAAGCCGGTCATGCCGCCCCACTTGAAGATCACCCAGGGCGGTGAGCCCTTGCCCTTCTGCCGGCTGTCCTCAGTGGCCACACAGCAGGCGAACAACCGCTCGACGGTCTTGACCACCTGGTCGCCCATGGTGTCGGTGGCGTCGAGGAACATCTCGAGGGCGAGCTTGGCCGGGTCGGAGCCCTTGAACTCCGGGGGCCCGCTCTTCTTGGCGTTGCGCTGCGCCTCCCGCTGCCACTTGGCGTTCTTGGTCAGCGACAATTCCTTGGGGTTGAACTGGAACTTGATGTCGTACATGTGGTCGCCGGGCTTGGCCAGGCTCCCCGCCTGCGGCGGCTTGTGCACCGACAGCAGCGCCGGCTCCTTCTTCGTCGGAGCGGAGCCGTTCGACGACGGCGGTGAGCCGGCCGAGGTGAAGGTGATCGGCGATGCCATGGGTCAGGCCCCCCGTCCCAGGAAGCCGTGATGAGCAAGCTCCAGCGTCTCGGTGGCGACCTTCGGCGAGTCGGCGGACAGCTGCGGCCCGGTCCACCGCACGGGAACCACGTCCACGAGCGACCACCGCGCGATCACCGTGCCGCCCAGCGTCCTTGCCTCGATTGTGGCCGTCTTCCGCTGGACCCCGCGGGCCATCCCGGCGATCCACGACGTGATCTTCGCGCTCTCCTTGGTCACCGGCCGGCTCAGCTTCACGTTGGAATACTTGATCCGCGTCGGCAGCTGCCAGACGAACCCGTTGTTCCCACCCTCCTCGCGCTGCTCCATGACGAACTCGCAGCCGAGCCCGTCACAGCTGCTGAACGCGCCGAGGCTGTCGTCGTCGATCTTGACGACGTAGCAGACGGCGACCGCTTCCTCCACTTCGGACATTGGTCACTCCCCTCAACGCGACAGATCGGTGAGCCGGCCGCGCCGCTCCCGATCGAGCAACAACTCGGTCTTGAGCCTGCGCAACAACGGATCGAACAGCTTCTTCACCAGCTCCTCCGGATCCTGACCCGCCGCCGGCGCCGCCCCCGACTGCGGCGCCGGCTGCGGCCCGACCGCGGGCGCGGGCGCGGCGATCTCCTCCTGCCGCTGAACTTCGACGGGAACCAGCCGAGCCTCCGGCAGCCGCACGGCATCACCCGCCGGCGCGGCGTCCGACACGTGGTGGTGGCCGGTGCGCTGAATCGCCAGCGGCGCCGGCGCCGGCTCGGGGTCCCCCGCCGAGCGGGCCACGACGACCGGCTGACCCGACACGAGCGGGCGGTCGGCGAACGGCGGCAGAAGTGCCGTGCTGGACTCGCTTCGAGCGCTCACGGCCGCACCGGCGGCGGGTAGCCAGATCGGTGCCGGTGCGGGCTGATCCGGCAGCGCTCTGGCGACGGTGATCGGCTCACCGGACACGGTGGGCCGAGTGGGGATCACGGCCGGCCCGGCTCCATCGATGACCGGGCGGCCAACCTGCGCCAGCTCCTCCGGCACCGGCCCGGGGTGGTCCGATGCCAAGCGGGCCACGGTGATCGGCTCACCGGACACGGTGGGCCGAGTGGGGATCACGGCCGGCCCGGCTTCATCGTTGGTCGGGCGCGTGGTCTGCGCCGGCTCCTCCGGCGCCCGACCGGCGAGGTCCGATACCGAGCGGGCCACGACGATCGGCTCACCGGAAACGGTGGACCGGGTGGAGATCGAGGCCGGCCCGGCTTCGCCGGTCACCTGGCGGGACACCGGCATCGGCTCGCCCGGTGCCGGTGGGCGGGTCGGGGCCGGGGTGGGTGGGTCCGACATCGCGCGGGCCACGGTGATCGGTTCACCGGGCGCGGTCGGGGCAAGGGCCGGCGCGGATCCGGTGGCGGAGCGGGACACCGGCATCGGCTCGTCCGGCATTGGCCCGAGTGGGCTCGGCATCGAGGGGGCCACGACGACCGGCTCGGCGGGTCCCACAGGGATCGGGGCAGGCGTGGGCTGGTCCGGCAGCGAGCGGCCGGCGACGATCGGCTTCCCGGGCACGGTGGAGGCACGTTCATCGGTGGCCGAGCGGGCGACGACCATCGGTTCACCGGGCCCGGCGGGAAGAGTGGGGGCGGGAGAGACTTCGCCGGTCGCCGAACGGGCAACGACAATCGGCTCGCCAGTCACGGTGGGGCGCGTAGGCCCTGGAGCGATTTCGCCGGTCGCCGAACGGGCGACGGCGATCGATTTACCGGGCGCGGTCGGACGGATGGGCACCGGGGTGGTTTCGCTGATGGCCGGGCGGGCGACGACCATCGATTCACCGGGCCCGGTCGGGCGGGTGGATGCCGGAGCGGCGTCGGCGGCGGACGAACGGGCAACAACCATAGGCTCGCCCGGCACGGTGGGATGAGTCGGCGGAGCGGCTTCCTCGGCGGACAAGCGGGCGACGACGATCGGCTCACCGGGCGCTGTGGGATGACTTGGCGGAGCGGCTTCCTCGGCGGACGAGCGGGCGACGACGATCGGCTCGCCGGGTGCGGTGGGGTGGGTGGGTGGAGCGGCTTCTTCGGTGACCGAGTCCGACCGGGGCATCGGCCCGTCCGGTGCCGGTGCGGGGTGGTCCGGCACCGTGCGGGACACGGCCATCGGCGCAGCGGGAGCGGGGGCGGTTTCGCCGGTCACCGAGCGGGACACCGGCATTGGATTGTCCAGTGCAGGGGCACGGTGATCCGGCAGCGAGCCGGTGACGACGATCGGCTCGCCGGGTGCTGTGGGGTGGGTGGGTGACGGGGTGGCCTCGTCGGTGGCCGAGCGGGATATGTGCACGGGCTCGTCGGGTGTCGAGCGGGGCGTGGCGGGGTGGTCCTGTGCTGAGCGGGACACGACGATGGGCTCGCCGAGGCGGGTCGTGCGGGTGCGCGGCGGTGGCGGTTCCGTGAGAGTGGGGTGGGAGTCCGCGGGCCGAGCGTCGAAGTGTCCTGTGTGGACTATGGGCTCCGGTGGTGGGTCGGTGAGGGGCGGTCCAAGGCCGAGTCGCCGCGGGGTCGGCGCCGGCGGTGGGGATGGTGGCGGCTCCGCCGCGCGCTGCACCGCGGGGACCGGACCCGGCGAACCCTCGACCACCAGCTGGCGCACCGGGAGGTCGACGGGGCGGGCCACGGTGAGCTCGGTGGCGGCGAGCGGTGCGAGTGGGACGGTGGGCCGTGGGTCGGGTGGGGATGGTGGGGCGACGGGCATGTCGGGGGATGCCGACGGGGTGGCGAGGTCGGCGACTCCGGAGGGTTCGGCCGGGCCGACCCGGTGGCCGAGCGGCTCCAGGAACGACGGGTTGCGCCAGGAGGTCAGGGAGTCCGAGAACCGCTGGACCGGGTTGATCAGCGGGTGCTCCCGCGCGATCCGGTCGATCGGGGGGAGGGTGCGCCACTCGGCCCTGCTGACCGGCATGGGAGCCGGGCCGGATTTGCGTCGCCACGGCCACATCGCGCTCAGCCTCCCTTCGTGATCCGGGTGTTGATCCTGGCGATCTCGGCGACGTACCGGAGCCGGTCGGGGTGCTCGAGGTCGAGGATGTCGTCCAGCGGCCAGTGCAGGTGGTACGCCACGTACGCGACCTGTTCGTGCAGCCGGTCAGGCGCGTACGTCACGATTCCCCCAGGCGGCCACCGGCGATGTCCACCGCGAACTGGCGGCCGCAGTCCGGACAGGACACACCGGCCCTCGTGTGGCCCTCGCTGTTGATCCGCCGGTACAGGTCCTGCAGGAACGCCAGATCCGACGCGAACAGGTTCTCGATCACCCCGGCGTGGATGTCGGTGACGTCGCCGATGCGGGTGACCACCCTGGCGAGCAGCACCACGGTGAGGTACGCCGGGTTCTCCCGAACCCGGTCATCCCGCAGCGGCACCAGCTCGTCCCGGGCCGTCGCCAGCCGCATCGTCCCGGAATGGTGCGTGACACCGGCGTCGTCGACGTAGCCGCGCGGCAGCTCGAACGCGAACTCGGTCCGCAGCGGGTCGCGCCGCGGCGCGGGAGACTGCCCTTCGTCGGCCGGGGCAAGGGTCATGGTTCGACGCATCGTGTTACTGCGCTTCCAGTCCCTCGTGGACGATCACGAGCTTCTCGGTGAGGACGCTCGTGTCGCCGGCCTTCAGCGAGCCGATCTCCAGACTCTTGGGCCAGCAGTTGGTGAGCTTGTAGCGCTTGAGCGCGGTGCCCTCGTAGTCGTAGACGATGATCGCCCCGCCCTTGCGCGCGCTGCCCATCTTGCCGAAGTGCGAGTCCTTGATCCACTTCTCGAAGCTGCTGTCCTCGGTCAGCCCGCGGGTGAGCGTGACCTCACCGGCCTTCGGGCGGCCGGGCAGCTTCTTGTTGATGTACTTGCCATCCGCGGTGTTCTGCTTGAGCTCGATGACGTCCTGCTCCATCTTCAGGCCGGTCACCTCGGAGATCTGCTTGATCGTGATGCCGTCGACCTCAAGGCCGAACGAGTGGCCTACCGACGTGTCGAGATCGGGGAGTGCCATGTCGATGAACCGCCTTTACTCGTTGACCAGACTGGTGCCGCCCTGCAGCTGGGCGAGCCGGAAGATGACGAACTCCGCTGGCTTGACCGGCGCCACGCCGATCTCGCAGACCACCTGACCGGCGTCGATCTGCTCGGCCGGGTTGGTCTCGCGGTCGCAGCGCACGTAGTAGGCCTCGTCGGGGGTGAGCCCGAACAGGGCGCCCTTGCGCCACTCGTTGACCAGGAAGGCGCTGATGGTACG
>NZ_DASZCQ010000316.1:0-67244 GCF_035942955.1 Actinophytocola sp. | reverse complement strand
GGCTGGTCGCCACCGGGTCGCCGGTGCTCGGCGGGCCGGGCGCCACGACCAGTCCCGGCGCGCGGTTCAGCCGGATCGCCGGCGAGTACGCCGGTGTGGTCGGCGACTACCACGTGTGCGGCCTACACGTGCACGTCGGCGTGCCGGATCGGGACACCGCTGTGGCCGTGGTCAACCACCTGCGGCCGTGGTTGCCGGCGCTGCTCGCGCTGTCGGCCAACTCGCCGTTCCGGCACGGTGCCGACACCGGGTACGCCAGCTGGCGGATGATCGACCAGTCCCGGTTCCCCGGCGCCGGCGTCCCGCCCCGGTTCGCCTCGGCGGACGCCTACGACCGGCAGGTCGCCCAGCTCGTCGAGTGCGGCGCGCTGATCGACGACCACATGACGTTCTGGCTCGCCCGGCCCTCGCCGCACCTGCCAACGGTCGAGCTCCGGGTGGCCGACTCGGTGATCAGCGTCGCGGAGGCCGCGCTGCAGGCGGCGCTGTCCCGCGCGCTGGTCCGCACCGCGCTCGCCGACCTGGCCCGCGGCCGGGAGGCGCCGGCCCTGGGTGACCAGCTCGCGGCCGCCGCGCTCTGGACCGCCGCCCGGTACGGGCTGGACGGACCCGCGGTCCATCCCGTCCATAAGCGACGGATGCCGGCCCGCCGGCTGGTGGCCGAGCTGATCGAGCACCTCACCCCGGCGCTGGCCGAGACCGGCGACCTTTCCGCGGTACGCCAAGGGATCGCCACCCTCGACGCCGCGGGCACCGGCGCCCGCAGGCAGCGCGCCGCGGCCGGCGCCGGCCCGATGGGCGTGCTGCGCATGCTCGCCGCCGAGACGGCTGGCGAAACTCCGGCTGACGCCCGATAACCAGGGCAATCAAGCGCGAGCGCAGGACGTGCTCGACCGATTCTCCAGTGCCGCCCCAGCGGATCCGGTCACCGTCCGATCAGGGATTCAAGCAGAACGCGATCGAAGCCGGAGTGGGCAGGGGTGACCAATTTCGCCGTCAGCCTCCCGCGGCAGGGGCACGGGAGCCGGGACGCCGACCGGAGGCGCAGACTCGCCAGGAACCTGATGGCCGAGGATCTCGGCGCGTCATAGCGACGGACCGGATCGGCCCGACCGCGGGCCTGAGGTTGCCGTGCGGACGCTTCAGGAATTCCTTCGAGGAGGATCACTATGGCGGGTATTCCCGCGATCCGGTCGTACCCGCTGCCGACGCCGGGTGAGCTGCCCGACAACGTCGCCCGGTGGGTCGCCGAACCGGATCGGGCCGTGCTGCTGATCCACGACATGCAGCGGTTCTTCCTGCGGCCGCTGCCCGACGACCTCCGGGAACCGTTGGTGCGCAACGCCGTCGCGCTGCGGGACCGCTGCCGGGAGCTGGGCGTGCCGGTCGGGTACACGGCGCAGCCCGGCGGGATGACCAGAGAGCAGCGCGGCCTGCTTGCCGACTTCTGGGGGCCGGGGATGCGGGTGGACCAGGCGGACCGGGAGGTGGTCGAGCCGCTGACACCGGGGCCGGACGACTGGATGTTCACCAAATGGCGGTACAGCGCGTTCTTCCGCTCCGACCTGCTGGCCAGGATGCGCGAGCACGGCCGGGACCAGCTGATCATCTGCGGGGTGTACGCCCACGTCGGCGTGTTGGTGACCGCGGTGGACGCCTACACCAATGACATCCAGCCGTTCCTCGTCGCCGACGCGATAGCCGACTTCTCCGCCGAGCACCACCGGATGGCGGTGGAGTACGCGGCGCAGCGGTGCGCGGTGGTGCTCAGCACGAAGGAGGTGCTGGCATGACCGGGCGGGCGGACCTGCTGGACCGGGTGCTCGTCCCGCAGCCACCGCCGTTCGCGTTGCTGTACCGGCCAAACGCCAACGGGCCGGACCGGATCGACGTCCTGGTCGGTGAGGTGTCCACACCGGACAGTTTGGCCGACGTGCCGCTCGCCGAGAGCTCCGGGCCGGGCAAGGAGATGCTGGTGATCGTGCCGTACCGGCAGATCGCCGAGCGCGGCTTCGACTGCGTGGACGACGGTGCGCCGCTGATCGCGATGCGGGTCGTCGAGCAGGCCGAGCTGCCCGTCACCGAGGTGCTCGGCCGGATCACGACCCGGCCGACCCGGTTGGTGGGCGGGCGGTTCGACGTCGACGACGCGCGCTACGCCGACACCGTCCGGCGGATCGTCACCGGCGAGATCGGCACCGGGGCGGGCGCGAACTTCGTGATCAAGCGGACGTTCCAGGCCGACATCGCCGACTACGACATCGCGAGCGCGCTGACCTTCTTCCGCCGGCTGTGCGAGCGGGAGTCCGGCGCGTACTGGACGTTCATCGTGCACACCGGCGCCCGCACGTTCGTCGGTGCCACCCCGGAACGGCACGTCAGCCTGGACGCGGGCATCGCGGTGATGAACCCGATCAGCGGCACGTACCGGTACCCGCCGACCGGCCCGACGCTGGACGGCGTGATCGAGTTCCTCGGCGACGGCAAGGAGACCGACGAGCTGCACATGGTCGTCGACGAGGAACTGAAGATGATGGCCCGCATCTGCGACACCGGAGGGCGCGTCGTCGGCCCGTTCCTCAAGGAGATGGCCCGTCTGGCGCACACCGAGTACTACATCGAGGGACGGTCCACACGGGACCCGCGGGAGATCCTGGCCGGCACGATGTTCGCCCCGACGGTGACCGGCAGCCCGCTGGAGAGCGCCTGCCGGGTGATCAGGCGGTACGAGCCGGGCGGCCGCGGCTACTACAGCGGCGTGATCGCTCTGATCGGCCGGGACCAGCACGGGGACCGCAGCCTGGACTCGGCGATCCTGATCCGCACCGCGGAGATCGACGCCGCCGGCGGGCTGCGCATCGGGGTGGGCGCCACGCTGGTCCGGCACTCCGATCCGGACACCGAGGTGGCCGAGACGAGGGCCAAGGTGGCCGGGCTGCTGGCCGCGCTCGAGGTCAACCCGCCGGAGCGGCTCGCCGACCATCCGGAGGTCCGGGCCGCGCTCGACCGGCGCACGCACGCGCTGGCCGCGTACTGGCTTGCCGGCCGGCAGCCGCGCCCGGTTCCGGAGCTTGTCGGGCGGCGCGTGCTGGTGGTGGACGCCGAGGACACGTTCACCGCGATGATCGGACACCAGCTCCGCTCGCTCGGCCTCGTGGTCACCGTGCGGCGGTTCGACGAAGAGTACACATGGGACGATCAGGATCTGGTCGTGATGGGCCCTGGCCCCGGCGACCCGCGCGACTTCGGCGACCCGCGAATCGCCCACCTGTACAAGGCGATCATCGCCCTGCTGGCGCAGCGCCGGCCGTTCCTCGCGGTGTGCCTGAGCCATCAGGTGCTCAGCCGGCTGCTCGGTCTTGACGTGGCCCGCTGCCGGGTGGTCAACCAGGGCGCGCAGCGCAAGATCGACCTATTCGGCGAGCGGGAGCTCGTCGGGTTCTACAACACGTTCGCCGCGCGCAGCCAGGAGGACGTCCTGCAGCACCCCAGCGTGGGAACGGTCGAGATCAGCCGGGACCCCGAGACCGGCGAGGTGCACGCGCTGCGCGGCCCGCACTTCGCCTCCATGCAGTTCCACGCCGAGTCGGTGCTCACCCAGGACGGGCCGCGGATCTTCGCTCGGCACATGGCGGAGGTGCTCGGCCTATGAGGGCGACGATCGCGTGGTGGGATCTGTCCAATTCGGAGCAGACCATCGACTCGCTGCGGGAGCACCTGCGCGACGGGGGCGCGCAGGCCTGGGCCGCGGTCCGGGGCCTGCGGGTGAAGTTCTGGATCGCCGACCGGGCGACCAACCGGTGGGGCGCGGTGCTGGTGTGGGAGTCCGTCGTTCCCGACCAGCCGCTGCCGCCGCACGCCGCCGAGCTGATCGGCTACCCGCCGACCCAGCTCGAGCGGTTCGACGTCCAGGCCCTCGTCGAGGGCATCCATTCGGAGGGCTGAACCATGGGTTTGAACACGTCCCAGGTGACGATCGGGACCGAGTTCCACCATCCCCCGGCCGACCCGATCGCGCTGCTGCGCGACTGGTTCGATCGCGCCGTGGACAATGGCGTGCGCGAGCCCGGCGCGGTCGCGCTGGCCACCGTGGCCGCCGACGGCCGCCCGTCCACCCGCATGATCCAGACCAGCACGCTTACCGACCGGGGCCTGGTGTTCACCAGCCACACCGTCAGCCAGAAGGGCCGGGAGATCGCCGCAACCGGCTGGGGCTCGGGCGTACTCTACTGGCGGGAAACCAACCAGCAGATCATCCTCACCGGCCGGATCGAGCAACTCCCCGACTCCGAAGCCGACGCGCTCTGGGCCGCCCGCGCGCCCGCCGCCCTGCCGATGTCGGTGGCCACCCGGCAAAGCCAGCCGCTCACCGACGAGGCCGCCCTGCTCGCCGAGGCCACCCGGCTCGCCGAATCCGGCCAGCCCCTACCCCGCCCGCGGACCTGGGTGGCGTACCACCTCGTACCGTCCACACTGGAGTTCTGGCAAAGTAGCCCGGACCGCCTCTACCGCCGCCTCCGCTACGACCGCAACGGCTCCGGCTGGACCACGGTTCGGCTGCAGCCCTGACCCGTGTGACACGGCGTCCGGTCACGTCGCCGAGCAAAGATCGCGGTGCGGGAACGACCCACCTTCCGACACTCCGATCCGCGACTTACCGGCCAGTGTGGGCTCGTCCGGAGCACCGCCTGTGGCGCGTCGCCGGAAGCTCACACGTAGAACGTGCCGTGGGCAGCGATCTCGCCCCGCGGTGGTGATTGGGGAGAGGCCTGCAGCGGCACGGCTTTCCGACCGGATCGTCGTGGAGCGGCTGTGGCTGCGCCGCGCGCGCTGCGAGCGCGCAACCACAGCTTCGCAACCACGAATGGCTCGGGTTTTGCCGAGTTCGGCCCGGGACCACTCGCTGAGGCCGCGCAATGGCTCCGGCTGGATCATGGTTCGGTCACGGCGCTAGACGAACAGTGTGCCGCGGGCGGCGATGACGGCGGAGCCGCCGACTTCGATGGCGTCGATGTGGTCGGGGGTGCCGGCGGCTCGGGCGAGCATGAGGCAGGTGCGGCCCATCTCGACTCCTTGGCGGATCTCGATCTCCTGGCCGAACGGGATCTGGCCGTGCCGGGCCAGGTGCAAGGCCAGCGGGCCGGCGGCGGAGCCCGTGCCGGCGTCCTCGGCGACGCCGTAGGCCGGCGAGAACATGCGCATCCGCCACTGGGCGCCGGAGCCGGCGAAGCAGTTGGCGGCCATGTCCGGATGTGTCGCCAGGGCAAGGAGATCGGGGCGCACGGCGGACAGGGCTTCGACGGTGGGGAGGCCGACGTAGACGTGCCGCGGGCCGTTGCGGTACACCTCGACCGGCAGGACGGACGACTCGAGGCCGAGCGCGGCGAGCAGGTCGTCGGCCCGCTCGTACGGGCCCCAGGTGGGAATCGGTTGGCGCATGCGGGCGGACGCTATCCGGCCGTCGACCCGCTGGAACTCGAACGGAATGACACCCATGTGCGTTTCGAGGGATATTCGATCGAGCCCGCCCGACTCGCCGAGCACGATCGCCGTTCCCAGTGTCGGATGGCCGGCGAACGGCAGCTCGTTCACCGGCGTGAAGATTCTGACCTTGACGTCCCCGCCGTCGGTTGGCGGGAGCACGAACGTGGTCTCCGACAGGTTCATCTCCCGCGCGATGCGCTGCATGCGTTCGGCCGGAATGCCTTCCGCGTCAAGGAAGACGGCCACCGGGTTGCCCTGCAGAACCGCATCCGTGAAGACGTCGGCCACGACGTAGTCTCGCATCGCTCTAGGCTAGCCCGACCGAGCGTGGACTTTCCATCGTTGGAGATGTGACAGGGTGGCTTGAGCCCCAAGAACACGAGGTCTGACAAATGGCATTCGACGACAATGTGGAGCTGCGGCGCCGTCATCGAGCCGTGGTCGAGGATTACATGAGCCGGCAGGGGGAGGGGCGCCTTACCCGATACCAACTGTTCACCGAGGACGGCAGCGGCGGCCTGTACACCGCCGACACGGTGGACCCGGTCGTCTCCCGCGGGCGGGACAAGCTCAAGGCGCACGGCGAGTGGTCGCTGCGGATCTTCCCGGATTGGGTCTGGTACAACGTCGAGATCTTCGAGACCCAGGACCCGAACCGGTTCTGGGTGGAGTGCGACGGCAAGGGCAAGATCCTCTTCCCGGACTACCCGCCCGGGTACTACCAGAACCACTTCATCCACTCGTTCCTGCTGCGCGACGGCAAGATCGTGGAGCAGCGGGAGTTCATGAACCCCTACAACCAGATGCGCGCGCTCGGCATCGAGATCCCGGTGATCAAGCGGGCCGGGGTGCCGACGTGACCCGCGACCTGGACGCCGCCCGCCAGGTGGTCGAGCTGATCACCGGCGGCTGGCGCGCGCAGGCCCTGTACACCGCGGTCAAGCTGGAGCTGCCCGACCACATCGCGGCCGGCCGCACCACCGACGCCGATCTGGCCTCGGCCACCGGCGCCAAGGAGGACGGCATCCACCGGCTGATGCGGCTGCTGGTGGCCATGGGCGTGTTCGCGGGCACCCCGGACACCGGCTACCGCAACACGCCGGTGAGCACCGCGCTACTGGACGGGCCGGAGTCCATGCGGGACATGTGCCTGCTCTACGGCGAGGAGTTCTACGCCGCCTGGGCCCACGCGCACGAGGCGATCACGACGGTGAGCTCCGGGTTCGAGCTGGCCTACGGGCAGCCGCTGTACAGCTATCTCGGCCGCGACCCGGACACCTCCGCCCGGTTCCAGGGGGCCATGAAGGCCGGCAACCTGTTCTTCGAGTACGTGCCGGACGTGTTCGACTTCAGCGGCAAGACCGTGGTCGACCTGGGTGGCGGAAACGGTGCGCTGCTGGCGGCGATCCTGTCGTCGGTTCCGGACGCCCGGGGCGTGCTGATGGATCGCGAGCACGTCGCCCCAGTGGCCAGGGCGCACCTGGCCGCCACGGTCGGCGCGGATCGGGTCGAGGTGGTCGGCGGCGACATGTTCAGCGGCGTGCCGGCCGGCGGCGACGTGTACCTGCTCTGCCGGGTCCTTGCCGGACACTCCGACGACGCCGTCGTCGGGCTGTTCGAGCACATCCGGCGCGGGATGGCCGACGCGTCCTCGCGGCTGTTGCTGCTGGACCGCTTGGTGGTGGAGGAGAACTCCACCGTGCTGCCCGCGCTGTGGGACCTGCACCTGCTGATGACCACCGGCGGCCGGCACCGCTCGCTCGAGCACCTGCGCGCGCTGCTCACCCGGGCCGGCCTGTACATCGAGCGCAGCGCCGACCTGCCGGTCGAGACCACCGCGCTGATCGCGGCCGCACGGTACTGAGAGACGGGGCAACGGATGTGTGGCATCGCCGGCTGGGTCGGCTACGACTCGGACCTGACCCGGCAGAGTGAGACCGTCCACGCGATGACGCGGACCATGGCCTGCCGCGGTCCGGACGACTCCGGCACCTGGATCCGGCCGCACGTGGCGCTCGGCCACCGCCGACTGTCCATTATCGACCTTGCAGGCGGGCGGCAGCCGATGGAGGTCCGGACGCCCGCCGGCGCGGTCGCCATGGTCTACAGCGGGGAGACGTACAACTTCACCGAGCTGCGCGCCGAGTTGGAAGGCCGGGGCCACCGGTTCCGGACGGTCAGCGACACCGAGGTGGTGCTGCGCGGCTACCTGGAGTGGGGCGACGGCGTCGCCGACCACCTCAACGGCATGTTCGCCTTCGCCGTGTGGGACGAGCGGACCGACCGGCTGGTGCTGATCCGCGACCGGTTGGGCATCAAGCCGCTCTACTACTACCCGACCGGCGACGGGGTGCTGTTCGGCTCCGAGCCGAAGGCGATCCTGGCCAACCCGGCGGCGGGCCGGGTGGTCGACACCGCGGGACTGCGCGAGCTGGTCGGGTTCACCATGACCCCGGGTTGGGCGCTGTGGCGGGGAATGGCCGAGGTCGAGCCGGGCACGATCGTCACCGTCGGCGCCGGCGGCATCCGCACCCGGCGGTACTGGACGCTGGAAGCCAAGGCGCACCACGACGATCTGGAGACGACGGTCGGCACGGTCCGCGAGCTGATGACCGACATCGTGCGCCGCCAGCTGGTCGCCGACGTGCCGCGCTGCGTGCTGCTGTCCGGCGGGCTGGACTCCAGCGCGGTCACCGGTCTGGCCGCGGCGCACCTTGCCGAGCAGGGCGAGCGGCTGCGCACGTTCTCGGTGGACTTCGTCGGACGGGAGGAGACGTTCCGGGCCGACGAGGTGCGCGACACCCCGGACACGCCGTTCATCCGCGAGGTCGTCGACCTGGTCGGCTCGGCGCACAAGTTCGTGACGCTCAATCCGGACGAGCTGACCGACCCCGAGCTGCGCCGCGCCGTGATCACCGCGCGGGACCTGCCGATCGGTTTCGGCGAGATGGACACCTCGCTGTACCAGCTGTTCCAGGCGATCCGGGGGGAGTCGACGGTGGCGCTGTCCGGCGAGTCGGCCGACGAGGTGTTCGCCGGCTATCGCTGGTTCCACGACCCGGCGGCGGTGGACGCGGGCACGTTCCCGTGGCTGGCCTACCAGAGCGCGATGAGCGGCGACCGGTCGGCGGTGCTGAACCCGGCCGTGCGGCGCCTGCTCGACGTCGACAGCTACGTCGCCGACCAGTACGCCACCGCGGCGGCCGCCGTGTCGCACGCCGATACCGACTCCGATGTGGACCGTCGCATGCGGACGGTCAGCAACCTGCACCTGACCCGGTTCGTCCGGATGCTGCTTGACCGCAAGGACCGCGTGTCCATGGCGGTGGGCCTCGAGGTCCGCGTCCCGTTCTGCGACCACCGCCTGGTCGAGTACGTCTACAACACGCCGTGGTCGATGAAGACCTTCGACGGCCGGGAGAAGAGCCTGCTGCGGGCGGCCACCGCGCACGTGGTGCCGGAGTCCGTCCGGTACCGGCTCAAGGCCTCCTATCCGTCCACACAGGACTCGAACTACAACGCCGTGCTGCAGCAGCAGGCCAAGGAGGTGCTCGCCGACCGCGATCACCCCGTGCACGACCTGATCGACCAGGACTGGCTGACCGGCGTCGTGGCGCTCGACCCGGCCACCGTGCCCAGCAACGTGCGCCGCGGCATCGACCGGGTGCTGGACCTGTACCACTGGTTCGACCTCTATCACCCCGAGTTCCGGCTCGACTGACCCGGTTCGCCGGAGTACTGTCACGGCACCGCACACGGCGCCGTGTGCCGGCATGCTGGGGAGGGGCACATGGCTCGAGGCGGACGATTGGCCGCGGCGCTCGCCGTGGCCGTCCTGACCTCCGGGTGTGCCGGGAAACCGATCGGCGGACCCAGTTCGGGGCCCGTGCTCGGTGGGCCGAGCAGCGGCGCACCGGCACCGGCATCGTCACCGGCTTCCTCGTCGTCCGCACCGGCACGGCCGCCCGCCTGGAAGCCGGCCACGCTGCCGCCCACCACCCCGACCAGCATCCTGCGCGACGTCGTGGCCACCGACCGCGCTCATGCGTGGGCGGTGGGCTCGGACAACTACACGCCGCCCGAGTTGTACACCACCGGTGAACCGCTGATCCTGCAATGGGACGGCAGCCGGTGGTCGCGGATGCCGCTGCCCGGCGTCACGTGGAAGGGCGGGCTGAAGCTCGTGGCGGCCGGCTCACCGACGGATGTCTGGGCGGTCGGCGGTCCTGCGGCGCACGAGCCCTCCGACAACGTCACCAAGGTCTTGCGCTACGACGGCGGCACCTGGCACGAGGTGCCGTTCCCGGCCGGCGCCACCCCGAGCCTGCTGTCCATCACGGATCTGGCGGTGGTGGCCGGGCACGCCTGGATGGTGGGTCACCGCAACACCGAGGCCGTCATCCTGGAGTGGACCGGGCGGGACTGGAAGGAGCACGAGGCGCCGGCCGAGTGCGTGCAGGGCGGCACGTCGTTCGGCGGCACGCCGAACTTCTGCGCCGTCACCGGGCTCAAGGCGTTCGCTCCCAACGACATCTGGGCCGCCGGCAACGGCGCGTGGACCGGGTTCCTCGGCCCGTTGCTGTACCACTGGGACGGCACCGCCTGGCGGACGGTTCGGGTCGGCCTCAACGACAAGCGGCTCGCCCTGACCGCGATCGGCGGGCGCTCGTCGAACGACCTGTGGGCGGTCGGCGACACCCTCATGTCGCCGGACGGCGGCGCCCTCGTCGTGCACGGTGACGGCACGACGTGGCGGGAGGTCGGCGGGCTGCCGGCCGCGCGCCTGCCCGACGTCGCCGTCGACACGGCCGGTAACCCTTGGCTGATCGAGAACTTCCGGGAGCCCAGCGTGAAGCTGGCCAGCTTTCGGGGCACCGGCCCGTGGGTCGACGCGCCGATCCCCGCGCCACCGGACGCGGTGGGCATGAACCTCAACGGCATCGCCGCGGTCCCGGGCACCGACCTGATGTTCGCCGTGGGAGCGGCCGACCTGCCCACCCAGCCGCGCCGGCTGCGCGCGGTCATCCTCGAGTACTCGTGAGGATCACCGGCAGGCTCTTGAGCATGCGGGGGTTGTGGTGAATCCGCCAGGACAGCTCCTCGCGCGGCACCGCGAGGCGGACGTCGGCGGTCCGCTCGAGCAGCACCTCGAACGCCACCTGGCCCTCCATCCTGGCCAGCTGGGCGCCGATGCAGAAGTGGATGCCGTGGGCGAACGCGATGTGCCCTTCGTCACGGCGAATGTCGAACGTGTCCGGATCGGTGAACCGGCGCGGGTCGCGGTTGGCCGCCGCCAGCGAGACGATCACGGCCTCGCCCTTGCGGATCCGGACGCCGCCGAGGGTGAGGTCCTCGGTGGCGAACTGGGGCAACGCCGCCCCGGCAGACGGGTCGAAGCGCAGCATCTCCTCGATCGCGCTCGGGATGAGTCCGGGGTCCGCTCGTAGCGCCGCGAACTGGTCGGGATAGGTGAGCAAGGCCAGCAGCCCGTTGGTGATCAGGCTCGATGTGGTCGCAAAACCCGCCACCAGCAACAGGAACATGGTCGACCGCAGCTCGGCGTCGCTGAGCCGGTCGCCCTCGTCGGCCATCGCCACCAGCTCGCTGAGCAGGTCCTCGCCCGGCTCGGCGCGTTTGGCGGCCACCAGGCCGCCGAGGTACTCGCTGAGCCACACCAGCGCGTCCGGCAGCTTGGGCAGGTCGGCCGGGTCGGTGGACAGCAGGATGTAGCACCGCTCCTGGAAGGGCCGGGTGTCGCCGGCCGGCACGCCGAGCAGGCCCATGATTCCCCGGCACGCCAGGGGCATGGCGTACTCCTGCAGGAAGTCGACCCGCCCGCGGGCGAGCGCGGCATCGAGCAGCTCCTCGCCGATCCGCTTGGTCAGCTGGCGCAGGCCGCCGACCCGGCGGGACGTGAACGCCTTGGCCACCGGGCGGCGCAGCCGGGTGTGCGCCGGCGGGTCGAGGTTGATCATTCCCTTGGTGAGGCCGAGCGACTCCGGGCCGCTGATCCACGGCACGGCGCGCACCTCGTCGCTGGCGTTGGCCAGGTCCGACGACAGGCGCATGTCGGAGAACACCTCGCGGGCGTGCTCGAACCGGGTCACCAGCCAGGCGGGAACGCCGTGGTACACCACCCGCCGGATCGCCTCGCCCTCCCGCAGCTCGGCAAGGAACGGGTACGGATCGTCGACGAACTCCTGACCCAGCTCGGTCAGATCCAGGTAGTCCGCTCGTGGGTTGGCGTCGACCGCCATCACAACACCTCCGCTGCCTCGGCCTCGTCGGCCAACCGAACCGCTTCCTCGACAAGGGTTTCCACGATCTGGCTCTCCGGGACGGTCTTGATCACCCGGCCGCGCACGAAGATCTGTCCCTTGCCGTTGCCCGATGCCACGCCGAGGTCGGCCTCCCGCGCCTCGCCCGGACCGTTGACCACGCAGCCCATCACGGCCACCCGCAGCGGCAGCGGGAACCCGTCCAGCGCCGCGGACACCCGCTCGGCCAGCTGGTACACGTCGACCTGGGCCCGGCCGCAGGACGGGCAGGACACGATCTCCAGGCGGCGCTCCCGCAGGCCGAGCGACTCGAGGATGCCGATGCCGACCTTGACCTCCTCGACCGGCGGCGCGGACAGCGAGACCCTGATCGTGTCGCCGATGCCGTCGGCCAGCAGGATCCCGAAGGCCACGGCGGACTTGATGGTGCCCTGCATCGCCGGCCCGGCCTCGGTGACACCGAGGTGCAGCGGGTAGTCACAGCGCCGGGCCAGCAGCCGGTACGCCGCCACCATCACCATCGGGTCGTGGTGCTTGACCGAGATCTTCAGATCGGTGAACCCGTGCTCCTCGAACAGCGAGCACTCCCACAGCGCCGACTCGACCAGCGCCTCCGGGGTCGCCTTGCCGTACTTGGCCAGCAGCCGCGGATCCAGCGAGCCGGCGTTGACGCCGATGCGGATCGGCACGCCGGCCGCGCCCGCCGCCCTGGCGATCTCGCCGACCCGGTCGTCGAACTGCTTGATGTTGCCCGGGTTGACGCGCACGCCCGCGCAGCCGGCGTCGATCGCGGCGAACACGTACCGCGGCTGGAAGTGAATGTCGGCGATCACCGGGATCGGCGATTTCCTGGCGATGGCCGGCAACGCGTCGGCGTCGTCCTGGGACGGCACCGCGACCCGCACGATCTGGCAGCCGGCCGCGGTGAGCTGGGCGATCTGCTGCAGGGTCTGGTTCACGTCGGTGGTGGGCGTGGTGGTCATCGACTGGACCGACACCGGCGCGTCGCCGCCGACCGGGACGTCGCCGACCATGAGCCGGCGGCTGGCCCGGCGGGCGGGGCGCGGCCTTGGCAGCCCGATGTCCACAGTGGTCATACGGTGGCCTCCAACTCCCTCGCCCGGCATTCCGCAATCTTCATGCCGCCGCCACCTCCTGTAGCTGCCCGGTCCTTGCCAGTCGTTTGAGCACGGTCGCGGCGATCCCGTGGCCGTCGAGGCCGCAGCTGTGCAGCAGCTCGCCGCGCGACGCGTGCGGGAGGAACCGTTGCGGCAGCGCGAATGCCGCCGCGACGGTGTCGCTGCCGGCCGCGGCCAGCGCCTGGGCCAGCCGGGTGCCGAGCGCGCCGGTGGTGACCGTGTCCTCGACGGCGAGCACCAACCGGTGCCGCTCGGCCAGCTGCACAAGGGCCGGGTCGACCGGCGCGATCCACCGCGGGTCGGCGATGGTCACCGGCACGCCGTAGCCGGCGAGCTCGGCCGCGGCCGCGAGGCACGCGCCGGCCAGCGGTCCGACCGGGACCAGCAGCACCGTGGCGCCCGGGTCCTCGTGCAGCACGTCCACCTCACCGATCCGGCGCAGTGCGGGGATGTCCGGGCCGACCGTCGACTTCGGATAGCGAATGACCGTCGGCCCGTCGTCGATCGCGACCGCCTCCCGCAGCAGCAGGCGCAGCCCGGCCGGGTCGCGCGGGGCGGCCAGCCGCAGCCCCGGCACGACCGGGAGGATCGACGCGTCCCACATGCCGTGGTGGCTGGCGCCGTCCGGGCCGGTGATCCCGGCCCGGTCCAGCACGATCGTCACCGGCTGGCGGTGCAGCGCCACGTCCATCAGCACCTGGTCGAAGGCCCGGTTGAGGAACGTGGAGTAGACGGCGACGACCGGGTGCCGGCCGCCCATCGCCAGGCCGGCCGCGCAGGTGACCGCGTGCTGCTCGGCGATCCCGACGTCGATGACCCGGTCGGGGAAGCGCCTTGCGAACTCGCCGAGACCGGTGGGCAGCAGCATCGCCGCGGTCAGGCACACCACGTCCGGCCGGTCCGCCCCGATCGCGGCGATCTCGTCGCCGAACACCGACGTCCAGGACGGCGCGCCGGCCGCGGGCGCCCGGCCGGTTGCCGGGTCGATGACCCCCACCGCGTGCATGCGGTCGGCCTCGTCGGCCTCCGCCGGCCGGTAGCCGGATCCCTTGGCGGTCACGGCATGCACGACGACCGGGCGGTTCAGCGCGGCCGCCTGCCGCAGCACCGCCTCCACCGCGTGCACGTCGTGCCCGTCGATCGGCCCAAGGTAGGCGAACCCCAGCGAGCGGAACAGGTTGCCGTCCGCGGTTCCCGCGCGCAGCGCACCGAGGTGCGCCGCGAGGCCGCCGACGGTCGGCGCGTAGGACCGCCCGTTGTCGTTGAGCACCACGATCACCGGCCGGTCCGGGGCCGCGCCGAGGTTGTTCAGCGCCTCCCAGCACATGCCGCCGGTCAGCGCCCCGTCGCCGACGACGGCGACCACCCGGCGGTCCTCCTGGCCGGCCAGCCGGAACGCCCGCGCCATTCCGTCCGAATAGGACAGCGCGGTGGACGCATGCGAGTTCTCGATGACGTCGTGCACCGACTCGGAGCGGGACGGGTAGCCGGACAGGCCGCCGGTCTGGCGCAGCCCGTCGAAGTCGGTCCGGCCGGTGAGTAGCTTGTGGACGTACGCCTGGTGGCCGGTGTCGAACAGCAGCACGTCGCGCGGCGACTCGAACACGCGGTGCAGGCCGATGGTCAGCTCCACCACGCCGAGGTTCGCGCCGAGGTGCCCGCCGGTGCGGCACACCTTCTCGATGAGCAGGGCGCGGATCTCCCCGGCCAGCACGGGCAGCATCGCCCTCGGCACCCGGCGCAGATCCGCCGGACCGTGCAACTGGCTCAGCACGCCGGTCATGCCGCCCTCACCGCCACCGGCAGTGCGAAGTGGACGGTCTCCCGTGCGGTCTCGTGCTCGGTGACGGTCACCGGCCCGAGCTCGCCGAGCAGCGCGACGACGTCGTCGACGAGGCCGGGCGGCGCCGACGCGCCCGCGGTCAGCCCGACGGTGCGGACGCCGGCCAGCCAGTGCGGCTCGATGGCGGTCGCGTCCTCGATCAGGTAGGCCGGCGTCGCGTTGCGCCTGGCCAGCTCCACCAGCCGCACCGAGTTGGACGAGTTGTCCGAGCCGAGCACCAGCACCAGGTCGGAGCGCTCGGCGACGACGGCCAGCGCGTCCTGGCGGTTGGTGGTGGCGTAGCAGATGTCCTCCGAGCCGGGCCCACGCAGCTCGGGGAACCGGGCCCGCAGCGCCTCGATGACCTCGGCGGTCTCGTCGACGGCAAGGGTGGTCTGGGTCAGGTACGACACCCGTGCCGGGTCGGCGACGTCGAGGCGGTCCACGTCGGCGACCGTCTCCACCAGCACGGTCCGGTCCGGCGCCTCGCCCATGACGCCCTCCACCTCCTCGTGCCCGGCGTGCCCGATCATCACGACCGTGTCGCCGCGGCCGGCGAACCGGCGGGCCTGCGCGTGCACCTTGGTGACCAGCGGGCAGGTGGCGTCGACGACGTCGAGGCCGCGGGCGTCCGCCTCGGCGCGCACCGCGGGGGAGACCCCGTGCGCGGAGAACACCACGGTGGCCCCGGCCGGAACGTCGGCCAGCTCGTCGACGAACACCGCGCCGCGGGACTCCAGGTCGGCGACCACGTGACCGTTGTGCACGATCTGCTTGCGCACATAGACGGGTGCGCCGCGTTCGAGCAGCCGCTCGACGATATCGATCGCCCGAACCACGCCCGCACAGAACGACCGCGGGGCGGCGAGCAGAATGGACCGGGGGCCCAGCACCCGCCGCCAGGCGGCGTCATTGGTATCGACGATGTGTGACATCAGTAATTCGTTCTTTCCCTACTCGGGTATCACTCCAATTTGCCGCAGCACGGTGAAGCTGTCCCAGTAATCCGTCTGGGCCTTGATGAGGCCGGTTTCGGAGAACTCCATCAGGCTCAGCCCACGCTGCTCGATGCGGCTGCCGCGCACGGCGGTCGGCGGGAGGTGCGGGAAGGTGCCGGACAGCGTTCCCACCCCGGTCCACGCCACGGCCGCGCCGCCGTCGCCGATGACCACCTTCTCCAGCTTCAGGTAGGTGTCGGGGCAGGCCTGCACCCAGACCGTGATGAACTCGGCCAACTCCGTGCGGCCGCGGAAGAACCGCTTGAGCGCGGCGTCCTCGAGGACCGCGTCCTCGGTGTAGCACGCCGCGAAGGCGGTGGCGTCGTAGCTGTTGAAGGCGTCCAGCCAACGGTCGACGAGGGCGGTGGCGACCTGCCGGTCGCCGGACTGCGGGGTCGTCATGACGGGCTCCTGGTCGTTCGCTCGGTTCTAGCCACGATGAAGGGGAGCATCCAGAAAAGACAACAGCGCCGCGCGACCAGCGCACAATCGAAGGTCTATCGGGAGTTGAGGCGCAATCTAGGAGATGCGGGCCTCCGCGGCGTGACCCGACCATCAAATGGACGTTGAAAACGGACCGGAGGACTCGGCGGCGAATAATGAGGAACAGCACTATCGAGCGCGACACAATTCGATCGGCCAAACCCGTGCCCAGCCCGCGACTGTGGGATGAGATTCGCAGCACGTTCGCCATGCGGCGGGATCAGGTCGGCTTCCTGAACCAGATGATCAAAGACTACGGCGACATCGTCTGGATTCGCGTGCTCGGGATCAAAATGGCCATGCTCAACCATCCCGACTATTTCGAGCACGTGCTGGTCCGCAACCACGAGAACTACAACAAGAACACCTTCCTGTTCCGGGCGATCGCGCCGATCCTGCGCGGCGGGCTGATCGGCAACGTCGGCGGCGAGCCGTGGCGCCACCAGCGGCGCACGATGCAGCCGTCGTTCCACCGGCCGCAGGTGGCCGGGTTCGCCGAGAACATGACCGACGAGACGTCGCAGATGCTTCGCCGGTGGGACAAGCAGTACGGGCCGGACGACATCGTGAACGTCAGCACCGAGCTGGGCCAGCTGGCCATGCGGATCGTGTTCCGCTCGCTGTTCGGCGCCAAGGTGGGGGAGCGGGGCAAGGCGATCGAGGACATGTTCTTCGAGGCCAACCAGATCGCCTGCGCGTTCTTCCGGTTCCCGCTGATCCCGCTGAGCTGGCCGACGCCGTCGCACCGCCGCCTTGCGGAGATCATCCGGACGATGGACGGCTTCGTCGCCGACATCATCCGCCACCGCGTGGAAAGCGGCGAGAAGCACGACGACCTGCTCGACGCGATGATCTACGCCGTCGACGACGTGACCGGCACCGGACTGTCCAACGAGCAGCTGCACCGCGAGGTGCTCAACCTGATCATCGGCGGGTACGAGACCACGAGCAACTCGGTCTCCTGGCTCATGTACACCATCGGCCAGCACCCGGAGGTGCAGGAGCGGCTGCAGGCCGAGGTCGACACCGTCCTGAATGGACGCGTCCCGACCTTCGACGACGTGCTCAAGCTCAAGTACACCAGGATGATCGTCGACGAGACGCTGCGGCTGTACACGCCCGCCTGGCAGACCATGCGCTCGTCCATCGACGAGGACGAGATCGGCGGCTACCGGATCCCGCCCAAGTCCGACCTGTACCTCAACATCTACGCGCTGCACCGGCACCCGGAGTTCTGGCACAACCCGGACGCCTTCGACCCGGACCGGTTCGCCCCCAAGGAGGTGGCCAAGCGCCCCCGGCACGTGTACATCCCGTTCGGCAGCGGTCCGCGGATCTGCATCGGCAAGCACTTCGCGCTCACCGAGCTGACGATCATCCTGGCCATGATCGCGCAGGCGTACCACGTGGTCATCCCCGACGGGTACCGCAACGTCGAGCCGGAGCCGCTGATCACGTTGCACCCCAAGGGTGGCGTGCACGTCCGGATGGTCCGGCGATGATCGGCGACCGGGACGCCGCGGTGTGGGAGGCGTTCGAGGCCATCCCACCCGAGCTCAACCCGCACGCCGAGGCCGCGACGCGGCACCTGAACCGGTGGGTGGTCGAGCACCGCCTGATCGGCCGGGCCGTCGCAAGGGAACGGTTCGACCGGGCCAACTTCGGCTGGTTCGCCGCGGTGACGTACCCGACCGCCGACGAGGCCGACCTCGGTCTGGTCGCCGACTGGTTCGCCTGGCTGTTCCTGCTCGACGACCAGCTCGACGACGGCCTGCTCGGCCGGGACCCGGACCGCGCGGGGGAGCTGATGGGCGCGATCTTCAACGTGCTCAACGGGTTGGGCGCCCGGCCGGGTGCCCCGTCGATCGTGACCTCGCTGGACGACCTGTGGGCGCGGACGGTGGCCACGGCAAGCCCTGGCTGGCGCCGCCGGTTCGTCGAGCACGTCGTCGCCGGTGGGATGGCGGCCTGCTGGGAGGCCGAGAACCGGGTCCGGGGTGTGGTTCCCGACGTCCCGTCCTATGTGGAGAACCGGCGGCACACCGGCGCGATCTACGTGTGCATGGACCTGATCGAGATCGTCGAGCACATCGACGTGCCGCCAGAGGTGTACGGCGGCGAGCCGTTCGCCGAGGCGCTCGACGCCGCCTGCGACGTGGTCTGCTGGGTCAACGACCTGTACTCGTTGGACAAGGAGACCTCGCTGGGGGAGTACCACAACCTGGTCACGGTCACCCAGCATGCCCACCGGCTGAGCCAGGCCGAGGCGATCGACGTGGTGGTCGGCCGGATCGCGCACCGGCTGCGCGAGTACCTCGCCTGGGAGCCGGCGGCGCTGGCTGCCGGCCCGGCGCCGGTCGTGGCGCCGTACCTGGCCGGGATGCGGTCCTGGATGCGCGGCAACCTGGACTGGTCGGCGACCACCCGCCGGTACCGCGACGCGTTGCGGGACAACGGCAATCCCGCCGAGTACCTGGAAGCCGTGCTGGTTAGCCGGGAGGCGGCATGAGCGGAGCTTGCGGAGCGAATCGGCAGATACTGCCCTGCCGCCGAGGGACGAGGCGGCAGGGTCACCAGCACCGAGCTTGCGAGGTGCTGGCATGAGTACCGCCACCGCACTCGCCGGCCGGCCGGACGCGAACCTCGGCGTGCTGCGGGCAAGGGCGCTGCTGCCGCCGGTGCTGCGGTCGTGGATCGAGCGGCTCGGCGGTGAGCTGAGCCAGATCTGCGGCTACCAGCTCGGTATGTACGATGTGGACGGTCGGCCGACCGGTACGGTGAGCGGCAAGCTGCTGCGCCCGGCGTTCGCGCTGCTGTGCTCGGCAGCCACCGGTGGCCGGTCCGAGGACGTGGTGCCGGCGGCCGCGGCGATCGAGCTGCTGCACAACGCCTCGCTGATCCACGACGACATCATGGACGGCGACCGGGAGCGCCGGCACCGCCCAACGGTGTGGGCACGGTACGGGGTGGCGTCGGCGATCCTGGCCGGTGACGCGCTCATCGCGCTGGGCTTCGAGGTGCTGGCCAGCCACCGGCACCCGGCCACCGCCCACTCGACCGCCGTGCTGGCAAGGACCCTGCGGCTGCTGGCCCGCGGCCAGGAGAGCGACCTGCGGTTCGAAACCGAGTCCACTGTGGATCCCGACGAGTGCCTCGCGATGATGGCCGGCAAGACCGGCGTGCTGCTCGGCTGCGCCTGCCGGCTGGGTGCCGCCTACTCGCCGGGCCCGCCGGACCTTGCCGAACGGTTCGAGCGGTTCGGCGTGCATCTCGGCGTCGCCTTCCAGCTCGTCGACGACATCCTCGGCATCTGGGGCGATCCCGCGGTGACCGGCAAGCCGGTGGGCGCCGACCTGCGGGCCCGCAAGAAGAGCGCGCCGGTGGTGGCCGCTCTCGCCGCCGGCACCCCGGCCTCGGCCCGGCTCGCCGACCGGTACGCATGTCCCGGCGAGCTGACCGATGCCGAGGTGGCGCGGCTGACCGAGTGGGTGGAGGAGGCCGGCGGCCGGGCCTGGACCCTCGCCGAGGCCGACCGCCAGGTGTCCGCGGCGTGGGACCTCCTTGAGGGTCTCGACCTCGACGACCAGGCCCGGTCCAGCCTGGCCACCCTCACCACCCAGCTGATGACCCGCGACCACTGAACGCGGATCAGTCGAGCTGCAGCACCGACAGGATGTTGCCGGCCGGGTCGCGGAACCAGGCGATGGGCGGGCCCTGCCCGCGGGCGATGCCCTTGCCGTCGGTGTTGTCGTACTTCTCGAAGGTGACCCCGCGCGCGGTGAGCTCGGCCACCGCGGACTCGATATCGCCGACCGGGAAGTTGAGGATCGTGAACGTCGCCGGCTCGTGGCTGTCCTTGGGGTAGACCAGGATGGGCCGG
Organism: Actinophytocola sp.; assembly: GCF_035942955.1. Lineage (GTDB taxonomy): Bacteria > Actinomycetota > Actinomycetes > Mycobacteriales > Pseudonocardiaceae > DASYTH01. The sequence goes on along the minus strand of NZ_DASZCQ010000316.1, from coordinate 47,160 downwards.
TCGCCGGCGATGTGCAGGGTCAGCATCCCGTTCTCCTCGGTCACCTTCAGGCCCAGCGTCTCACCGTAGAACTGCTTGGCCTTCGGGATGTCGTCCACGGAGAACCCGCTGAACGCCTTGGTGCTCGCAAACATCGTGCTCCTTTCCCTTGTCACGGCGTGAGGTCGACGGCCGACGCGAAGCTGCCGTCCATGTAGAACGGTGTGGACGTGTGCTCGTGGGTGATCCGCCAGGCGCCGTCCACCTTGCGCAGGCCCACGGTGGCCCGGAACCACAGCTCGAACCCCTCCGGGGAGCCCTGCGGGGTCGCGGAAAGGCGGTTGAGGCTGTGGCAGAACGCGACGTCCTCGCCCGCGGTCACGGTCAGGTCGCGGACCTCGAAGTCGATCGGCCCGGCGAAACCGGAGAACCACGTGCGCAGCCAGTCGGCGTCGAGCACGTCGGCGTTGCGCAGCGGCGGTGCGAGCGTGAACGTCACTGCCTCGGGAGCGTAGCGGGACGCGAGCCACTCCGCGTCCCGGGCGCGCATCGCGGCCTCCTGCCCGGTCACGAGCTCACGGATGTGCGCCTCGTCGATGGTCGCCGGTACGGTGCTGGTCATTCCGGATCGTCCTTCCTGGTCGAATGGGTGCCTTCGTGGGGGACGTAGATGCCGACCGGCCGATCTCGACATCGCGAGCAGAAAATCTTGACGGAGGTGGGGCGTGAAGTACGTGATCTTGATCTACAGCAACCCGGAGTCCCGGGAGATCTGGGGGCGGCTGACCGTCGAGCAGCGCACCGAGGGCCTGAAGGCGTACGCCGCGCTCGACGCCGATCTCGACGCGTCGGGGGAGCGGCTGTTCTCCGAGGCGCTCGACGACGTGTCCAAGGCCAAGCGGGTGGCGGTCACCGAGGGCCGCACGATCACGACCGACGGGCCGTTCGCCGAGGTCAAGGAGCACCTCGCCGGCTTCTTCCTGCTCGACTGCGAGAGCCTCGAGCGGGCCGTCGAGATCGCCGCCCGGGTCCCGGAGGCCGAGCTGGGCCTGGTCGAGGTGCGCCCCGTCCTGAACCTCGACGAGGTGGCCCACCGCGCCTAGTCATGGGATGAATTAACGGTCGCACGGGTCCGCTCGGGCGGTTTCAGGGACTTCACGGCGGATACATCCGATGAGTAGGCTGCGGCCATGAGTCCTGCCCCGCGTCCCGCCCTGGCCCGTCGAGTCCGGCGCTGGCAGGTGATCGCGGCCGTGGTCGCCGTGCTGGTCGCCGGCGTGCCGCCCGCGGCGGCGGGGCAGGACGTCGCGCCGGCCCGGCCCGGGGCACTGCGCTGGACCGCCGAACCCGCTCCGTTCCGGCTCACCTTCCACGCCGGCGACCGCCCGCTGGTCGGCCAGGCCGCCGGGGACTTCGCCGGGCCGGGCGGCCGGATGGCGTACGCGCTGGCCGACGGCACCACCCACCGGCTGACCGACCTGCGGCGCACCGAGCCCGGCCGGGACGGCACCACCTACGTCGTGGCCACCTCCGAGCCGGACCGAACCGCGCTCGTGCGGGTGGCCCGGACCGCCCGCGGGTTGCGGGTGGAGTGGCGGTTGGCGCCGGCCGCCGGCGTGACCCAGGTGTACGAGGCGCTCACCGGCGACGACACCGAGCACTTCCTCGGCGGCGGCGCCAACTTCATCTACACCGACCTGCGGCACCGGGTGCTGCTCAACAAGGCGCACTTCACCGGCGCCGGGCCGCTGCCGTCGTGCAACAAGAGCGGCATGCCCAGCCCGTTCTTCCTCAGCTCGCACGGCTACGCGGTCTTCCCGGACACCGCGGTGATCGGCCGGATCGCGTTCCCGAACGCCGTGGACGACCCGCCGCACTGCTCGACCGAGCCGCCGCCGTGCCCGGTGCTGCTCGGCCGGCCCGACCGCACCCAGCTGTGCTTCAAGGCCTCCCGGCTCGACTACGAGATCTACGCCGGCTCGCCGGCCACGGTGGTCCGCGCCTACAGCACCCGCGCCGGGCTGCCGACGCTGCCCCCGGTGCGCCAGTTCGCGCTCACCCACTGGCGCGACACCGTCGACGGGCAGGCCACCGTCGTCGACGACGTGGACCAGTTGCTGCGCCGGGGGATCCCGCTGGCCACCGAGTGGATCGACAACCCGTGGGAGACGTCCACCAAGCTGCCCGAGGAGAGCCAGAACAGCCGGTTCGCCTGCAACGGCACGCTGACGTTCGACCCGGTCCAGTTCCCGGATCCGGCCAAGCTGGTGGCCGATCTGCGCGCCCGCGGGGTGGCGTTGGGAATCTGGATCTCCCCGCACGTCCGCACGATCGCCGCCGAGCGGCCCTGCCCGGCCCACGACTACCCGCCCGGCTCGTTCATCCGGACCAGCCGGACCGACCCGCTGCAGCTCGACCTCACCAACCCGGCTGCCCGCGCGCACTTCCAGTCCAAACTGGAGCGTCTGTTCTCCTTGGGCATCACGATGGTCAAGGGGGACCGGGGTGAGGAGTTCGAGCTCGAGGACGCCACGTTCTTCGGCGGCACCGGGGTCGACCTGATGAACACCAACCCGGTCCGCTACGCCCAGGCCACCGTCGAGGTGCTGCGCAAGCTGTACGGCGACTCGTACACCACCCTGTGGCGCGGCGGTTACACCGGCCAGCCCGCGATCGTCAACGGCGTCTGGGGCGGCGACCCGCGCGCGACGTTCGAGGGCCTGCGGCTGTCCGTCCGCCGCGGCCTCAACTCCTGGCTGTCCGGCCATCCCGTGTGGGGCACCGACACCGGCGGCTTCAACGGCGGCGGCCCCGGCGCCCCAAGCGCCGCCCTGCTCACCCGCTGGTCCCAGTTCTCCGTCGTGTCACCGGTCTTCGAGGTCGGCGGCGCCGGCCGCAACGCCACGCCATGGCTCTACGACGAGGCCACCGTCGCCCGTTTCCGCGCCAACGTCCTGCTGCACTACGCGTTGTTCCCCTACCTGTACGGCCTCGCCCAGCGCGCCGCCCGGCTCGGCGACCCCATCGTCCGTCCGCTCGCCTTCGACCACCCCGCCGACGAGTCCGCCTGGACCGCGGACCAGCACATGCTCATCGGCTCCGACCTGCTGGCCGTCCCCGCCACCGCAGATCGCAACGAGTCCGACGCCGCTGCCGGCCAACCCACCCCGGTCGACGTCTACCTCCCCGCCGGCACCTGGACCGACCTCTACACCGGCGAGGTGCTGTCCGGCCCCCGCCACCTCGTCCGACCGTCCACACTGGACGACTTCCCGCTGTACCTCCGCGGCGGCGCCGCCATCGGCTTCAACCACCGCATCGACGGCGTCTGGCCCACCCCGTGGAACCTCAACGACCTCGACCGCCGCGACCGCTCCGGCTGGCTCTACGCCCCGGCCCCCGGCCTCACCACCGCCACCAGCCCCACCGGCGGCACTTTCTTTGCCCATACGGCGAACGGCACCACCACCCTGCTCGTCGCCAACGCCCCCACCGAAACCCAGCTCACCATCGCCACCCCCACCCGCCCCCGCCATGTCCTCATCGACGGCCATCCCACCCCCGAAACCACCGGTCCGCTCACGAATGCCCGCACCGGCTGGACCACCCGCCCCGCCCCGTTCGGCGGCATCCTCGTCAAGCTCGCCCCCCGCTCCGGCCTCAGCACGGTCACCCTCACCCTTGGCTGACGTTGACGCAACCCATCGGTTGCTATATAGTTGCAACCGATGGGTTGCCACACTTGGGAGGCTGTCATGGGTTTTCCCGATCGCATCGAGCGGACCGTGGAGGTCGCGCACCCGCCGGGCACGGTGTGGGCGGCGCTGACCACCGCCGAGGGGCTGGGCGCCTGGTTCGGCAACGAGGCGACGATCGACCTGCGGCCGGGAGGGTCCGCGCGCATGACGTGGACCGACGGGTCGACCGCCGACCTGCGGGTGGAACGGGTCGAGGAGCCGAGAGTGTTCGGCTTCACCTGGCACATCTACGGGTTGCCCGAGGACGATCCGCGCCGCACCTACGTCGAGTTCACGCTCGAACCGGTCGGCACCGGCACCCGGCTGACCGTGGTCGAATCCGGCTTCGCCCAGCTGCCCGAGGACGCCCACGGCAAGGCGTACGGCGGCAACACCGAGGGTTGGGCGCGCGAGCTGGGCGAGCTGGTCGCCTACCTCGATGCCGCCTGACACCGAGGCGATCGCCGAGCAGGTCTTCGTCGCCCTGGCCGACCCCACCCGGCGCGCGATCCTGGCGGCGCTGGCGGCACGGGGTCCGGCCACGGCCACGGACCTCGCCGGGCGGCTGCCGATCACCCGGCAGGCGATCGCCAAACACCTGGCGCTGCTGGCCGAGGCCGGCCTGGTGACGGCCGAACCGGGGGAGCGGCGCCGGGTGCGGTACCGGCTGCGCTCCGCGCCGATGCGGGTGGCCCAGCAGTTCCTGGCCGCGCTGGCCCGCGACTGGGACGGCTCGCTCGACAAGTTGAAGGATCACCTCGACCGAAGGACCTCACGATGAAGACACCCCCGATCGTCGGCCCGCAGGAGTGGGAGGCGGCGCGCCAGCGGCTGCTCGTCAAGGAGAAGGAGCTGACCCGCGCCCGCGACGCGTTGGCCGCGGAGCGCCGGCGGATGCCGTGGCTGGCGGTGGAAAAGGAGTACGCGTTCGACGGCCCTCGGGGTCGGGCCAGCCTGCTCGACCTGTTCGAGGGCCGCCGCCAGCTGATCGTCTACCGCGCCTTCTTCGAGCCCGGCGTGTCCGGCTGGCCCGACCACGCCTGCGTCGGCTGCTCCCTGGTGGCCGATCAGGTCGCCCACGTCGCCCACCTCAACGCCCGCGACACCACCCTCGCCTTCGCCTCCCGCGCGCCGCAGCCCGACATCGAGCGCATGAAGGCGCGGATGGGCTGGACCATGCCCTGGTACACCATGCTCGACGAGTTCGACGCCGACTTCGGCGTGGACGAATGGCACGGCACCAACGCATACTTCCGGGACGGCAACCGCGTGTACCGCACCTACTTCATCAACAACCGCGGCGACGAGACCATGGGCGGCACCTGGAGCTACCTCGACATCACCGCCCTCGGCCGCCAAGAGCAGTGGGAAGACTCCCCCGACGGCTACCCCCAAACCCCACCCTACGAATGGTGGAACTGGCACGACGAGTACCCCACCACCAAGCCGGCGCGGGGGTAACCGCCCCGGTCACCGGGGAGGTCAGGGGCGGCGCCGGGTAGATATCCGTCACTTGACCGATGTCTCGCGGTGGGGAGGGGAGAAGGTTTGCTCCATGCTCAGGGCGCCTGAGGAGATCCGTGGGGTGAACGTGGTGACTGCGCCGGACTGGCACGACGAGCTGGTGCTCATGGCCGAGCTATCGAGGGTCAACAACCAGATCGCGCGGTTCGTGCTCAGGTTGCTCGACGCGGATGCTGGGCGCCGGGAGCAGGTGAGCGTGGCCGAGGAGGGCAACCTGGGCGTGCGGCTCGTCGATCTCGGCTACGCGCTGCAGGACCGCGCCGTTCATCGGGCGCGGGTGCTCGACGGGAATGCGGCCGGCGAGGTGCACGGCTCAGTGCCGCGCCAGCTCGGGCCAGGCCGACAATTCACGACGGCCGGTGACAAACCATGAGTGACTCTCGGGGCAGGAGAGCTGTTCCGGTGCGCCACCGGCCATCGAGACGGATTGGGTGTCAGGCCAATTCGTCAATTGTGAGTCATCTCCGTGCCGTTGTGAGTCATACCGGGGTCGTCGGCGACCGCGGTACCTTGCACCGCAAACATTGCCAACACCGATACTACGACAGCAATAATCACCTTCTCTATGCGCATGTCGGCCTCCCCGACGTAGGCCACAATGTGGGCCAAAAGGGACTGGAATCGAATTGCCGCGCGCCCCGCAAACCCATTTCTACCCGCGCTTGGCATACATGTGACGTAAATTACTCTGATCGTCAATTAATGTCGCATGCCTTATTTAATAGAAGAATAACGCACGGTAAACAGCAGTTGAACGGATGGTAACGAGTTCGCCTCCCGCGACGGGACGGTTCCCGGGGGTGACCGCTCCCCTGGGAACCGCCCATATGGCCGATGTACGGTACCGCGCCAAGTCGTACTGTCGAGGGATGCCGAGTGCGACCGCGCTTGTCGGCAGGGATGTCGAGCTGGCGCGACTCGTGGATTGGGTTGAGGATCTCGTCTCGGGGACCGGGCGGGCCGTCCTGATCGAAGGTGAACCCGGGATCGGCAAGTCCTCCCTTGCGCGGGAAACCGCCGCGGCCGCAGAGCGGCATGGCTGCCGGGTGTACCGGGCCGCGGCCGACGAGCTCGGTCAGGCACTGCCTCTTCAGCCGTTGCTGGATGCGTTGCGAGTCCGGGAATCCGCCGACGAGCCGCGGCTGGCGACCATTCTGCGGTTGCTGCACGGCGAGCTCGGCGGCGCCGCCGATCCGACCGTCGCGGCGTCGGAGCAAATGCTCACCCTGATGACCGAGTTGTGCTCCGCGGCGCCCACCGTCCTGATCATTGATGATCTGCAATGGGCCGACCTGGCGACGATCACCGTGTGGAAATGGTTGGCCCGGTCGGCCGACCGCGCGCCGCTGCTGTTGATCGGCACCATGCGCCCGGTGCCTCAGCGCGACGAGCTGCTGCCCGTGCGCCGCGTGGTCGGCGAGGACGGAATCATTCGCCTCGGCCGGCTGCCGGACGCGGCGGTCGTCGAGCTGATCACCAGCATCGTCGACGGCAAGCCCGGCCGGAAGCTGCGCAAGCTGGCCGAGGGGGCCGCGGGAAACCCGCTGTACCTGACCGAGTTGATGGGCGCCCTGGTCCGCGCCACCCGCGTGACCGTCACGGACAAGGGTGTCGTGGAGACCACCGGTGGTTCCGTACCCGGCTCCCTCGTCGCCGCCATCACGCACCGCCTGGACTTTCTGCCCCGGGAGGTCCGCGCGGTGCTGCAGGGCGCCGCCCTGCTCGGAGTGGAGTTCCTCGTCTCCGACCTGGCGATCGTGCTCGACCGGCGGATCGCCGAGCTGGTCCCCGCCATCGACGAGGCCCGCGCCGCCGGCGTGCTCAAGGAAACCGAAGACAAGCTCGCCTTCCGCCACCCGCTCATCCGCGACGCGCTCTACGACGACATCGCCGCCTCCGTCCGTGCGGCCTGGCATCGCGACGCGGCCAAGGCGCTCGCGTCGGCCGGCGTGCCGGTTCCCCGGGTCGCCCGGCAGTTGCTGCGCGCGATCAGCTCGCCGAGCGCCGGACCGCTGGACGACCCGCTGCTGAACTGGTTGGTCGACGCCTCTCCGACGCTCGTGGCGCAGGCGCCGCGGGCCGCGATCGACCTGCTGCGGCAGGCGTCGCGCCGGTCACCGGCGACGACGAAGCGCGGCGCGGTGCTCGCCTGCCGGTTGGCCGATGCGCTGTACCGCAGCGGTGATTGTGTGGGCGCCGAACGGGCCGCGTCCCAAGCCATGACCGTGATCACGGATCCCGACCTGCTCGTCGATCTACATTGGACGGTCACGCAGTGCCGGACGATGCTTGGCAAGTCGGACGAGTCGCTCAAGACGCTGAACCGGGCCCTGGCCGTGCCGACGATCTCCACCCGGCAGCGGGCCCGGTTGCTCGTCCTGACCGCGCGGGCGCATCGCGACCTCGGTGAGGTCACCGTCGCGGGGCAGGTCGCAGCCGACGCGTTGCGTACCGCCGAGGAGGCCGGCGACCAGTGGGCGATCGGTTGGTCGTTGCACGTGCTGACAATCGTGTCGATCATGCGCGGCGACGTCGCGGCCGCGCTGCCGATGTTCGAGCGCGGCCTTCGGGTGGTCGGCGACAATCCCGGTCTGACCGATCTCGGTCTGCTGCTGCAGATCAACAAGGCGGTGGCGCTGGGGGACATGGACCGGTATGCGGAGGCCATCGCCGCGGCCGAGCGGGTGCGCCAGCTCGCCGACCATGCCGGCAGCCTGGTCCGCCTGGCTCAGGCGCAGACCACGCTCGGTGAGCTGCTGTTCGAGGTCGGCCGCTGGGACGACGCGCAGGCCGAGGTCGAGATCCTCCCCGACGAGTTCAAGGATCCCGGCGCGACGTGCTGCGACCGCGGGGTCGCGGCCGTGATCGCCTTCCACCGCGGCGATCCGGCGACGGCCCGGCAGCACCTGAGCGCGGCCGAGCCGAGCGCCGAGAAGCTGGGCAACCGGGTGGTGGCCTCGCTGGCCCTGGCCAGAAGCCTGGATCATGAGATCTCCGGCGATCCGGAGGAGGCGCTGGCCGTGCTCACCGAGGGGGTCGCCAACGACGCCGAGGAGCTCGAGGAGATCGAGGATCTCTTACCCGAGGCCGCGCGGCTGGCGGTGCACACCGACACCGTCCACGCCGCGACGGAGATCGCCGAGCAGGCCGCGAGCCTGGCGCAGCGATCGCAGGTGCCGCACCGGTTGGCCGCCGCGGCGTACTGCCGCGGGCTGCTGAACGACGATCCGTCGCTGCTGCTGCACGCGGCTGACCGGTACGACGAGGCAGACCGGCCGCTGCTGCGGGCCAAGGCCCTTGAGGCGGCGGCCGTCGGGTTCGCCAACCGCGGCGACCGCGGCTCCGCGCGGACCGCGTTCACCCGCGCCGACGACCTGTACGACGAGCTCGGCGCGAACTGGGACCTCGCCCTGCTGCGTGCCCGGCTGCGCCCGCTGGGGATCCGGCGCGGGCCGCGGGCCAAGCACCGGCAGGAGCGGGCCGGGTGGAACAGCCTGACCCCGACCGAGACGAAGATCGCCGCGATGGTCGCCGAGGGCCTGCCCAACCGGGAGATCGCCGAGCAGCTGGTGCTCTCGCCGCGGACGGTCGGCACGCACGTCTCGCACATCCTGGCCAAGCTGGGTGTGCGCTCCCGCATCGACATCGCCCGCGAGGCCGCTCGGGCGTCCGACTGAGCTTGAGGCAGGCTCTGCCGGGCCGTGACCTGCGACCACTTTGACGCTGCATGGCGAGTTTGGCTGCGTCGCTGACATCCTGGGCAAGCTGGGCGTGCGCTCCCGCACCGACATCGCCCGGGAGGCGGCCAAGACGTCCGTCGGACTTTCGTCCATAGTGGACAAGTGAACCGTTTCAGCGCCGGCGACGTAAGGTCTGGGTGGACATTGTCCCCGCTCGGAAGTGGAGGATTCTCGACCATGTTTCGTCGCCGTACCCTCCTGACCGCCGCCGTCGCGGTGCCGACCGCCGCGCTGGTGACCGGGACGCGAGCCGCCGCCGCACCGGCCGGCGCCGCGGGCCGGTTCCCGACCGAGTTCCCACTGCCCAACGGTTTCCAGCCGGAGGGGATCGCCACCGGGCCGGGCGCCGTGGCGTACTTCGGCTCCCGGGTCGACGGGCGGGTGTTCCGCGTCGACCTGCGCACCGGGGAGGGCGCCGACTTCAGCCCCGCGGTCGGCCACCCGACGCTGGGCCTCAAGACCGACCGGCACAACCGGCTGTTCGCCGCCGGCGGCACCGGCGGCAACGGCCGCGTGATCGACACGCGGACCGGCGCCGTGCTCGTCACCTACCCGTTCGCCACCGGCACCACGTTCGTCAACGACGTGGTGCTCACCCCGGACGCCGCCTGGTTCACCGACTCGCGCAACCCCGCGCTGTACAAGGTGTCGCTGCGGCACGGACGGCTCCCGGACGACTTCACCGCGCTGCCGCTGTCCGGCGACTGGATGCAGGGGGAGGGCAACAACGCCAACGGGATCGCCCGGACCCCGGACGGGCGCGCGCTGCTCGTCGTGCAGTCCAACGTGGGCCTGCTGCACCGGGTCGACACCGGAACCGGAGTGACCAGCCGGGTCGACCTCGGCGACGTCGTGCTGACCAACGGCGACGGCCTGCTGCTCGACGGCCGCACGCTGTTCGTCGTGCAGAACCGGCTCAACCAGGTGGCCGTGCTGCGCCTCAACTCCTCCGGCACGCGCGGCCGGCTCGTGGAGACCCGCACCGACCCGCGGTTCGACGTCCCGACCACGGTCGCGGCCTTCGGCGACCGGCTCTACCTGCCCAACGCCCGGTTCACCACGACGCCGACCCCGGACACCCCGTACAACGTCGTGGCCATCCCGAGGTAGCCCGTCCGTCCGGGCATGGGCGTACGCTGTGCGCCCATGCCCGGCTTCGCGTTCCCGGCCGACACCCAGGCCTTCCTCGCCGACCTGCGCGAGCACAACGACCGCGCCTGGTTCGAGGCCAACCGGGACCGCTACCAGTCGGCCTACGTGGCCGCCGGCAAGGCGTTCGTCGAGGCGGTGAGCCCGCTGCTGCGCGCCATCGTGCCCGGCATCCGAGCCGAGCCGCGGGTGCTCGGCTCGATCTTCCGGATCAACCGGGACACCCGGTTCAGCGCGGACAAGCGGCCGTACAAGGATCATCTCGACCTCTGGTTCTGGGAGGGTGACCGCAAGGGCGCGGTGTCCGGGCTGTTCGTGCGGGTCTCACCGGATCTGGTCGGCATCGGCGCCGGCGCGCACGGCTTCGACAAGCCCACCCTCGCGCGGTACCGGGAGAAGGTGGCCGATCCGGACGCCGGTCCCGAGCTGCTCGACATCGTCAAGACGCTCGACGCCGCCGGCTACGACCTCGGCGGCGAGACCTACGCGCGGACCCCGCGCGGCTTCGACGTCTCGCCCGACACCGCCCGGCTGCTGCGGCACAGCGCCCTGTTCGTGCACCATGACGAGCCGCCCGCGCTCGCCACCGACGCCGGTAACCTCGTTGGCGTGCTGGGCAAGCACTGGACGACGATCGTGCCGCTGCACCGGTGGCTGGTCACCCATCTGCAGGGCAATTAGTTCACCCCCCGCGCGGCTTCGACGTCTCGCCCGGCACCGGCCGGCTGCTGCGGCACAGCGCCCTGTTCGTGCACCATGACGAGCCGCCCGCGCTCGCCACCGACGCCGGCAACCTCGTTGGCATGCTGGGCAAGCACTGGACGGTGATCGCGCCGCTGCACCGGTGGCTGGTCACCCATCTGCAGGGCAATTAGTTCACCTCATAGCCAAAGGAAAGCCCTTCCCTTGGCGGGATCAGGCCCCTAAGGTGTCAGGAAAGCGCTTGCCTGACCTGCGGAGGCGTGCGATGTCGAGATCGGTGTGGGTGCTGGTCGTCTCCTTGCTGGTGCTGGCGGGGGTGGTGGCCGCGCCGCCGGCGGCGCAGGCGGCGCCGCGGTTCAGCGTGCTGGTCTTCTCCAGGGTGAACGGGTTCTTCCACGACTCGATCCCGGCCGGGAAGGCCGCGATCACCGAGCTGGGCGCGCAGCACAACTTCGCGGTGACCGTGTCCGACGACGCCGGGCTGTTCACCGACGCCGGGCTGGCGCCGTTCGACGCGGTGATCTTCAACAACACCAACGGTCGGGACGGGGCCGTGCTGGACGCCAACCAGCGGGCGGCGCTGCAACGGTACGTCCGGGCCGGCAACGGGTTCGTCGGGATCCACTCGGCCAGCGGCAGCGACCGCGACTGGCCGTGGTACGACGCCATGCTCGGCGCGAAGTTCACCACCCACCCGGCGATCCAGCAGGTGAGCATCCAGGTCGACGACCGCGTGCACCCGTCGACGAGGAACCTGCCGCAGAACTGGGTGCGCACCGAGGAGCCGTACGACTTCAACGTCAACCCGCGCGGCGGCGTGCACGTGCTGGCCAGCTTCGACACGCGCAGCTACACCGGCCACGGCATGGGCGCCGACCATCCGATCGCCTGGTGCCAGGACTTCGAGGGCGGCCGCTCCTGGTACACCGGCCTCGGCCACGCCATCGAGGCCTACTCCGAGCCGCTGTTCCGCGCGCACCTGCTCGGCGGCATCGAGTGGGCGGCCGGCGCGGTGGCGGGGGACTGCGGGCCGACCGAGAACGAGCGGTACGAGAAGATCCAGCTCGACGGCAACACCGACGACCCGCTGGACATGGAGATCGACTCGACCGGGCGGGTGTTCTTCGTCGAGCGCGGCGGCGCGGTCAAGGTGTACGACCCCGCGCTGCGGCTCACCAAGCTGGCCGCCCGGCTCGAGGTGCTCGTGGTGCACACGCACGGCATGCACGGCATCACGCTGGACCCCGACTTCGCCACCAACCACTTCCTGTACCTCTACTACACGCCGCTCACCGGCACGGTGAGCCGGGTCTCCCGGTTCACCTTCGACGAGGCCACCGACACCGTGGACCTGGCAAGCGAGAAGGTGCTGCTCACGATCAACTCGCAGCGCCAGGTCAACGCGCACGAGGGCGGCGGCATGACGTTCGACGCCGCCGGCAACCTCTACGTGGCCACCGGCGACAACTCCGCCCCGTGCTGCGGCGGGTTCGGTCCGTTCGACGAGCGGGCCGGCCAGGAGAACAACGACGCGCAGCGGTCCTCGGCCAACACCAACGACCTGCGCGGCAAGATCCTGCGCATCCACCCCGAGGCCAACGGGACGTACACGATCCCGGCCGGCAACCTGTTCCCGCCCGGCACCGCGCAGACCCGGCCGGAGATCTACGTGATGGGCCTGCGCAACCCGTACCGGATCCACATCGACTCCGAGACCAACTGGCTCTACTGGGGCGAGGTCGGCCCGGACGCGCAGACCGACTCGGCCACCCGCGGTCCGCGTGGCTACGACGAGTTCAACCAGGCCCGCTCGGCCGGCAACTACGGCTGGCCGCACTGCATCGGCCCGAATCTGCCCTATGTGGACTTCGACTTCGCCACCGGCGTGTCCGGCGCCCCGTTCGACTGTGCCAACGGGCCGGTCAACAACTCGCCGAACAACACCGGACGGCAGGTCCTGCCGCCCGCCCGCGGGGCATGGATGTCGTATCCCTACGCGGTGTCACCGACCTGGCCGGAGCTGGGCACCGGCGGGCGGCTGGCGATCGGCGGCCCGGTCTACCACTTCGACGCGAACCTGGCCTCGGAGAGCAAGTTCCCGGCCTACTACGACGACGCGATGCTGATCGCCGACTGGACCCGCAACGCCATCTTCGAGGTGAAGCAGGACGCCGCGGGCCAGGCGTTCTCGATCAACCGGTTCCTGCCGAACATGACGTTCCTGCGCCCGATCGACCTGGAGTTCGGTCCGGACGGCTCGCTGTACGTCATCGAGTGGGGCAGCAACTACGGCGGCTCCGGGCGCGGCGACCCGAACTTCGACTCGGGTGTCTACAAGATCAACTATGTCCGCCCGGGGGAGCGCTCGCCGCTGGCCCGCGCGACCGCCACCCCGACCTCCGGCCGGGCCCCGCTGGCCGTGGCGTTCTCCAGCGCCGGCTCGTCCGACCCGGACGCCGGCCAGACGATCCGGTTCGCCTGGGACTTCGACGGCAACGGCACGACCGACTCCACCGCGGCCAACCCCGGCCACACCTATACCGCTAACGGTGACTACACCGCGCGGCTGACCGTCACCGACCCGACCAACCGGTCCACCGTGGCCAATGTGCCGATCACGGTCGGCAACACCGCGCCGACCGTCACCCTCACGGCCCCGGCCGACGGCCAGATCTTCGACTTCGGCAGCCAGGTGAGCTTCTCGGCCACGGTGACCGACCCGGAGGACGGCGCCATCGACTGCCAGCAGGTGATCACCCAGCCGGCGCTCGGCCACGCCCAGCACGCGCACCCGCTCGACCAGTACCGGGGCTGCGCCGGCACGATCCAGACCATCGTCGACGACGGACATACGTCCAACGACAACATCTTCTACGTCGTCGACACCAAGTACACCGACCGGGGCGCCACCGGCGTCTCCCGGCTCACCGGCGGCGACTCGGCGATCCTGCAGCCGCGGCACAAGGAGTCCGACCACTACACCCGGCAGAGCGGCACCAACCTGTTCGACCTGCAGGACGGCACGGCCGGCAAGCTCGTTGGGAACATCTCCCACGGCGACTGGGTCAGCTTCGAGCCGGTCAACCTGTCCGGAGTGGACGCTCTACGGTTCCGCGTGGCCAGCGCCGGCGCAGGCGGCTTCATCGACGTCCGCCGGGGCGGCCCGACCGGTCCGGTGCTCGGCAGCGTGGCCGTGCCGGTGACCGGCGGCTGGCGCACCTGGACCACGGTCACCGCGGACATCACCGACCCCGGTGGCAGCTATGAGCTGTTCCTGGTCGCCCGCAACACGTCCAGCACGGCCGATCTGTTCAATGTGGACTGGTTGGAGTTCGTGCCGCTGATCGAGGTGGCCACCCTGTCGGTGCCGTCCCCGGTGCCGGCCGGCCGGTCGTCGGTCGCCGCGGTCACCGTGACCAACCGGACCGGCGCCGCGGTGAACGCCACGGTCGCCCTGACCGTGCCCACCGGCTGGCAGACCTCCCCGGTCACCGCCCCGGTCGGCGCGGGCGCCACCGCCACCGTGCAGGTTCCGCTCACCCCGCCCGCCCAGGCGCCCACCACCGGCCGGGTGTCCGAAGTAGACATATCCGCGCGGGCCACCGTGCCGGGGCAGCAGGCCGGCGGCGTGCCGCACGCCCGCACCCTGCTGGTGCCGGGCGGCGAGCGCTCGGTCTACGCGCTGGACGCCGGGTCCGCGACCAGCGGGGTGCTGGCCGCGTACCGGCAGCTCGAGCCCGCCACGACCTACTCCGACGCCCGCGGCTTCGGCTGGGTGGCCAACACCGGCCTGCAGTCCCGCGACCGCGGCGGCCCGGACGTCCTGCGCCGCGACATGGTCACCTCGCAGCAACCCGCCACCCTGCGCCTGCGCATCCCACCGGGCCGGCACGCGGTCTCGTTCCTCCGCGGCGACGCGCAGTTCGACGCCCGCCGCCTGATCGTCACCCTGGACGGCCAGCGGGTGATCGACGGCGGCCTGCCCCTGGCGCCCAACCAGTGGGGCTGGGATCAGCTCACAGTGGACGGAGGCGCCGCCGGCCGCGTGATCGACCTCCAGCTCTCGATCGACATCGTGGAGTGGTGGCGGGTCAACGCGATCGTCGTGCAGCAGCTGTCGTGAGTGGTTATAGCGCCGCAAAAGATTCACGACACTGTGGTCACAGGCCGGGGATGCGGCCGATCGTGTTGTCGTATGCGTCGCGGCCGGCCTCGCCGACGTCGCCGAGGGTGCCGACGACCACGTCGACGCCGTCGCTGGCGACCTCGCCCGCGGTGTCCCGAGCGGTGTCCCAGGCGTCGCCGAAGTCACCGTGCAGGATCTCGCCGCCGGCGTCCCAGACGCCGCCGAGCACCTCGGTGACGGCGTCGGCGCCCTCGAGCACCGGGTGGGCCGGCAGCGGGTCGTCCTGCCAGCGCTGGTCGGTCACGTCGTCGTAGTGGCCGGTGGCGATGTTGCCGAGGTTGCGCAGCGACTCCGAGCCGGAGTCGTAGTAGTTGGAGTGCGCGCCGAGGTGGCCGCCGCCGTCCGGGGTGCCGAAGATCCTTGCGCCGAAGCCGTCGTCGTAGACCCCGGTGGACGACGGGCCGGCGGTGAAGTGGTCGCCCTGGGTGGCCTGGACCACCGGGTCGTGCTCGGCCGCGCCGGCCCACACGTGGTCCTCGCCGGGCGACAGTTGTCCCGCCTCGGAGGCGCCGACGCCGGGGGAGCCGATGAACGCGACGTCGTCGGCGGCCAGGCCGTTCAGGCCCGCGTAGCCGACCGTGGTGCTGCCGTAGCTGTGCCCGATCACCGTGACGTGCTGGTGGTTCCCGGCCGCCTCGGCCGCCGCCCGATAACCGTCCACATCGGACACCAGGGTCTCGCCGCCGTCCCGCGCGTTGTCCGCGCGGGCCACGTCCAGGTCGAGCAGGCTGTCCGGAGCGTCGTAGCCGAGCCAGGCGATGGTGGCGTTCTGCCCGCCGCCGAGCTCGTCCATCTGCCGGCGCAGGTTGGCGGCGTCGGAGACGGGGAAGCCGCTGGTGACCGAGGTTCCCGTGCCGGGAACCACGACGCCGAGGTGGTCGGCGGTGTCCGGGTTGCCGAACGCCACGGCCAGCGCGCCGTCGGAGTTGGGGCCGACCGGGTCGTAGGACAGCACGTACACGCCGCCGGGAATGTCCTCGCGCGAGGCCCGGTCGAGGACGGACTGCGCGCCGTTTGCGTTCTCCAGCCGGCGGTCGACGTCCTGGCGCTGGTCGAGCAGGTCGGCCAGCTCGTCGTCGGCCACCCGCAGCACGCCCTCGTCGTCCGGGTCGATGCCCAGCTCCTCGGCCCTGGCCGCGATCCGCGCGTCCAGGTCGGCCCGCTCGGCCTCGAACCGGGTCCGGTCGACCTCGATGCGGCGGCGGTTGGCGTCGTCAAGGACCTCGGCCGGCAGCCCGCGCAGCTGGCCGAGCCGGTCGAACTCGGTGGCCAGCAGCTGATCGCGCTGGGTCTCGGTGAGCCCGGCCCACCACTGCGCCACCGCCCGCGGATCCGATCCCGGCGGCGGCACGGTCAACCCGGCCTGCGGCGCCGTCTGTCCCCAGGCCGCGGTGTCGCCAGCGGCCTCGGCGAACCCCGGGGCCAGCTCGCCGAGCGACCTGGCATGCCCGCGCAGCGTGCTCTCGTAGCCGTCGCGCACCCCGCCCAGCGCGGTGTTGACCCGCTCGGCCAGGTCGCGCAGGCCGGCCTCGTCCAGGTTCGCCGGCCGCGCACGCCACGGCCGGATGGCCTCGTCGGCCGCGGTGCGCATGGCGCCGTACGCGTTGGCGGCGGCCCGCACGACGCCGACGGCCGCCTCCAGCCGGCCCCGCGAGCGGTCGGCCGCGGTGCCGCTGAGCTCCGCCCGAGCGCCGAACGCGTCGGCCGCGGTTCCCCGCCACGACGCGGTGGCCGTCGAGGTGCCCCTGGTGAGGTCGGTCTTCGCCCGCTCCAGCGCGCTGATCGCGGCGGTGATCGGGTCGGCGGCGGCGTTGATCCGGCCGACGTCGCCTGCGGTCAGCTTGCCGTACAGGATCTCCGGGTCGGTGTAGGTCATCGGGGCTCCCGCAGGGTCCGCAGGCGCTCGGCCGCGCCGTCGTCGTGCCGGCGGTAGGAGTCGGCGCTCTGCACCAACCCGTCGGCGGCGTCGTTGATCCAGATCGAGCCGTGCCGCAGGTCGTCGCCGTGCGCGCCGACGAAACGCGACACCGCGGCGCTGAGCTCGTCGGCGGCGGGCACCTCGCCGAGCGCCTGCGGAACGAGCTGGGTCAGCGCCAGCAGCGCGGCGGCGTCGCCGACCGCGTCCGAGGAGTTGTAGAACCGGCTGGATGCGGACTGCAGGGCGTCCGGGTCGACGTCGTATCCGTTGCTCAACGGTGGCTCCCTGGTGTCGATCCCCCCGGCCGGTCCGACGCGATGACGATGTGTGTGGTTCCGCCGACGCGGCGTCAGCTCGTGCTGCACTATGTGTGCCATGGACTGGCTGGAGGTGTTCGGCGAGCAGGCCGCGAAGTTCCGCGCCGCGGTCGGCCGCGCGGAGCTCGGCGCGGCCGTGCCGTCCTGTCCTCATTGGACGTTCACCGACCTGGTGGTGCACGTCGGGCGCTTCCTCGACCAGGTCACCAGATACCTGACCAGCGGCAGCATGACGCGGCTGCCGCCGCGCCCTGCCGACGAGGTCACCGATCCGCTGGCCTACCTGGACGATCGGCTCGGCCCTGCCGCCGCCGCGCTGTCCGGCACGCCGGCCAACCGTCCCGTGTGGACATTCTCGCCCGCCGCGCCGGCCCTGGCCTGGGTGTGGCGCCGCCGGGCGGCGCACGAGCTGAACCTGCGCCGGTGGGACGCCCAGGCCGCGCTGCGCGCCCTCGAGCCGACGGACCGCGAGCAGGCGGTGGACGCCATCGACGAGCAGCTCGGCACGCTGCTGGCCGCACAGCTCGCCGTCGACTCCCCGCCCGAGGTGAAGGGCACCGCCGTGGTGTCCTGCACCGACGGCCCGGAGTCGTGGTTCGTCGCGCTCACCCCGGGTGAGGCGCCGCTGGTCCGCCCGGCCGCCGACGGCGAGGAGGCCGACGCCACCCTGCGCGGCACGGCGACCAACCTGGTGTACCAGCTGCGCGGCCGGATGCGCCTCACCGGCTCTGGCGACCCAGAGGTGCTGCGGGGGATCCGCCTGCCGTGAGCTATCGCAGCACGAAGCCGGGGAGCTTGTACCGGACGAAGTGAATCACCTTGGCGCCCTTGCGGGTGTGCGCCTCGGAGTCCCAGGACCAGCCGAACGCGTTGGCCAGTCGGTTGACCAGGTTGAAGATCAGGTTGACGTGCAGCGCGTCGACGATCGCGACATCGGGCACGCCCGCCGCGCGCACGGCGTCGACGTCCGCGGTGGTGACCCCGTCCGGGTCGGTGGTCAGCTTCTCGAGCAGGACCAGGGTCGCGGCCAGCTCGGGGCGCAGCACCGACGGGTCGTCCACGGCGACCTCACCGCGCGACTCAAGGCGGGTGGTCTCGGTGTGCACCCGGGCGCAGAACGTGCACTCGTTGAGCCGGGAGGTGGCCATGGCCAGGTACTCGCGCTCGCCGGCCGTCCAGAACGACTGTCCACGAAGGACCTCGTGGCCGTAGTCGAAGAACCACCGGCCGAAGAACTCCGGGCGGTGCATGGCGGTCTTGGCGACGTCGTCCAGCTCGTCGCGCAGCACGAGGGCGACGATCCGCCGGAACATCCGCGCGGGCCACTTGTGGCCGTGCTCCAACACGTCCAGCCTCACGGCGCCACCGCCCGCAGGCCGGCCTCGAACCGGTGCAGCGCGGCGCCGAGGGCCGCGGCGACGGTGAGCTCGAAGATCTCCTCATCGCCAAGGCCGGCCGCCTTGAGCAATGCGATGTCCCCGTCGCCGATCCGGTACGACGCGTCGCGGACCTTGGTGACGTAGGTGCTCAGCGGTTCGGGCGCCGGGCCGCCGCCCGCCGCCGCGGCACGCAGCTTCCGGTCGGTCACGCCGTCTCCGTCGAGCACCGCCCGGCGGATGGCGTCCAGCCGCTCGGCGTGTCTGTCAAGTGGACTCACCGGTGGAGTATGAAGCACCGGGCGAGCAGGCGCAGGCCGTCGGCGATGTGCTCGGTGGGGATGCTGCCGTAGCCGAGCACGAGGCCCGGTTGGACGCGGTCGGTGGCGCAGTACTTGGCCAGGCTCTCGACCGCGACGCCGTGGTCCAGGGCCCGCTCGCCGATGTCGGGGGCGCCGGGCCGCAGGCGGGCGCACAGGTGCAGGCCGGCGGCGGACGGGACCGGGTCGAGCCAGGCGGCGAAGTCGGCGTGCAGCGCGGACCGGATGCGTTCGTGCCGGGCGGCGTAGACCCGGCTGGCCTTGCGGATGTGCCGGGCCAGCTCGCCGGAGTCGATGAGCCGGGCGAGGGCCGCCTGACCGGCGTGGTCGCCGTGCCAGTCGGTGAGCTGCCTGGCCGCCCGCAGCGCCGGGCGCAGGGCGGCCGGGGCGACCAGGAAACCCAGGCGCAGCAAGGGAAGCAGCGTCTTGGAGAACGTGCCGACGTAGACCACCCTGCCGGTGCGGTCCAGGCTCTGCAGCGGCTCGAGCGGGCGGTCGGAGAAGCGGAACTCGGTGTCGTAGTCGTCCTCGACGATCACCGCGCCGCGCCGCTGCGCCCACTCGAGCAGCGCGGTCCGCCGGGCCAGCGACATCGGCGTGCCCAGCGGGAACTGATGCGACGGCGTGACGTAGACCAGCCGGGCGTCGGCCGGCAGCGCGCGCACGTCGAGCCCCTCGCCGTCCACCGGCACCCCGGCGACACGGGCGCCGAGGCTGCGGAACAGGTGCCGCACCGGCGGGTAGCCGGGCTCCTCGACCGCCACCCGATCGCCCGGCTCGATCAGCACCCGGCCGACGAGGTCGATGGCCTGCTGAGCGCCCTGCGTGATCAACACGTCCTCCGGGTGGGCGCGTACCGAGCGGGAGATGCCGGCGTACCGGGCGATCGCCTCACGCAGGCCGGCGTGCCCGGCCGGGTCGCGGTAGCCGGCGTCGCGGACCGTCGCGGTGCGCAGTTCGGCGGAGACCAGCCGGCGCCACGCGGTGAGCGGGAACAGCGAGCCGTCGGGCGTGCCGACCCGGAAGTCGTACGCGGGCGGCGGGCCGGGGGGCGCAAGGGGAGCGATGGTGCTCCAGACCGGCCGGGGCCGCAGGCCGCTGCCCGCCGGCGCGGTCCGGCGCCGGGCCATGGCGACCGGCTGGCTGCCGACGAACGTCCCGGCGCCGACCCTGGCGGTGAGGAACCCCTCGGCGGTCAGCCGGTCGTAGGCGACCGACACGGTGTTGCGGGCGACGTTCAGGCGCCGGGCCAGCTCCCGGGTGGGCGGCAGCCGTTCGCCTGGGCGCAGCCGGCCGTCCAGGATCGCGTCGAGCAGCTGCCGGTAGATCCGGGCGGCCCGGTCGCCGGGGCCGGTCAGGCTCACGTGGAGCTCCACGCCCGGACCCTACATTGGCTCAATCGAAATGCCCAGGATTGGCACTTCCATGAGCCAATACGGACCCCTTGAATGATCTCCGTGACCGTCGCTGACATGTGGTTCGACCCGAAGTGCCCCTGGGCCTGGAACGCCTCCCGCTGGCTGCTGGAGGTGGAGCGGGTCCGCGACGTGGAGGTGCGCTTCCACGTGATGAGCCTGTGGCTGCTCAACAAGGGCCGGGACGGGCTGGCGGAGTGGTACCGGAACTGGTTGGCCGACACGCTGGGCCCGGTCCGCGTGCTGATCGCCGCCGAGCACAAGTACGGCACCCCGATCCTGCGGGACCTCTACACCGCGCTCGGCAACCGGATCCACCACGACAAGGCGCGGATCGGCCGGGAGCTGTACGTTGCTGCGCTGGCCGAGCTGGGCCTGTCCACCGACCTGGCCGATGCCGCCGACGACCCCGCCCATGACGAGGCCCTGCGCCGCAGTCACCACGCCGGGCTCGACCCGGTCAGCGAGGACCTCGGCACGCCGACCATCCACGTCGGACGCAACGCCTTCTTCGGACCTGTGGTGACGCCCGTGCCGCGCGGCGAGGCGGCCGGCCGGCTCTGGGACGGCGTGCTGCTGGTCTCCGGCACGCCGGGGTTCTTCGAGCTCAAGCGCGGCCGCACCGAGTCCCCCCGAGTCGACTGAGGAGCGGCCGTGTCTCGCTTTGCTCCGCCCGCCGGGCCGCCGCGGGCGCTGGCGCTGGCCCAGCTGATCAACTCGCTGGGTGATGGTGCGTTCTACGCGTGCTCGGCGTTGTTCTTCACTCGGATCGTCGGGCTTTCGGCGACCCGGGTCGGGATCGCGCTGACCGTGGGTTGGGCGATCGGCATGCTCGCCGGGGTGCCGCTCGGCCACCTCGCCGACCGGTTCGGCCCGCGGCGTGTCGCGGTCCTGCTGGCCGGCACGACCGCCGCGACGCTCGGCGCTTTCCTCGTGGTGCGGTCGTTTCCGCTGTTCCTGCTCGTCGTGTGCGGGTACGCCGGCTGCCAGGGCGGGCTGACCTCGGCCCGGCAGGCGCTGCTGGCCGGGCTGGTGGCGCCGGGGGAGCGGACCCGGGTCCGGGCGTACCTGCAGTCGACGCTCAACGCCGGCCTGGCGGTCGGCGCCGGGCTGGGCGGGCTGGCGCTGTACGTCGACAGCCCGCCGGCCTACCTCGCGGTGTTCGCCATGGACGCGGCCAGCTTCCTGGTCGCCGCCGCCGTGCTGCGCCGGCTGCCCGAGGTGCCGCCCGCGCCGGTCGGGCGCGCCGGCGAGCCCCGGCTGGCCGTGCTGCGCGACCGCCCGTTCGCGCTGCTCACGCTGCTCAACGCGATCATGTACCTGAACATGCCGCTGCTCAGCCTGGTCCTGCCGCTGTGGATCGTGACGCACACCGACGCGCCCAAGCCGATGGCCGCCGCGCTGCTGCTGGTCAACATGCTGTCCGTGGTGCTCTTCCAGGTCCGGCTGGCGCGCCGGGTCACCGACCTGCGCACCGCCGCGCGGGTGTCCGCCCGCGCCGGCGCCCTGATGCTCGCCGCGTGCGCGGTCTACGCCGGGTCGAGCGGCCACCTCGGTCCGTGGGCCGCCGTCGCGGTGCTGCTGCTCGCCGCCGCGATCCAGGTCGCCGGCGAGATGATGCAGGGCGCCGCCGCCTGGGAGCTCGGCTTCACCCTGGCCCCGGCCGACAAGCAGGGCCAGTATCAGGGGTTCTTCGGCATGGCCCCGCAGATCGCCCGCATGCTCGGCCCGGCCGTGCTGACCACGCTGTTGATCAGCTGGGGCACCCCCGGCTGGTTCGTCCTCGGCGGCCTGTTCCTCGGCGCCGGCCTGGCCGTCGGCCCCGTCACCCGTTACGCCGAGCGCACACGTGCCACCGCCCAGCCCGTGACGGCCGCGACCTGACCGCGGTTCGATGGAGACGATCTAGATTGGCTTGGTGATCGTTGCCGGCATCGACGTGGGGAGCACCAGCTGCAAAGTCGGGATCTACACGGCGGCCGGCAACCCGGTGGCGCAGGCGCGGCGGCCGACGGGCGATGACTGCGACGCGCTCGTCGCGGGGGTGCTGGCGGATCTGGAGGAGTGCGTCGAGCGGGCCGGGGCGGCGCCGGCCGCGGTCGGGATCACCAGCATGGCCGAGAGCGGGGTGGCGCTCGACGACCGGCTGCGGCCGATGCATCCGTTGCTGCGCTGGGACGATCCGCGCGGCGCGGAGGAGGCGCGGCTGATCGAGGCGGAGGTCGGGCGGGCCGCGCTGTTCGCCAGGACCGGGGTGCATCTGGGCGCGAAGACGCCGCTGGCGCGTTGGTCGTGGCTCCGGCGTCATCGGCCGGAGGTTCTGGGGTCCATGCGGGTGTGGGTGAATGCGGCGGATCTGGTCGCGACCGCGCTTCTCGGGGCGCCGGTCACCGATCGGACGCTGGCCGGGCGGACCGGCGCGCTGGATCAGCGCGCGGGGGAGTACGACCCCGAGCTGCTGGCGGCGAGCGGGGTGCGGCCAGGGCAGCTGCCGCGGATCGCCGACGGGATCGCCGGGCGGGTGTCGGGTGCGCATGGCGGGCTGCGCGGCGGCACGCCGGTGGTGATCGCGGGGCACGACCATCTGGTGGCGGCCTACGCGGCGGGGGCGCGGGCGCCGGGCGCCACGGTGGACTCGCTGGGGACGGCCGAGGCCGTGGTGACGGTCAGCGCGCGGCCGCCGGACGCCGGGACGGTCGACGGCGGGCTGTCCTGGAACCGGCATGCGGACGGGCGGCACTGGGCGCTGGTGTCGGGGTTTCCTGGCAGCGGCCGGCTGCTGGAGTGGGCGGCCGAGCGGCTGCTCGGGGCGGCCCGGCCGGAGGCGTTCCGGGAGCTGGTGCGCGACGTGCGGCGGCCGACCGGGATCGTCGTCGAGCCGTACCTGTCCGGGCGGGGCGCGCCGGCGCCGGATCCCGGGCGGCGCCTGACGATGCGCGGGGTGACGGCGGCGCACGGGGCGGCCGAGCTGGCGGTCGCGGTGCTGGAGGGCGCCTGCCTGCACGTGCGCTGGATGGCCGAGGCGCACGGGCCGCTCGGGGAGTGCGTGGTGCTCGGCGGGCCGGCGCGCAACCAGACCTGGATGGCGATCAAGGCCGAGGTCATGCCATGGCCGGTCCGGCGGTGCGCGGCCGTGGACGCGGCCGGGGTCGGGGCGGCCCTGCTGGCCGGGCGGGCGATCGGGTTCGAGCCGCCGGTGCTGCCGTCGGAGCGGCTGCCGCGCGACGGCGCGCGGGCGGCGCGCTATCAGAAGATCTACACCGATGAGTTCCTGCGGGAGGCCACACGATGAGCTTGGACGCCCTCGCCCGCAAGTCCGGGGGCCTGGCGATGGTTGCGATGGATCAGCGGGAGAGCCTGCGGGCCATGCTCGCCAAGCATCGCACCGGTCCGGTGGGTGACAACGAGCTGACGGCGTTCAAGCTCGCCGTCGCCCGCGAGCTGGGACCGCACGCGTCGGGGTTCCTCATCGACCGGGAGTACGGCTTCCACACCGTGACCGAGCAGCACCTGCTGCCGCCGGACACCGGGCTGATCCTCGCCGCCGACGCACTGTCCTATCAGGACGACGGTCGGGTGTCCGACACCGTCGTCGATTCCGCGATCGATCCCGCCGACGTCCGCCGGCGCGGGGCCGACGCGCTGAAGCTGCTCGTGGTGTGGCGCAGCGACGGCAACGCCGACCGGCGGCTGGCCATGGCCGCCGAGTTCGTGCGCACCTGCGCCGAGGCCGGTCTTGTCTCGGTGCTCGAGGGCGTCGCCCGGCCGGCGCCCGGCGAGGACCAGGACCGGTTGCAGGTGGAGGCCGCGCGGGAGCTGGGCGCGTTGCGGCCCGAGCTGTACAAGGCCCAGGTTCCCCGGGCCGGGCAGGGCGAGCCGGCCGAGATCACCCGGGTGTGCGCGCGCCTGACCGAGGTGCTGCCGGTGCCGTGGGTGGTGCTTTCCCAGGGAGTGTCCATTCCGGAATTCCCGCGGGCCGTCGAGGCGGCCTGCCGCGGCGGCGCATCCGGTTTCCTTGCCGGGCGGGCGATCTGGAGCGACACGGTCTCGGCACCCGACCCGGTGCCGCTGCTGCGCGAGCGCTCGGTCGACCGGCTGCGGTCGCTGGCCGAGCTGGTCGACCGGTACGCCCGGCCATGGCGCGACGTCCGGTGAGCGGAGCTTGCGGAGCGAACGATCCAACGCTGCCCTGCCACCGAGCAACGAGGTGGCAGGGTCGCCGTCACCGAGCTTGCGAGGTGGCGGATCTGAGCCCGCCGGCGTGACCGGCTACACCCTCGACGTGTCGCCGGGCTCCACGGTGGCCCGGCTGGCCGACCGGCACGGGACGTGGGCCGGGCTCCGGCTGCTTGCCGCGGTGGACACGGTGGCCGGCCGGGACGAGACCACCTGGATCGGTGCGCCCGAAGTGGACGGACGCCGGATCCGGCTGACCCACGGCAGCTCCCGGTGGGGCACCTGCACGGTCGTGCTGGACCGGTACGACGACCGGGTGGAGACCTGGGTGGAGGTGTCCGGGCGGGGGCGGATCACCGACGTGTTTCTGCTGTCCGGCCGCGGGGTCGCCGCCGGCCACCCGCTCGGCTGGCTGCCCAGCGCCGCGCACTTCACCACGCTGTTCTCGGCCAACCCGGCCGATCCCGCACGGATCCTCATACCGGCCACGGAGTCCGCCGTGATCGGGGTGTGCGGCGACGGGCAGCCCGGCCGCGGGCACTGGTTCTTCACCCCGGCCCCGCTGTACTACGCGGTGCGCCGCCCGGCCGGCGGACCGTGGCTCGGTCTCGGGCTGACCGTTCCGGTCGAGGAGGCCACGTTCACCGGCTGGCACTACCTGGCCGCCGACGGCGGGTTCGCCTTCCGCCTCGACTACGAGGGCCAGACCGAAGTGGACGGTCAGTGGCGCAGCCCGACGCTGGTGCTCAGGCCGGGTCTTGCGGATCCGTACGCGGGGTTGCGCCGCCATGGCGTTCCGCGTCCGGGTCCGGACTGGTGGCGTGAGCCGATGTTCTGCGGCTGGGGCGCCCAGTGCCACCTGGCCACCGTCCACGGCGGACGGGCCGCCGAGCAGAGCACCCGGCGCAACTACGACGCCTTCCTCGACCACCTGGCCCGCCACGGGGTGCGGCCGGGAACCGTTGTGGTGGACGACAACTGGCAGCGATGGTATTGCCGTCCGGACCCGGACCCCGCGCGCTGGCCGGACCTGCGCGGCTGGATCGCCGACCGGCACCGGGCCGGCCAGAGGGTGCTGCTGTGGTGGAAGGCGTGGGATCCCACCGGCGCCCCACCGGAGGTGTGCGTGCGCGACCCCGCCGGCAATCCGGTCGCGCTCGACCCCGACCACCCCGGCGCGGTCGAGCTGCTGACCGGCTCCATCCGGGCAATGCTGTCCGCAGACGGTCTCGACGCCGACGGCCTGAAGATCGACTTCACGGCCGCCACCCCGACCGGGACCGCCCTGTCCCACCGCGGCCCGCGCTGGGGCCTCGCCCTGCTGCACGAGCTGCTGGCGGTGATCTACCGCGCGGCCAAGGCGGCCAAGCCCGACGCGCTCGTCGTCACCCAGACCCCGCACCCGGCGTTCCTGGACGTCACGGACATGGTGCGGCTCAACGACATCCTGCGCCTCGACGACCCGCATCCGCGGTCGCCGGTCGTCGAGGCGATGACCCACCGCGCGGCCATCGTCCGTGCCGCCTGCCCCGAGGTGCTCATCGACACCGACGACTGGTGCGCCCCCGACCTGGCCGGTTGGCGGGCATACCGCGACGTCAAGCCCACCCTCGGCGTCCCGGCCCTCTACTACACCACGCACCTTGATTACACCGGCGAGTCGATCAGCGATGAAGACCTGGTCGAGGTTGGCCGGATCTGGGCCGAGTACCGGGCCGGCCCGGGTTACCGTGGCCCGCGGGAGGACAGGGATGAGTGACGGCCGGGTGCTGCACCTGATCGGCAACGCGCACATCGACCCGGTGTGGTTGTGGCAGTGGCAGGAGGGCTACCAGGAGATCAGGGCGACGTTCTGGTCGGCGGTGCACCGGCTCGCCGAGTACCCGGAGTTCGTCTTCACCGCCACCTCGGTGGGTTACCTGGAGTGGGTCGAGGAGAGCGATCCCGAGCTGTTCGAGCGGATCCGGCGGCACATCGCCGAGGGGCGCTGGCACGTGGTCGGCGGCTGGTGGGTCGAGCCCGACTGCAACCTGCCGGCCGGCGAGTCCTTCGTCCGCCAGGCGCTCTACGCCCAGCGCTACCTGCACGACCGGTTCGGCGTCACGTCCACCGTCGGCTGCAACGTCGACCCGTTCGGGCACAACGCGATGCTGCCGCAACTGCTGCGCCGCAGCGGCATGGACAGCTACGTGTTCCTGCGCCCGCAGCCGCACGAGCTGGCCCTGCACCGGCAGACGTTCTGGTGGCAGTCGCCGGACGGGTCGCGGGTGCTGGCCTACCGGATCCCGCACGAGTACTGCAGCCCCGGCCAGGACCTCGGCGCGCACGTGGACCGCGCGGTGGCCGTGCTGTCCGAAGAGGACACCCAGGCCATGGTGTTCTACGGCGTGGGCAACCACGGCGGCGGGCCGACGAGGGCGAACCTGGACAGTATCCGGGAGCTGGACGCCACCCGGCCGGGCATCCGGGCGCGGTGCGGCAGCCCCCGCGGCTACTTCGACGCGGTGCTCGGCAACGGCGCCGCGGCGTACCCGGTGCACGCCGGCGAGCTGCAGCACCACGCGGTCGGCTGCTACTCGGCGCACTCCGGAATCAAGCGCTGGAACCGGCGGGCGGAGAACGCCCTGCAGGTGGCCGAGCGGTGGGCCGCGGTGGCGCAGGCGGTCACCGGGCTGGCCTACCCGCTGGCCGAGCTGACCGCGGCGTGGAAGCTGGTGCTGTTCAACCAGTTCCACGACATCCTGGCCGGTACCTCGATCGACGCGGCCTACGACGACGCGCGCGACCAGCTCGGCGAGGCGTGCGCGCGGGCCGACCGGGTGGCCAACCGGTCCCGCCAGGTGCTCAGCCGGCAGATCGACATCCCGCACGCCCCGGGCAGCACGCCGGTGGTGGTGTTCAACCCGCACGCCTGGCCGGTGGACTCCGTGGTCGAGCTGGAGTTCGGCGGGCACCCGGCCCCGCTGGGCGAGCGGCTCACCGACGAGCGGGGTCAACCGGTTGCGGTGCAACGGATCCGCTCGCAGGCCGTGGTCGCCGGGCGCCGCCGGCTGGCGTTCCGGGCGCAGCTGCCGCCGCTGGGTTACCGCACCTACCACGTGCTCGAGGGCGCCGCCGCCGACGCGCCGGAGCTGGTCGCCGACGGCGCAGGCCTGGAGAACGAGCACCTGCGGGTGGTGGTGGACCCGGCCACCGGCTGGCTGTCCAGCCTGGTGGACAAGGCGACCGGCGCCGATCTCGTGCCGGAGTCACCCGGCCCGCACGCGGTGGTGCTCGAGGACCTGTCCGACACCTGGAGCCACGGCGTCGAGCGGTACGACCGCCCGGTGGGGGAGTTCCGCTGCGAGTCCGTGCGGCTGGCCGAGCACGGGCCGGTGCGGGCGGTGCTGCGCGTCGAATCCCGTTACGGTGGCTCGGTTCTGGCCGAGGAGCTGGTACTCATGGCCGGCGCCCGGCACCTCGAGGTGCGGGTGTGGCTTGACTGGCAGGAGCGGTTGAAGCTGCTCAAGCTCCGCTTCCCCACGGCGTTGCGGGATCCGTCGGCCAGCTACGAGATCCCGTACGGCTACCTGGTCCGGCCGACCGACGGCGCCGAGGAGCCCGGGCACACCTGGGTGGACGTGTCCGGGCTGCTCGGCGGCGGCCCCGCGGGCCTTGCGCTGCTCAACGACGCCAAGAGCGGGTTCGATGTGCTCGGCGGGGAGATCGGCATGACCGTGGCGCGCAGCCCGGTGTACGCCTGGCACGACCCGGAGGTGCTGACCGACGACGGCGTCTACACCTACCTCGACCAGGGTGTGCAACGGTTCGCCTACCGGCTGGTGCCGCACGCCGGGGACTGGCGCGCCGCCCGGGTGCCGCAGCTGGCCGCCGAGCTGAACGCGCCCCCGACCACCCTGCTGGAGACCTACCACCCCGGCCCGCTGCCTCTGCTGTCGTCCTATGCGGACGTTTCGTCGGACGCGGTGCTGGTCGGCGTGCTCAAGGGCGCGGAGGACGGCGGCGCGCTCGTCGTGCGGGCGGTGGAGATCACCGGCCGGCACGTCGACTGCGAGATCGCCCTGCCGATGTGCGGGCGCACGATCCCGGTCCGGTTCGCACCGCACGAGGTGCGGACGTTCCTCGTGCCGTCCGATGCCGACGCGCCGGTGACCGAGGTGAACCTGCTGGAGTGGCCCGGCTAGAACCGCAGCGCGCGCAGGTAGTCGTAGCTGTTGCGGGCGGTGTCCAGCGGCGCCGGCTGGTCGTCGCGCTCGACCAGCCAGAACCGGACGCCGGCGTGGCTGGCCAGCCCGAAGATGCGCGCCCAGTCGACGACCCCGGCGCCGACGTCGGTCCAGTGCCCCTGGCCGTCATGGTCCTTGACGTGCAGCACCGGGAATCGGCGCGGGTTGTCGGCGAACAACGCCCGGCAGTCGGCGCCGGCGCTGTCGGCCCAGCCGATGTCCAGCTCGAAGTCGACCAGGTGCGGATCGGTCTCGCTGAGCAGGATCTCGTACAGCCGCTGGCCGTCGATCACCCGGAACTCGGTGTCATGGTTGTGGTGCAGCAGGCCCATGCCCAGCTCGCGGGCCGCGGCGCCGGCCTCGTTGAGCTGCCGCGCGCCCAGCCGCATCCCCTCGAGGGTGTACATCGACCCGGGGAACGACGACAGCACCACCCACCGCACGCCGATCGTCCGCGCGTCCTCGAGCTTGGCCGCCCAGTTGCCGACCAGGTCGCCGTGGCCCACGTGCAGGATGACCGGCCGCACCCCGGCCGCCGCGCACATGTCGCGGATCTCCGTGGCGGGCCTGGGGAACGCGCTCACCCCCACGCAGGCGTAGCCGATGCCGGCCATCGCGTTCAATGTGGCCTGCGGGTCGGCCGCCAGCATGTCGCGCACCGTGTACAGGTGCATCCCGATGCCGTTCGGCGGTATCCTGCGCCGGCGCGCGTCCGCCTCGGCGGCCGCCCCGCCACCCACCCCGGCGGCAGCCACCGCGCCCAGCATCCCCAGAACCGCCCTGCGCCCCAGCTGCCCCACGTGGTCCATACCATCCGAACCTACTCAGGAAAGCGCTTGCCGGCTAGCCCGGGGGCCTGTGGACAACTCGCCCTCCTTGGTGGGCAGGGCTCCGGCAAAGGTCGCCAAGATCGCCCTGTGAAACGAAAGCTGCGCCGCGCGCCGCACGCGCAGCCGTCGTTTTCCACACCCGACTCGGGCGACCCGACCGGGCCGCTCGATGATCACGCCCGGTCTCCCGGCACTGTGCCGCGGGCCCTGCCGGGCAGACGCAGGGCCGCGGCACAGCCGGGCTACCGCAACACGACACACGGCTGCGCCAATGCCGAACACGCCTACCCGAAGGCGAAGCCCTGCCACCCTCGCACGACCCCGCCACTGAAGAGCTGTGGACAGCTCGCGCCGGTCAAGATCATCCGTTGGCGGGTGTGGGTAAACTGCCCACGAACCCACCCCCCACCCTTTTGATGGGTGGGGGCTGACTGGGTAGTAGGCGCGGCGAAGTCGACACGGGAAAGTGGGGCGAGGGCGTTGGTCAAGGCGTACACGGCGGTCGGCTTGATTCCGACGGTGCGGGGGATTCGGGCGCGGGCGGATATTCGGGTGAACCTGGAGCATTTGCGGAGCCTGACGAAGGCGGCGTCCTGGCTGTCGAGCCTGGACCTGCCGGTGCGGCTGATCGCGATCCCGGAGGGTGGGTTGCAGGGGTTCAACGACGAGGTGCTCGACGTCGACCATGCCACGTTCGCCCGCGAGTGTGCGATCGACATTCCGGGGGAGGAGACCGACGAGCTGGGCAAGCTGGCCCAGGACAACAACGCGTTCGTGATGGCGCAGGCCAAGGCCAGGCATCCGGACTGGCCCGACCGGTTCTTCAACGTCGGCTTCATCATCAGCCCGGCCGGCGAGGTGATCCTGCAGCACTACAAGGTGTCCCCGCTGTTCCCGGTTGAGCACTCGGTCTGTCCACATGACATCTACGACTGGTGGGTGGAGAAGTACGGCCGCACCCTCGACGCGTTCTGGCCGGTCGTCGACACCGAGATCGGCCGGCTCGGCATCATGATGGCCAACGAGGGCTCCTATCCGGAGAACGCACGGGCGCTGGCGCTCAACGGCGCCGAGGTGGTGTACCGGGCCTCCTACCCGCACCCGGCCACCGGCAACGACATGTTCGAGATCCAGAGCCGGGCCCGCGCGCTGGACAACAACATGTACCTGATCGCCCCGAACATGGGCACCTACTACCTGCACGCCGAGGACGACACCCCGATCGACACGTTCGGCGGCCGGTCCTACGTCATCAACTACAAGGGCGCTATCGTCGGGCGCCAGGACTACGGCGCCGGCTCCACCTACGTCGCCGGTGTGATCGACATCGAGGCGCTGCGCGACCACCGGGCGCGGGCGCAGTGGGACAACTGGCTCAAGGACGTGCGCACCGAGCTGTACCAGATGCTGTACGAGCAGCCGATCTACCCGAAGAACCTCTACCTGGACCGCGCCCCGATGAAGCACGCCGAGTACCGCGAGAAGGTGATCGAGCCCCAGATCAAGCTCATGCACGACCGCGGCATCTGGGCCAAGCCCGACCGCTGACGCCGGCTCAGCGGTTGCGGAGCTGGAACTTCTGGATCTTGCCGGTGGAGGTCTTGGGTAGCTCGGGGAGGAACTCGACCTGGTCGGGGACCTTGTACCGGGCGATATGGGCGCGGGCGTGGTCGCGCAGCTCGTCGGGGGTGGCCTCGGCGCCGGGGCGGAGGACGACGTAGGCCTTGGGGCGCTCGCCCCACTTCTCGTCGGGCACGCCGACCACGGCCACCTCGAGGACGGCCGGGTGGGAGTCGAGGGCGGCCTCCACCTCGATCGTGGAGATGTTCTCGCCGCCGGAGATGACGATGTCCTTGGCCCGGTCGCGCAGCTCGATGTAGCCGTCGGGGTGCCACACCGCGAGGTCGCCGGAGTGGAACCAGCCGCCGCGGAAGGCCCGCGCGGTGGCCTCGGGATCGTCGAAGTAGCCGGACATCACGTTGTTGCCGCGCATGACGACCTCGCCGAGGGTGGCGCCGTCGCGGGGCACGTCACGCAGCGACTCGTCGACGACCCGGACGCCGTCGGTGACGATGTTGCCGACGCCCTGCCGGGCCAGCAGCCGGGTCCGCCGCTCACCGTCCATAGTGGACCATCCGGGTTGCCATTCGCAGACGGTGTACGGGCCGTAGGTCTCGGTGAGGCCGTAGACGTGGATGATCGTCGCGCCGAGCTTCTCCATGGTGGCGATGACCGTGGGGCTGGGCGGCGCGCCGGCGGTGGTGATCACCAGCTCGCGGTCGAGCGCGTGCGCCGCCTCCGCGTTGGCGATGCTGACCAGCACGGTGGGGGCGCCGTTGAGGTGGGTGATGCCCTCGGCGTCGAGCAGGCGCCAGATCTCGGCGGGATCCACGGCGCGCAGGCACACGTGGGTGCCGCCGATCGCGGTGACGCCCCACGTGGTGCACCAGCCGTTGCAGTGGAACATCGGCAGCGTCCACAGGTACACCGAGTCCGGGGTGTGCCGCGAGTGCACGACCTCGGCCAGCGCGTTGAGGTAGGCACCGCGGTGGTGGTACATGACCCCCTTGGGCTTGCCGGTGGTGCCGGAGGTGTAGTTGATCGAGATGGTGGCGCGCTCGTCGGCCACGGTCCACGGCAGCGGATCGTCGGACCCCCGGTCGAGCAGCTCGGCGTAGCCCGGCCCGGCAGCCGTGGGCGTCGCGCCGGAGGCCGGGTCGACGACGGTGACGATCTCGCCGACCGAGTCCACCTGCGCCGCGCTCGGCTGCAGGGCGGCGTCGACCACGAGCAGCTTCGCGCCCGAGTGCGCGCAGATGTACCGCACCTCGGCCGGCGCCAGCCGGGTGTTGATCGCCACCAGCACGGCCCCGGCCAGCGGCACCCCGAAGTGTGCGACGAGCAGCTCGGGAATGTTCGGCATCAGGTACGCCACCCGGTCGCCGGGCCCGATCCCGCTGGCCCGCAACGCGTTCGCCAGCCGGTTGGCCTGTGCCGCGAACTCCCGGTAGGAGATCCGGCGGTCCCCGTAGGCGATCGCCACCTTGTCCGGAAACACCGCCGCCGACCGTTCCAGAAAGGCCAGCGGCGTCAGCGGGGTGTACCAGGTATCGGCCATACGGTCAGCGTCGCACGTCGTTGCCAGGACACAACCCGGGCGGTCGTGAGCGCGGCCTCGGCGTCGGTGTCGACGCGCTGGCCGAGGCCGAGGCCGCCGGGCTGATCCGGGTCGCCGACGGCCGCGTCGAGTTCCGCCACCCGGTGGTCCGTGCGGCCGTCTACGGTGACGCCGCGCCGGAGCACCGCCGGTCGGTGCACCGTGCCGTGGCCGACGCGCTCGGTCCGCACGAGCCGGACCGGCGGGCGTGGCACCTGGCCCAGGCCACCCTCGGTCCCGACGCCAGGATCGCCGAGCTGCTGGCCGAGGCGGCGGCGGGGGCCCACGACCGCGGCGCGCACGACGTCGCGGCGGCGGCGTTCGAGCGGGCCGCGCGGCTGAGCCCGGACGTCGAGGCGCAGGCCAGGATGTCCGTGGCCGCCGGGGAGTCGGCCTGCTCGACACCCTCGGACTGTCCGATCCGGACCTGTCGCCCGCTGCCGAGCTCGCCGACGCCCTCGCCCGCCTCGGCCGGCGCGACGACGCCTGGCACGTCGCGCGCCGTTACCGGTCCGCGGCGACGACGAAGGGGCAACCGTGGGCCATGGCGAGCGCCGAGCGGACGCTCGGCGTCCTCGGCGCCGAGGCCGAGTTCGACGCGCATTTCGAGGCCGCCCTAGGGTTCCACGCGCACACCCTGGACGGCTTCGAGACCGCCCGCACCCAGCTGGCCTACGGCGCCCGGCTCCGCCGCGCCCGGCGGCGGGTGGCGGCCCGGCCGCAGCTGCGCGCCGCGCTCACCACGTTCGAACGGCTGCGCGCCGCGCCGTGGGCCGACCGCGCCGCGAGCGAGCTGGCGGCGACCGGCGAGGCGATCAGGCGAAGCGCGCCGAACAGCGTGCAAACCCTGACCCCGCAAGAGCTTCAGGTGTCCCTTCTGCTCGCCGAGGGCCGGACCACGCGCGAGGTCGCCGCCGCCCTGTTCCTCCAGCCCCAAGACCGTCGAGTACCACCTGCGCAAGGTCTATCCCAAGCTCGGTATCCGCTCCCGCGCCGAGCTGGCCGCCCAGCTGCTCTGACGTCGTGTCGTCCGGGAACATACCGCCGGAATGTCCACTCCGGTGTCGATATGGCGCCGGCGGCTTCGACGTCCAAGCAGAAGGCGCCTACCGGGGGCGCCGGGCCGCGAAGGGTGACGACGATGTCCGCACCGGCAACCACCGAGCCGTTCGCTCCCGCGCCGCACGACGCCGCCGCGGCCGTCGACCCCCGCTACGCCACGCTGCGCGACCCCCGGCTCGCGGCCGCGCTCACCGCCGAGGATCACGCCGAGCACGCCGGCGCCGACCCCCTCGAGCGCCTCACGTGCCGAACCCACCGCCGCTGGGTCCACCAGTGCATCTCCTCCGCGTCCCACGTCTTCGTGGTCACCGGCCACCGCTGGTGCCGAACCTGCGAGTGCGCCGCCACGGTCTCGGTCGACGAGCTCACCTGGGCCGTCACCGTCACCTGCCCCCGCTGCCGCCGGCCCCCCGACTCCGCCGCCACCCGGCAGATCGTCCGCACCTGCCGGGCCAGCCTCGCCGCCGCCCGCGGCGAGTAGCCCGGCGTGTCTCGCCTTCCGGCAGCCGTGTTCCGTATTGGTGCGGCCGTGTGATGCGTTCCGACAGCCGATTTACCGGAGAAGTACGCGATATCTGTGACAAACGCACACCTGGCTCCCTTTAGGGCGCAACGCTCCGTGTTCTCGAAACCGTTGAGGTTTAGGCACTTTTGGATCGGGGTACTGCGCGCCAGGCGCTTATCGGGATGTCGGGAGGTTGACCATGAATCAGATGACGGCCCTTGGTCCTTATGGAGCAGTGAGTGGGGCGGCCGTCGGCGTTCGGCCGATCAGGGTACTGGTGGTGGAGGATCTGGATCTGTTGCGCACCGCTCTGGTCAGCCTGTTATCGGATGAAGACGACCTGGCGGTGGTCGCGGCGCTGAGATGCGGCGACGAGCAGGTCGTGCCGACCGCGACCCGGCTACGGCCGGATGTGATCGTGGTGGACGTGGGGGCGTCCGGCGAGCGTGGGCTGGCGATGATCGAGGAGCTGCTGGCCAACTCCGCCGGCAGCCGGATCGTGGCGCTGGTCCCGGCGCAGCCCGCGGGCATGGTCCGGCGGCTGCTGCTGACCGATGTGCTCGGCGCGGTGGAGATCTCCGCGCCGGCCGCGCGGCTGCTCGAGGCGATCCGGGGCGCGGCGCGGGGGGAGCCGGTGATCGACGTCAACCTGGCCGTCACCGCGCTCGCGGTCGGGACCAACCCGCTCACCCCGCGGGAGAAGGACGTGCTGCGGCTGGTGGCCGACGGCGCCTCCGGGTCCGAGATCGCCTCCCGGCTCCACCTGTCACCGGGGACCGTGCGCAACTACCTGTCCCGGGCGATCGACAAGACCCGGGCCCGGACCCGGTTCGAGGCCGTGCGCATCGCCAGCGAGGCGGACTGGATCTAGAACCTGGCGCCATCCGGTCACCGGCCGGGACAAACCCGGCCCCGCTTCCGGGGCGGACCTTGCGGAGAATGACGAAGACATCGGCCGCGGGCCGCTGACAGCATCGGCCGATGAGATCGAGACGTCTGTTCCGGGCGGTCGGCATGGCGTTGGCCATGCTGGCGGCCGGCGTGCTGACACCGGCTACCGCGGGCGCCACCGCGGCCGACCCGACCCCGCACGGGTTCCTGCTCAGCGGCGGAACCGTGACCACCATCGACGCGCCCGGCACGACGAACGCCGTGCTCCTCGGCGGCAAAGACCGCAACCAGATCGTGGGCTCCTACGCGCTCGCCGCCCGCGGTGCGACGGCGACGACCGCTAGCCTGCCAGGGCCGGCGAGCTGGATCGACCACTACGCCGGCCCGTTCGACTCCGGGTCCGGGTGCGAGGCCGAACGGCAGGCCCACATCGAGCAGGAGGTCAACGCCGGGCAGATGTTCATCGCCTGGGACTGTGCCTTCGCCGAGCGCAATCCGGAAACGGGAACCGGCTCGCCCGGCTGGTACTACCTCTGGGGGATCTACACCGGCTGACCCGCCACGTCAGCGGCCGAGGGCCTTGGCCAGCTCGTTCTTGGTCATCTTGGACCGGCCCTTGATGTTGCGCTTCTTGGCCTCGTTGTAGAGCTGGTCGCGGGTCGGGCCCTTGGGTCCCTTGGTGCCGGAGCGCTGCCCGCCCCGGCTCTGCGGGGACTTGTCCCGTGTGGAGGTTCGGCTGGCCCGTTTGGACTCGCCGGACTGGGCCCGGTTCTTGTTGACGGTTCGGGCCGCGATCTCCTCGGCCCGGTCGGTGGACTCCCCGCGCTTCTTGGCCGAGGACTTGATGTGCTGGTACTGACGTTCGCGTTTGTTGCTCCACGCCTGCTGCGGCATGACAAGACACCTCCCGATGCGTCGGGTACCCACCCGGTGGCCGTCCATGCCCGATCGCCGGTCACCCGTCCCGGTGAGGTCCGCGGGTGGGGTCCTCCGGCAGGAAGCTCGCCATGTTGTGCACGAAGGAGACCGCGGCGGCGATGATCGCGGCCAGGCAGGAGTAGCCGAGCGCGGTCCAGTAGTCGGTGGTGAGCATGACCGTGCCGACGCCGGCGGACGGAACGGCGCCGCCGATCCCCTGGAGGAGGGTTCGCAGGGCGCGCAACGCCGCCAGGCGGACGTTGTCGGCGCCCCGCCCCGGCGCCCTGGCGATGATCGTGGCTCTGGAAATGGGCGCAGCCTGCGCCGTCTCGGCCATGGGTGGCCTCCACTCGCATACCGTGCGGCCGGTCCCGCGGGCCGCTTCCATTACTCGGTGTCGGCACCGGCACGCCAGATACATGTATTCGGCGGAACCGAGCCGAACCGAAACGGAAATGGAAGCGGCGCCGGCGCGACCGTCATTCCGGACCGGGCACGGGTGTCCACTGTCGACAGACGTCGCCGGCGCAGGTGCGCAGGGTGGTGAGCCGGCTGGCGAGGGCCGCCCGGGTGGCCGCGTAGCGGGGGTCGTCGTGCACGCTGGTGAGCTGGAAGGGATCGACCCGCAGGTCGCACAGCTCGAGCTCGCCGGTCGAGTGCTCGATGTAGCTCCACCTGGGTGAGCGGATGCCGGCGTACCAGGCGTCGCTCTGCCGTGGCCCGGTCTCGACCACGATGCCGCGGGCGAACGGCGCGGGGTCGTTGGCGATCGGGATCAGCGAGCGGCCGTCGAGGGTCACTCCGGCGGTGGCGCCGGCGACGTCCAGGATCGTCGGGGCGAGGTCGATGTTGGCCGCGATCGTGGTGACCCGCTTGCCGGCCGGGACGCCGGGGCCGCGGATGATCAGCGGTACCCGGATCGACTCCTCACGGTGACCCGCCGGGTCGCGGGAGCCACGACTGGCGGCGCGGTCTCGGACGCGGCGAGCACGATGATCGGAGCCTGCGGGCCCGCTCCCCGCGCCCTTGCGTGGTCCCCGTGCGGCCCGTTGAGCCCCACCTCGTACCCGACCCCGACGATCCAGTCGGGCAGCCACCCGACACCCCCGGAAGGTTGCACGCCCCACCCGAACCGGTGCGACGCCCGCCTGCCTATAGGGCAAGTAAGATCAAGATCAGCTCAGGGTCGTTAGCCTTGTTTTCAGGCGTCGGCAAACGGGTGCCGCTGCACGACACCGCCCAATAGGTGCGAGGGGATCGGCCTTTGAGCGATCACGATATCGTCGTTGTCGGCGCTGGGGCGAAGGCGGCCGCGATTGCCGCCAAGGCGCATGTGCTCAATGAGCTCGGGCTGGCGTCGTTGGACGTTCTCATCGTGGAGCATCATGAGCCGGCGTCGACGTGGACCGGGAAGTTCGGGTTCTCGGCCGGGGCGGAGCTGCTCGGAACGCGGCCGGAAAAGGATATCGGATTCCCTTATCAGAGCGCGGAGTCGTTCGGTCGGGCCGGGGGACTGGTGGACGCCGCCATGACCCGGTTTTCCTGGCAGAGCTATCTGGTGAGCACGGGCGCCTATTCGCGGTGGATCGACTCCGGCCTGCCGGGCACGACGCACACGGAGTTCGCCTATTACCTGAAGTGGGTCTTCGCCAAGGCCGGGGCGAGCATCCGGCTCAAGCGGGCCAAGGTGATCAGCGTCGACCACGGCGGCGCGGGCTGGATGGTGCGGTGCGCGGCCGACAGCGGCGAGCCGGACACCGTGTGCGCCCGGCTCGGTCTCATCGTCACCGGACCGGGGTTGCCGAGGCGCCTGCCCGGATCCGCCAACGGCGACGGCCGGTTGGTCAGCGCCGACATCAGCCGGGCGCGCCTCGGATCGATTCCCCTTCCGCCCTGCGCGCGTGTCTGCATCGTCGGGGCCGGCGAGAGCGCCGTCGCCATGGCCCTGTTCCTGCTCGCCAGGCACGGTGAGTCGATATCGGTGACGTTCGTCTCCTCGTCACTGCCCTATTCGCGGCTGGAATCGTACCTGGAGAACGTGGTCTATTCTCAGCCGCAGGCCGCCAGTTGGGCCGAGCTTCCCGAGGAGATCAGGTACGAGTTCATTCGGCGGACGGACCGTGGGGTCATGTCACCCGCGGCGGTCAGCCGGCTCGTCGAGTATCAGAACGTGTCGTTCCGGCTCGGCCGGGTCGTTTCGGTCAACGCTGCCGGCAACCGGCTGCGCATCGACATCGAGCAGCACGGCCGGATCACGAAAGACGAGTTCGACCTGATCGTCAACTGTACCGGATTCTGCCCGCTGACACAGATTCGGTCCCTACTTTCCGCACGCTCCGTGCGATATGTGGAGAAACAAGTGGGTGCGCTTCTCGATGACCAGACCGCAATCGCCAGGTTGATAGATTCCAGCCTTTCCCTACCCCGCGTGCGGCCGAACCTTCACGTGCCCGCATTGTCCGCGCTGGCGCAGGGGCCGGGCTTTGCCAATCTGTCCTGCCTCGGTGCGTTGAGCGATCGCGTGCTGGCGGAGTACTGCACCATGATCGGCGCCGTCGGCACCCGATCACGCGCGTCATAGTTCCCGATCGGACGAAGAAGGCCAGATGAGGACGTCAGAATTCGACTTGGTCGTGGTCGGCGCCGGCGCGCTGGGACTGTGCACCGCGCTCGCCGCCGTGGAATCCCGGCCGGACTGGTCGATCCTGGTCGTTGACCGGGATCTTCCGGGTGGCGGCGCCACCCGGTGGTCGGCCGGCATGGCCGTTCCGTTCGGCCCGACCCCCGGGCACCCGGCCATGATCAGGCAGGCGACCGCGGTGCTGCGGCGATGGTTCGGCCTCGTGCAGGCGGAATCGGGTCGGGTGATCGAGAAGATGTCCTCGTTCGTCGTCGCCGGCGAGGAGAGCGTCGGCCGCCTCGGCGACCGCGCGCTGCCCGGATCCCTGACCCGGGTGGACGTCTCCGAGCTCGAGCGGGTGTGCCCGGACATCCGGGTCCAGCCGGGCGAGGTCGTGCTGCGCTGCACGGGCACCTACCGGATCCACGCCGAGCCGTTCGTCAGCGCGATGTGGGGGTGCCTGATGGCCCAGCCCGCGGTGCGCGCCTGGATCGGCACGGAGGTGGTCTCGGTGCGCCGGGTCCGCGACGGGTACGAGCTGCTGACCGCGGCGGGCGTGGTGACCACCGCGGCGCGGGTCGTGCTGGCGATCGGCGCCTGGTTCGCCGACGCGGCGGCGCCGCTCGGCGTGGTGTCGCCGGAGCTGGACATCCGGGCCAAGCGGGTGGTCGGGCTGCACTGCTCGGTGCCGGCCCCGCCCGGCTCACCGATGGT
Organism: Actinophytocola sp.; assembly: GCF_035942955.1. Classification (GTDB taxonomy): domain Bacteria; phylum Actinomycetota; class Actinomycetes; order Mycobacteriales; family Pseudonocardiaceae; genus DASYTH01. Next base: position 7,698 of record NZ_DASZCQ010000316.1, on the reverse strand, counting down.
CGAGTTCGTCGACGACGACCTGTTCATGACGCCCGACCCGGCGAACAACTCGATCTTCGTCAGCTTCTACCGCGACGAGTGGCTGTCACCCGGCGCCGGCCCGGCGCCGGTCATCCCGAGCCAGAAGGACATCGACCTCGGCCGGGAGTCGCTCGAGCGGCGCTGCCGGGGGCTCGCCGAGCACGTGGTCGGCGGGCGGGTGGCCTATGACGGGTACGCGCCGAACCGGGTGCCGATCGTGCGCCGCGAGCGGGGCGGCCCGCTGGTCGTCGTCGCCGGCGGCTCCGGCAGCGGCCTGCGGCTAGGGCCGGCGCTGGCCACCGAGGCGGTGCGGCTGCTGACCGATGCGGAGGTCGCGGCCTGATGGTCACCGTCTCCGAGCGCGGCGAACCGGCGGTGCCGCGGGCGACCCTGCGCACCTTCCCGGCTCGGGTGGCGGCCGGATACCTGCTGCAGCACCTCGGTCACTTCGGTGTCCTGCCGGTGCTCGCGGTGGTGCTGGTCGCCCAGGTGCCCGGGGCGTCGCCGGCCGTGGTCGGGACGGCCCTGTTCGGCTACGTCGGCGCGGTGGGCGTCTCCTGCCTGTTGGTCTCCCGCTGGCTGTCCCGGATCAGCTACGTGCACGCGATGGTGACCGGGCTGCTGCTGGCCGCCGCGATGTTCGCGGTGCTGCCGTACGTCGCCTCGGCGCCGCTGCTGATCGCGCTGCTGCTGCTCGCCGGCCTCGGCACGAGCGTCAACGTGCTGCTGTGCCGGGCCATCACCGCGCACCTGATCCCCAGCAGCGCGGACCGCAACCGGGTCTTCTCCGCGCAGCAGATCGCGGTCAACATCGCGGCGGCGCTGGCCCCGTTCGCCGCGCTCACCCTGGTCGCCGGCGGGCACAGCCGCCTGCTGTTCGGCATCGTCGCCGCGTTCTACACGGCCGCCGCGGTGATCGTCCGGCTGGTGCTTCCCGGCCGGATCAGGCCGGCCCCCGGACCGGGCCGGTGGCCGGTGGGCCGCTCGACGGTGGCCCGGCTCCTCCGGGACCGCGACCACCGGCGCGTGCTCATCGCCAGCGCGGCCGGCAGCGGGCTGTACGCCCAGTTCTTCTCGGCGTTCGCGCTGCTGATCTCCCACGAGGTGTCGTCGGCCCCGCTGCGGGGCAGCTACTTCGTCGCCAACGCGGTGATCATCGTCCTGCTGCAGGTCCCGGTCTCCGCGGTGGTGGCGCGGTTGCTGGACCGGGGCGTGACACCGGCGAGCCTGCTGTACGCCGGCATCGCCCTGTTCTCGGTCTCGATGGTGCTGCTCGGCGCCGGCATTCCCTTGGTGGGCGCCGCATTCCTGGCCGTGGCAATCTTCTCGGTGGCCGAGACCATCTTCACCCCGATGGTCAGCACGGCGTTCGCCGAGCTGCCAACCGGCTCACCGATCGAGGCGTTCAACCTTCGGCAGGCCTGCTGGACGGTGGGGGAGGCGGCCGGATCCTTCTGCGGCGGCAGCATCTTCCTCGTCCTGCTCAACCACGGCGGCGCCCGGCTCTACTGGCTGTCGCTGGCCGCGTGCGGTCTCGCCGCGGTCGCCCTCCTTGCCTTGCCGTTGCGCGCATCCGTCAGAAACGAGGCCTGATGTCCCAGCCCAGCCTGATCTACTACAACCTGCGGCCGAGCCGGGTCGAGCACCAACCCACGCTGTTCGCGGCCCACCGCCTCGGCTACCGGGTACTGCTGGTGACCGACCAGCCGGCGCTGGACGTGCCGAGGGACGTGGTGCGCGAGCAGGTGGTCGTGGACACCTACGACGTCGGCGCGGCGCTGGCCGCCGGCCGTCGGCTGGCCCGCGCCCACCGCGTCGACGGCGTGCTGACCTGGAGCGACCGCGACGTGAACACCGTCGCGCTGCTCGCCGAGGAGCTCGGCCTGCCGGGACCGCCGCCGGAAGCGGCGCGCATCGCCCGCAACAAGTACCGCATGCGGCAGGCGATGAGCGCGCACCCCGAGCTCGTCCCGCGCTTCCGGCACGTGGGCACCTGGGTGGAGGCGGAGGCCGCGGCCGCGGACATCGGCTATCCGGCCATCCTCAAGCCGACCGTGGCCGCCGGCAGCATCGCGATCTTCGAGCTGCACAACGCCGACGACCTGCTGCGCGCGTTCGACACGCTGACCCAGCACATCCGGCCGACCGTCAACCCGATCTTCGGCCGCGGCGTCAGCCAGCTCATCTACGAGGAGTTCCTGACCGGCACCGAGCACAGCGTGGAGGGTTACGTCCGGAACGAGGAGGTCACCGTCGCCGGCATCACCGACAAGGAGACCCTGCCGCCGTTCCACACCGAGGTCGGCCACGTCTTCCCGACGGCGCTCGGCGAACCCGAGCGGGAAGCCGTGCTCGCGCTGACCAGTCAGGTGATCAAGGTCTTCGGGCTCGACGACTGCGTCTTCCACCTCGAGTGCAAAGTGGACAAAGGGCGGGCCAAGCTCATCGAGGCGGCGGCCCGCGGCGGCGGCGACTACATCACCTCGCACCTCGTGCCGCTCGCGACCGGCCAGAGCTTCCACGAGAACGCGATCCGGGTGGCCACCGGAGCGGCGCCGGTCGCGGCCGGCGAGCCGGTGTTCCACGCCGGCGTCAAGAAGATCGTCACCCCGGACGCGGGCGTGTTCGAGGGGTTCGCCGGGCTGGCCGAGGCCAACGCCACACCCGGCGTCGAGCACATCGTCCTCGAGCGGGCCATCGGCGAGCACGTCGCCCCGCCGCCCGAGGACTACACCGGCTGCGTGCTCGGTTCGGTCATCGCCCGCGCCGCCACCAGGGCCGAGCTGGTGCACCGGCTGGACACGCTCACCAAGACCCTGGCGCCGGTCATTCGCTGACCAATCGCGAAAGGACAGTCGATGTCGTTGCGAGAGATCGTCCGGCCCGGCCCCGCACACCGGTGGATGATCACCGCCGGATACCCGACACCCAACGGCCCGCTGCACCTCGGGCATCTGGCCGGCCCGTTCCTCGGCGCCGACGCGCTCGCCCGGCATCTCACCGCCACCGGCCACGACGTGCGCCAGGTGTCGGCGGTGGACTCGTACGAACCGTACGTCCTGCTCGCCGCCGACCGGGACGGCCGCGATCCGGTCGAGCTGGCCCAGCACTTCCACCGGGACGCGGTGCGCACGCTGGCCGGCTTCGACATCCGGCAGGAGATCCTGCTGGATCTGCACGAGCAGCCGTGGCGCGACGAGGTGCACCGCCGCACGCACGAGCTCGTCGCGCATCTTGAGGCGGCCGGCCGGGTTCGCTACGAGCAGGAGAAGCTGCCGCGCTCCCGCCGGTCCGGCCGGTTCCTCGTCGGCCCGTTCAGCCTCGGCCACTGCCCCGCCTGCGACGCTCCGGCGGGCGGATCCTCGTGCGAGGCCTGCGGAGTGTGGTTCGGCCCAGCCGACCTCGTGGGCATCCGGCCCCGGCTGGACGCCGACGACGACGTCGAGCTGGCCCCGGTCACCACCGCGTTCCTCAGCGCCGCCCCGCAGTTCGGCGGCGCCGAGGCCGCCCGCCGCTATCCCGCGCCGTATCAGGAGCTCTTCGACCGCTTCTGCGAGCTCAACGGCCGGGAGGTGCGGCTCACCCAGCCGAACGGTTGGGGCATCCCGTACCGGGTCCGCCGGCTCGAGCCGGAGGTGGTGTACAACACGTACGGCCCGGTCTGGTACGCCGCCATGACGTTGGTCGCCGAGGTCTACGGCACCACTGCCGGCATCGGCAGTCCGTTCGGCCGGGACAGTTCCGTTAGGACGGTCGCGACGTGCGGGCTGGACAACGTGCTCGCCTGGGGTGTCCAGTTCGCCTACTGCGACGACGAGCTCGACTGGCGGCCGTACGACTACTACGTGGTGAACGAGTTTCTTCGGCTCAACGGCTCGAAGTTCTCGACGAGCCGGCGGCATGTCATCTGGGGCGGCGACTACCTCGACGCCGGCCTGCCCGTCGATCCGCTGCGGATGTACCTGGCGAAGATCGCGCCGGCGCGCCGGGAGACCGACTTCCGTCCCGAGCGGTTCGCCCGGTACGTCGCCGAGACCCTGCGGGGCCGGCTGTGCCCGCTCGTCCGGGATGCCCTCGCAAGGGCCCACGGCAGGCTGCCGGGTTCGCTCGAGCCGACGATGACGCGGCGGATCAGCGAGGTCCTCATCGGACAGACGAGCGCGTTCCGGCCGCCGCACACCGATCTCGGCCTCGCCCAGCGCGTCGTCGAGACCTGGCTGGCCGCAGGCGAGGCCGGGCTGGCGCGCAGCCATCCGTTCTGGTGGCTGAAGACCATGGCCCTGCTGGCCTGCCCGTTCATGCCGCGCTGGGCGCGGCACCTGTGGCAGTGCCTCGGCGCCGGCTTCGATCCCGTGCTGGACGGCTTCGAGCACGGCAGCGTCCCCGATTCCACCGTGTACGAGCCGATTCCCGACGTGCCGACCGCGCGCGTGTCGGATCTGATCCCGGAGACGGAGGATTGAGCATCATGCCGGAGAACCCGTTGCCCCGCGGGGGATTGCTTGGCGGCGACGTCGGCGCGCTCGGCCCGGAGGGTGGCACGCTGCGCGAGTACCCGCTGCCGGGCGTGCCGTTCAAGGCGTCCTACTGGAGCGTCCCGCCGGGCGGCCGCTCGCCAGAGGAGAGCCATGCCGTGCACGAGATCTGGTTCGTCGCCGGCGGGCAGGCGCGGCTGAACCTCGGCTCGGGCGCCATGGACATCCGTGGCGGCCAGGCCGTCTACATCGTCCCGCACACCTCCCACGAGGCAATCAACGACGGCACCACCGACCTGACCGTGTTCTCGGTCTGGTGGCCGTGATGGCCACGGTGCTGATTCTCGGTGGCGCGCCAACGGTCCCGCACGGCGTCGACCTGACGCGCAAGGCGATCCGGCAGGCGCACGCCAGGGGGCTGCGGGTCCACCTCACCGACCAGCAGGAGGCGTTGGACGCGTCGCCCGGCATGGTGGCCCTCGCCGACACGGTGAGCGCCGTGGACTTCACCGACCCGGCGGGGTGCGCGGTGTGGGCCAAGCAGCTGCGCGACACCGGCGACGTTCCGGACATCGTCGTGTCGCCCCGGGAATACGCGCAGATCGCCGTGGCCGACGTCGTAGACGAGCTCGGCCTGCCCGGCAACTCCGGCGAGGTTGTCCGGCGGATCCGGAGCAAGGACGCGTGCCGCGAATGGCTGCGCGAGGCGGGATTCGCCCAACCGCGCCTCGCCGTGTGCGGCAGCGCCGCCGAGGCCGCCGAGCTCATCGGCCACGGCTGCGGCGGCGGCCCGTGGATCGTCAAGCCCCGCGACGCCATGGGCAGCCTCGGGGTGAGCCTGGTGCGCGATCCCGCCGAGCTCGACGCGGCGGTCGCCGCTCTCCCGCGGCCGGGCCCGTTCCTCATCGAGGAATATGTGGACGGACCCGAGTACAGCGTCGAGGGGGTGTTCCTCAGTGGACAGCCGGTGGTGCTGGCCATCACGGAGAAGAAGGTGCTCGGGCCCGGCGCCTTCGTCGAGGTCGGCCACGTCCTGCCGGCGCCGCTGCCCGAGCCGCGGCGCGCCCGGATCGAACGCGAGGTCCGCGTTGCCCTGCGGGCGTTGGGTTTGCGGTTCGGTCTGTTCCATGTGGAGCTGTGGTGGACCGCGGACGGGCCGGTGCTCGGCGAGGTGCACGGCCGCCCCGGCGGCGACTGGATCCACCTGCTGCTCGGCCACGCCATTCCCGGGCTGGAGCTCTACGGCCTGATCTACGACGACCTGCTCGGCGCGCCGCCCGGCCCGCTCGCCTGCACCCGCGCCGCCGCCGTCCGCTTCCTCACCCCGCCGCCCGGCCGGATCACCTCGATCACCGGCTTCGGCGAGGCAGCCGCCCACCCCGCCGTCCTGCGCGCCTCCTGCGACGTCGCCGTCGGCCACCACATCGGCCCGCTCCGCGACTCCTTCGACCGCGCCGGCGTCCTCGTCGTCGGCGCCGACACCGTCCCCGAAGCCGAACGGCTCGCCACCGACCTCGCCGCCGCCGTGGAGTTCAGGTGCGAACCAGTCGCCTAGACCGGGCGATGTCGTCCTCAACCAGGTAGCCGTTGATCGCGGCGGCGGCGGTGGAGCCGGCGCCGGCCGCGGTGATCACCTGGGCGCGCGGGTTGACGACGTTGCCGGCGGCCCACACGCCGGGGACGCTGGTGGCCCCGGCGGGGTCGGTTGACACCCAGCCGTTCTCGTCGACCGCGCAGCCGAGGTCGGTCAGCAGGTCGTCGTGGGGGACGAAGCGGGGGGCGACGAACACCGCCGTGCGGGGCACCAGCCGGCCGTCGGAAAGCTCGACCGCGGACAGGCGGTCGTCGGTGACCACGAGCCGGGCCACGTCGCCGTCGACGATCCGGATTCCGCGTGCGGTCAGGCGTTCGCGGTCCTCGGCGGTCGGGGTGAGCCGGCCGGGAAAGAAGATCACGTCGGCCGACCACTGCCGTACCAGCAGGACCTGGTGCATGGACGCGTCGCGTTCCTCGCCGCCCAGCACGCCGATCGGGGCGTCGCGCACCTCGTAGCCGTGGCAGTACGGGCAATGCACGACATCGGTGCCCCAGCGTTCGCGCACCCCCGGGATGTCGGGGAGCTCGTCACGCAGGCCGGTGGTGACGAGCACCGCGCGTGCGGTCAGCGTCGGGGCGCCGCCGGAGTGGACGACGAAACCGGGCTCGATGCGGCGCACCCGGCCGCGGACGATGTCGCCGCCGTAGCCGATCACCTCACCGCGGCCCACCGCGAGCAGGTGGGCCGGCCGCATTCCGTCCCGGGACAGGAAACCGTGCATCTGCGCGGCCGGGGCGTTGCGCGGCTCCCCGGCGTCGATCACCGCCACCCTGCGGCGGGCCCTGGCCAGCACCAGCGCCGCGGACAGACCGGCCGCGCCACCCCCGATCACCACCACGTCGTAGTCCATACGATCACCTCCGCCGTCGAGCCTGCCCCGGCTGGCGAACGCTCGGCAACATTTGTTGCCGAATCTGGGACGATGGGAGCCGTGGACCCGCTCATTGCCAGCACCCTCGATCAGATCGGCCCCCGGCTCAAACGCGTGCGCACGCAGCGCGGGGTCACACTGGCCGCGCTGGCCGAGGCCACCGGCATCTCCAAGAGCACACTGTCCCGGTTGGAATCCGGGCAGCGCCGGCCCAGCCTCGAGCTGCTGCTCCCGATCGCCCTTGCCCATCAGGTTCCGCTCGACGAGCTGGTCGCCGCGCCCCGGGTCGTCGACCCGCGCGTGCACATCCCGCCGCGCCAGGTCGACGGGCGCACCATCGTCCCGCTCACCCGCCAGCCCGGCGCCCCGCAGGCCTTCAAGATCACCATCCCGGCCGGCCGGAGCGAGCCCGACCTGCGCACGCACGAGGGCTACGAGTGGCTGTACGTCCTGTCCGGACGCCTGCGCCTGCTGCTGGCCGACCACGATCTCACCCTGCGCCCCGGCGAGGCGGCCGAGTTCGACACCCGCCTGCCCCACTGGTTCGGCAGCGCCGGCAAGGGCCCCGTCGAGATCCTCAGCCTGTTCGGCAAGCAGGGCGAACGCATCCACCTACGCGCCAAGCCCCGCGGCCGCTGACCCGGGAAGAACGCCGACCCTGGCCGCGGCAGGCCCGGCACAGCCGCCACGATCGCCACGGGAGAACCGCCGGCGGCGCCGCGCTGCGCGCCCAG